>NZ_CP138990.1:3492701-3822742 GCF_044594915.1 Winogradskyella sp. R77965 | reverse complement strand
GACAAACAGCACTAATTAATTCAATAGGGTTAATAGAAACGGCTGTACATGTTGGTGTTGCCTGATATCTTACAGCTATGTTATAATTGTCTGGCGGTAAATTATTAAATGTATCAGACGCTTGCCATCCCTGATCATTTGTACCACTAAGACTATTTAAACTGTACTCTATCGTACCACCTCCATTATCAGTTGCATCAACTGTGATGGATCCTTCATTTGCAGGACATGTTGGTTGAACTGAGCTTGTAGTCACATCAATAGTTGGCGGTGGTGTTAAGAATGCTGGATCAAACATTACAAAAACTTTTCCATCTCCACCATCATTTCCAGCTGCTCCTGATTGTGTCACTCTAAAACCATGAATACCAATTCCTGATGTTACAAAACTTGTTAAAGGATAAACAGCCATTCCAATATTTTGAGGCGCTCCTCCGGTACTTGGTATCGCTGGTACTCCTGTATCAAAATAATTCCCAGGATTTATCTCTTGAGCAGTTCCTATTAAATTTCCAGAGGCATCTAATGCCTGAACTCTAACACGGTTATTTCCATTTCTTTCAGTAACTGCTACATATCTATTTCTTGCTGATGTAATTGGTGCATCGTAACGAATCTGTACATAATCCGTATTAACAATCTGGTTATCAGCAGCCAAATAATGTGTTAAATCTCTATCCGAAAATGTTTCTAAAAGTTCTGGGTCAAATACTGCTGGTCCATCAATGATATTAGAACCCGCAACAGACATATCATCGATAAATTGATTTGAAATACCAGGATTGGTAAATTGATAATTTACCTGACTAGGTATGTAAAATCCTGTGAAAGGGCTTGGTTCTCCTGCAATAGCTATAGAATTAAGTATAGCACTAGAACTACCACCTGAACCCGTTACATCTAATGTAATATCACCTCCTGGTATCTGAGCTGTAGGGCTACCTTCTGGTATAACATCATCACATGCATCATCACTACATTCAAATGGTGCAGTGAATACATTGGTGTCTTCAAATGGACAAATATTTTCAGCAGAAAATGTAGCTGTTAAACCAATAACACTGCCATTTGAAGGAAATACTACATCTACAAATGTGTGAGGAGATGTTAAGCCTACAGCTGAAACTGAAGCTGTTCCGTCTCCAGTTAAATCTAGTGTACCACTAGCAGGTGCTGACACAAATGTCACAACAATATCTGCTGTAAATGTATCGTCTGATAAGTTGGTAGTCGTACCATTATCATTACATGCATCTATATTAGAAACTGAAATATCTGTAATATTACAACACGCATCGTCTAATACAATAGGATTAATTGAAGTTGCTAAACATGCAGGTGTTGCCTGATATCTTACTACTATAGTATATGCATCTGGCGGTAAATTATTAAATGTATCAGACGCTTGCCATCCTTGGTCATTTGTACCACTAAGACTATTTAAACTGTACTCTATTGTACCACCTCCATTATCAGTTGCATCAACTGTGATTGATCCTTCATTTGCAGGACATGTTGGTTGAACTGAGCTTGTAGTCACATCAATAGTTGGCGGTGGTGTTAAGAATGCTGGATCAAACATTACAAAAACTTTTCCATCTCCACCATCATTTCCAGCTGCTCCTGACTGTGTCACTCTAAAACCATGAATACCAATTCCTGATGTTACAAAACTTGTTAAAGGATAAACAGCCATTCCAATATTTTGAGGCGCTCCTCCGGTACTTGGTATCGCTGGTACTCCTGTATCAAAATAATTCCCAGGATTTATCTCTTGAGCAGTTCCTATTAAATTTCCAGAGGCATCTAATGCCTGAACTCTAACACGGTTATTTCCATTTCTTTCAGTAACTGCTACATATCTATTTCTTGCTGATGTAATTGGCGCATCGTAACGAATCTGTACATAATCGGTATTAACAATCTGGTTATCAGCAGCTAAATAATGTGTTAAATCTCTATCCGAAAATGTTTCTAAAAGTTCTGGATCAAATACAGCTGGTCCATCAATGATATTTGAACCCGCAACCGACATATCATCGATAAATTGATTTGAAATACCAGGATTGGTAAATTGATAATTTACCTGACTAGGTATGTAAAACCCTGTGAAAGGGCTCGGTTCTCCTGCAATAGCTATAGAATTAAGTATAGCACTAGAATTACCACCTGAACCCGTTACATCTAATGTAATATCACCTCCTGGTATCTGAGCTGTAGGGCTACCTTCTGGTATAGAATCGAAACAACCGTCATCACTACATTCTGATGGTGCCGTGAATACATTAGTATTGTCAAATGTACAAGTACTATCCGCTGAAAATTCTGCAGTAAGAGATATGTCATTACCATTAGCTGGTAGTGTAACATCTGTAAATGTATGAGGTGATGTTAAACCTACTACGGAAACTGAAGCTGTACCATCACCTGATAAATCTAATGTCCCTGACGCAGGTACATTAGCAAACGTTACTGTAATATCTGCAGTAAATGTATCATCTGCAATATTTGAAGATGTACTATTATCATCACATACTGATTCATTAGAAGATGTAATTGAAGAAATACTACATGGTGCTGCTCCTGCAACACAAAAAGAAATATCTTGAATTGCCGAGCCATGAGCTGTGCCAGCAGTACAGACTGAGCACTCATCCCAAACTAAAGTTATGGAATTTATACCGTTTGTACTACTAAAATTCACTCCTACCTCATCATTATTTCCTGTGGTGCTATTAACAGTAGAATCTACTACACCAACAGCATTAGTTGAATAAGATGGTGTTGGAGAAGATGTAAATATAGGGAAAATTGTTCCTCCACCTACTTCCGAAGCTGTAATAGTGAATAAATCACCATTGGTTCCATCTGTGTTAAGGTGCGCTAAGTCAAACCCTACCTCGTTTACTGGCTGAGAAAATGTTATTGTAATTGTAATACCTGTTGCATTAAATCCACCAGTAAAAAACTGTAATGCCTCAACACCACTATCTGTCCATACTTCCGGCGTAGGAAATGTCGTTGCAAAATTCCATGGATCAAAGGCTGCTGTATCACCAGAAAATGTAATTGTTGTGTTTACTCCTGAACCAGAAATATCATTAAAAGTATTAGTTAGAGCACCTCCAGGAGTCCAATTAAATTCACTCGAATTTGCTGGAGCTGTTTCCCAAATTAAGGTTCCTGACGCTGTTGTATTACTACATGATGGAGATGTGTGCAATTGAGCCATACCTACTTGTGCAAACATGCAAAATGTAAAGCTAACAAGTAAAGTAAAAGATTGTTTTAACGAGAATCGAGTAGAGATTTTCATAGTTTTATTATAGTTGATGTATAATTCAGTTTGTTCAAAAATATTTACAAAACATCGATAAAATGACAAATATATTCGACGAAATGTAATAAAACAATTTTTTTTAAGATTATTCGATTAAACAATAGAATATCTTAAAATTAATATTGAATGTAAGATACGTTAGGCGTATCTAGCGGTTACATTCGATAAAATTAATAATATATTTATAGCTAAGACACTAAAAATTACATTAGGGTCACATTAAAATACATTTAAGCCTTTTTTTTTTAGAAGAGATTAGCTATTAATCAACTTCAAAATATTTAGTAGGAAAATTAGTTTTAAAATCTTGTTAATGCTAAAATACAAAAAAAGTTTTATACACCATTTCAGTTCCAAACGAATTTACAATCAATACGATTTTTTATTATCACTATTATTTATACCATTATATTTGCACTCGCTTTTAAAAATATTATGAGTTTTATTAAAGAAATAAACAGACGACGAACCTTCGGAATAATATCACATCCAGATGCTGGTAAAACAACACTGACCGAAAAGTTACTGCTATTTGGAGGAGCCATACAAGAAGCTGGTGCCGTAAAAAGCAATAAAATAAAGAAAGGTGCTACAAGCGACTTTATGGAAATTGAACGCCAACGTGGTATCTCTGTTGCGACCTCTGTTTTGGCATTTGAATATGATGGGATTAAAATTAATATACTTGATACGCCAGGCCACAAGGATTTTGCGGAAGACACTTTTAGAACCTTAACGGCTGTTGATAGTGTCATTGTGGTTATTGATGTTGCCAAAGGTGTTGAGGAACAAACTGAAAAACTGGTTGAAGTTTGCAGAATGCGAAATATACCAATGCTAGTCTTTATTAATAAATTAGATCGCGAAGGAAAGGACGCTTTTGATCTTTTGGATGAAGTAGAACAAAAATTAGGCTTAAAAGTTGTACCGCTCAGTTTTCCCATAGGAATGGGTTATGACTTCAAAGGTATATACAATCTATGGGAAAAAAATATTAATTTATTTTCTGGTGACAGTCGAAAGGATATAGAGGAAACTATAGAGATATCGGATTTATCATCACCAGAATTAGACAAACTTATTGGAGAAGATGCAGCCAACACGTTACGTGAAGAAATCGAGTTAGTAAATGGTATATATCCAGAGTTTAGTAAAACTGACTATTTAAAAGGCAATCAGCAACCTGTATTTTTTGGTTCTGCATTAAATAATTTCGGAGTAAGAGAACTGCTAGACTGTTTCGTAGAAATTGCGCCTAAACCTAGACCAAAACAAAGTGAAGAACGTTTAGTAAAACCTGATGAAAAACAATTCAGTGGTTTCGTGTTTAAAATTCATGCCAATATGGATCCTAATCACAGGAACCGATTAGCTTTTGTAAAAATTGTTTCTGGCGAATTTAAACGTAATACACCTTATCTCCATGTAAGGCACAATAAAAAACTAAAATTCTCTAGTCCAAATGCCTTTTTTGCTGAAAAGAAAGCCATTGTAGATATCTCATATCCTGGTGATATAGTTGGTTTACAAGATACAGGTAGTTTTAAGATTGGAGACACACTAACAGAAGGTGAAATACTAAATTATAAAGGAGTACCAAGTTTTTCGCCTGAGCACTTTAGATATATTAATAATGCGGACCCGATGAAAGCTAAGCAACTATATAAAGGTATAGATCAGCTAATGGACGAAGGTGTAGCACAATTATTTACTTTAGATCTAAATGGACGAAAAGTAATAGGTACTGTTGGTGCGCTTCAATATGAAGTGATTCAATACCGATTAGAACATGAATATGGAGCTAAGTGTACCTATGAAAACTTAAACGTTCATAAAGCCTGTTGGGTGCAAACCGAAGATGAAAAGAGTGAAGAATTTAAAGAGTTTTTAAGAGTGAAGCAACGCTTCATGGCTAGAGACAAACAAAATCAATTGGTTTTTTTAGCGGATTCTATGTTTTCGTTACAGATGACACAGCAAAAGTACCCAAGTATAACCTTTCATATGACCTCTGAATTTGAATAAATTTAATGTGTATTTTGTCGAATAAGTGTTAAAATTTATGTATTTCGTCGATGTATTTTGTTTTTTATCGTTATTATAAGTATTCTTGAACTTCAATATTATACATTGAAACATAAGATTAACCCCAAACTAATCTACTTATTATGGATAATAACGCAAACGTTTTCAGTAACGAAAAAATTACTGTGACCTACGAACCTCGCTGTTGTGCAAATGCAGGCATTTGCGCTAAACAACTTTCAGATGTATTTAGAAATTCTGTAATTCCCTGGATTGATTTAAATGGTGCAAAAACTAAAACCATTATAAATCAGATCAATAAATGTCCATCAGGTGCATTGCAGTACTATTTGAACAAAAAAGAAGTAGCTTAATAAAGCTTTAAACTAATTAAAAAGCCTTTAGTAAGTTACTTACTAAAGGCTTTTTAATTTAAGAGAAATTCTTTATAAAATTGTCTAAACTTATTTTAAGCGTTTTTAAAGCACTTTTATTCGATATAATTACAGAATACAAGTAGAAAAAATAATATCACCTAAAACTATATTAAAATTAAATCAATATTGATTGAAAAAAACTATTAATTAATTTTAAACTATTGGTTATATCAATAATTAGGTTTTAGGAAATATTTAGTCACATTTAATGCTCATTGAAATATTTAAGCTTGAATAGTCGGTCCAAAGTTCAATGGAATTGATGTTGCTCTCAAAAAAATATTTCGAGCACAACCAATTCTCAAATCTATGCTTGTCCGGTTGGTCCGAAATTCAATGGAATTGGAGGTTGCTCTCAAAAAAATATTTCGAGCACAACCAATTCTCAAATCTATGCTTGTCCGGTTGGTCCGAAATTCAATGGAATTGGAGGTTGCTCTCAAAAAAATATTTCGAGCACAACCAATTCTCAAAATCTATGCTTGTCCGGTTGGTCCGAAATTCAATGGAATTGGAGGTTGCTCGTAATCTTTAATTTCACCATGTGCTTTTTCAAAACGAGTGACATTATCACCTAATGCTTTTAATAACCGTTTTGCATGTTGCGGTGTTAATATAATTCTAGACTTTACTTTGCTTTTAGGCGTTCCTGGCATAATACTAACAAAGTCAACTACAAATTCAGAAACTGAATGATTTATAATTGCTAAATTAGAATATGTGCCTTCCGCTACTTTCTCATCTAATTCAATATTAATTTGTCCTTTTTTAGGATTATTTTTTTCGTCTGCCATATTAGACTTGTTTTTAGTTCCCATGAAAATGGAAATCTTTAAATTATTTTTTTGACAGTTCTCGATACATTTTATTTTTCTATGGAAAAATAAAACACTCGAACTGACGTCACTATTATAATGAAAAAAGCCTTCACGTAATAAACTTGAAGGCTTTAATTATTATAATACTAATTCTCATTTTATTGAGATCCTGAATCAAGTTCAGGATAAATTCGACTAGCAGACCTTACTTTGCCTTTGGCTCATAAAGTCTGAATCTCATTTAATTAAAGTTCATCTCTTCTTTAGCCTTCATCATTTCATTAAACTCTTCTCTAGAACCTACAATGATGTGTTCGTATTCTCTAACACCTGTACCAGCTGGTATTCTATGACCAACGATAACATTTTCTTTAAGTCCTTCGAGTGTATCTACTTTGCCATTTACAGCTGCTTCGTTAAGTACTTTTGTTGTTTCTTGGAACGATGCTGCCGATATAAACGACTTAGTTTGTAGCGAAGCTCTTGTAATACCTTGTAATATTGGAGTTGCAGTCGCAGGACTAGCATCTCTTGCTGTTACAAGATTCTTATCTTCTCTACGTAAGCTAGAGTTTTCGTCTCTTAATGTTCTAACCGTTACGATCTGACCTGATTTCAAATTCTCTGAATCACCAGCATCTTCAACCACTTTCATTCCGAAAATCTTATCATTTTCTTCAATGAAATCTGATTTGTGAATCAATTGGTTTTCTAAGAAGATTGTATCACCAGAATCAATAATTCTAACTTTACGCATCATTTGTCTTACAACAACTTCGAAGTGTTTATCATTAATCTTCACACCTTGTAAACGATATACTTCTTGTACTTCGTTCACTAAGTATTGTTGAACGGCAGAAGGCCCTTTGATATTTAAGATATCGTTTGGTGTAATTGAACCATCAGATAAAGGCATACCAGCTTTAACATAATCATTTTCTTGTACAAGAATCTGATTAGATAATTTTACTAAGTATTTCTTAACCTCACCTAATTTAGATTCGATTATAATCTCACGGTTACCACGTTTAATTTTACCAAAAGAAACTACGCCATCAATCGCACTTACTACAGCAGGATTAGAAGGGTTACGTGCTTCAAACAGCTCAGTTACACGAGGAAGACCACCTGTAATATCACCTGCTTTAGCAGATTTACGAGGTATCTTAACTAAAATCTTACCGATTTCAATTTTCTCACCATCATCTATCATAATATGTGCTCCAACTGGTAAGTTGTAAGAACGTATTACTTCACCTTTCTTATCTTCGATTAATAAGGTTGGAATTAACTTTTTGTTTCTAGATTCTGAAATTACCTTCTCTTGGAAACCTGTTTGCTCATCAATTTCAACTTGATACGTTATACCTTGCTCGATGTTTTCATACTTTACTTTACCAGCAAATTCTGAAATAATCACACCGTTATAAGGATCCCATTGACAAACTACATCACCTTTCTTCAATTTGTCTCCTGGCTTCACATAAATGAATGAACCATAAGGTATATTATTTGTACTTAAAACAATTCCTGTTTTAGCATCAACCAATTTCAATTCAGAAGTTCTAGAGATAACAACATCAACTGTTTTACCTTCACTATCTTTAGATTTTACAGTCTTAAGATCTTCTATTTCTGCAACACCATCAAATTTTACTGTTAACTTATTCTCTTCAGAAATGTTACTCGCAATACCACCTACGTGGAATGTACGCAATGTTAACTGTGTACCAGGCTCACCAATTGATTGCGCAGCAACTACACCAACAGCTTCACCTCGTTGTACCATTTTACCAGTAGCAAGGTTTCGACCATAACATTTCACGCAAATTCCTTTTTTGGCTTCACATGATAATGGCGAACGTACTTCAATAGATTCGATTGGAGAATCTCCTATTCTTTTCGCAATGACATCATCAATATGACCTCCAGCTTCTATCAATAACTCTTCAGTTAATGGGTTATAGACATCATTTAGAGATGTTCTACCAACAATTCTACCTTCTAAGTTTTCAACAATTTCTTCGTTTTTCTTAAGTGCAGAAACTTCTATACCTCTTAATGTACCACAATCTTCTTCGTATACGATTACGTCTTGAGAAACATCTACTAAACGACGTGTTAAGTAACCTGCATCGGCAGTTTTAAGAGCCGTATCTGCAAGACCTTTACGTGCACCGTGAGTAGAGATAAAGTATTCCAAAATTGAAAGTCCTTCCTTAAAGTTAGAAAGAATTGGATTTTCAATAATCTCTCCACCAGCTGCTGTAGATTTTTTAGGCTTAGCCATTAATCCACGCATACCTGTTAACTGACGAATCTGTTCTTTAGATCCACGAGCACCAGAATCTAACATCATAAATACTGAGTTAAATCCTTGCTGATCTTCACGGATACGCTTCATTGACAATTCTGTCAATTCAGCATTAGTGGATGTCCAGATATCAATAACTTGGTTATAACGTTCATTGTTGGTAATAAGTCCCATGTTATAATTACCCATAATACCATCAACCTGCTTATTAGCAGCATCAATCATAGTATGTTTTTCCTCTGGAATGATAATATCACCTAAACTAAATGATAAACCACCTTGGAATGCAAACTTATAACCTTGAGTTTTAATTTCATCAAGGAACTCGGCTGTTTCAGGTACACTTGTTTTCTTAAGAATACCATGAATAATATTTCTTAAAGATTTTTTTGTTAGCACCTCATTAATGTAACCTGCTGCTGCTGGTACTTTTTCGTTAAAAAGTACACGACCTACAGTAGTTTCAATAATTTGTTGCGTAAGTTCACCTTCGTCGTTAAAGTCCATCGTTCTAACTTTAATACCAGCATTTAAGTCAACTTGCTTTTCATTGTAAGCAATTGTTACTTCTTCCGGCGAGTAGAACGTTAGGCCTTCACCTTTAATAGGCACTTCTTTTGTCGACTTTCTTAGCTTAGTCATATAATATAAACCAAGTACCATATCTTGAGAAGGTACAGTAACTGGAGCTCCATTAGCTGGATTTAAAATATTATGTGATGCCAACATTAAAAGTTGAGCTTCCAAAATTGCTTCTGGTCCTAATGGTAAATGAACAGCCATCTGGTCACCATCGAAATCTGCATTAAATGCAGTACACACTAATGGGTGTAACTGAATTGCTTTCCCTTCGATAAGCTTAGGTTGGAATGCTTGAATACCTAGTCGGTGTAACGTAGGAGCACGATTTAAAAGCACTGGATGTCCTTTTAAAACATTCTCTAAGATATCCCAAACCACAGGCTCTTTTCTATCTATAATTTTCTTTGCAGATTTTACAGTTTTTACAATTCCTCTTTCAATCAGTTTTCTGATAATAAAAGGCTTGTAAAGTTCTGCAGCCATATCTTTTGGCAATCCACATTCAAATAACTTTAATTCTGGTCCTACAACAATTACAGAACGTGCAGAATAATCAACACGCTTTCCTAGTAAGTTTTGACGGAAACGTCCTTGCTTACCTTTAAGTGAATCTGATAAAGATTTTAATGGTCTATTAGAATCAGTTTTTACAGCAGATGACTTACGTGTGTTATCAAATAATGAATCTACAGATTCTTGTAACATACGTTTTTCATTACGTAAAATAACTTCTGGTGCTTTTATCTCAACTAATCTCTTAAGACGGTTGTTACGGATAATCACACGACGGTATAAATCATTTAAATCTGATGTAGCAAAACGTCCACCATCTAAAGGCACTAAAGGTCTTAATTCTGGTGGAATTACAGGAACAGCCTTCATAATCATCCATTCTGGTCTGTTCTCTCTATTTAAATTTGAATCTCTAAATGCTTCAACAACTTGTAAACGTTTTAAAGCTTCAGTTTTTCTTTGCTTAGATGTTTCGTTATTAGCTTTATGTCTTAAATCATAAGATAACTGATCTAAATCAATCCTAGCTAATAAATCGATAAGACACTCAGCACCCATCTTAGCGATGAATTTGTTAGGGTCCGTATCATCTAAATATTGATTCTCTTGAGGAATTGCTTCTAAAATATTTAGATACTCTTCTTCAGTTAAGAAATCCATTTTTTGAACTGGTTCACCTTCAGCATTCATAGCGATACCTGGTTGAATAACCACATAGCGTTCATAATAGATAATCATATCTAATTTCTTAGATGGTAATCCAAGAAGGTAACCTATTTTATTTGGTAACGAACGGAAATACCAGATATGAGCTACAGGCACAACTAAGTTGATATGCCCTACTCTATCTCTTCGTACTTTCTTTTCTGTTACTTCTACACCACAACGGTCACAAACGATTCCTTTGTAACGTATTCTTTTATATTTACCACAAGCACATTCAAAATCCTTTACAGGACCAAAAATACGCTCACAGAACAAACCATCACGTTCAGGTTTGTGAGTTCGATAATTAATAGTTTCTGGCTTTAATACTTCACCTCTAGATGCTCCTAAAACAGATTCTGGTGATGCTAAACCAATAGAAATTTTATTAAATTTCTGAATTGTATTCTTATCTTGTCTTCTTGCCATGTTCTTTATAGTATTCAGTCGCAGTCGCAGTTTTCAGTTAGCAACATCTGCTGACTGTAAACTGAGACTGTCAACTATAAATTTATTCTTCTAATCTAATATCTAATCCTAAACCTTTCAATTCGTGCATAAGTACGTTGAACGATTCTGGTAGTCCTGGTTCTGGCATTGGCTCACCCTTAACGATTGCCTCGTAAGTTTTAGCTCTACCTATAACATCATCTGATTTTACAGTAAGGATCTCACGTAGAGTACTTGATGCTCCATAAGCCTCAAGTGCCCAAACTTCCATCTCACCAAAACGTTGTCCACCAAATTGTGCTTTACCACCTAATGGTTGTTGCGTAATTAATGAGTAAGGTCCAATAGAACGTGCGTGCATTTTATCATCAATCATGTGACCAAGTTTAATCATATAGATTACACCAACTGTTGCTGGCTGATCGAAACGATCACCTGTTCCACCATCATAAAGATACGTATGACCGAATCTTGGAATACCAGCTTCATCTGTATATTCGTTAATTTGATCCAAGGTTGCACCATCAAAAATTGGAGTTGCATATGTTCTGCCTAAATCTTTACCAGCCCATCCTAAAACAGTTTCATAAATCTGACCGATATTCATACGAGAAGGTACACCAAGTGGATTTAATACAATATCAACTGGAGTTCCATCTTCTAAGAAAGGCATATCTTCTTGACGAACAATACGAGCAACAATACCTTTGTTACCGTGACGACCTGCCATCTTATCACCAACTTTAAGCTTACGCTTTTTAGCAATATAAACTTTAGCCAACTTAATGATACCTGCTGGTAACTCATCACCAACAGAGATCGTAAACTTCTCACGTCTTAATGATCCTTGAAGATCATTTTCCTTAATCTTATAATTATGGATTAAATCTGCAACAAGTTCATTTATATGATCATCAGTAGTCCATTTACCTGAAGTTAAATGTGTATAATCATCTACCGCATTTAACATTTTTAAGGTATACTTCTTACCTTTAGGAATAATCTCTTCACCTAAATCATTATAGATTCCTTGAGCTGTCTTACCATTAACGATGTTGAATAATTTTTCAACAACAATGTTTTTAAGATCATCGAATCTATTATCATAAACATCTTCTAGCTTTTCGATATCCTCTTTGTCTTGTGCTCTCTTACGTTTATCTTTTACTGCTCTTGCAAATAATTTCTTATCAATTACAACACCATTAAGAGATGGAGAAGCTTTTAGAGACGCGTCTTTAACATCACCTGCTTTATCACCAAAGATTGCACGAAGAAGTTTTTCTTCTGGAGTTGGATCAGACTCACCTTTTGGTGTAATCTTACCAATTAAGATATCACCTGGTTTGATTTCCGCACCAATACGGATCATACCATGTTCATCTAAATCCTTAGTAGCTTCTTCAGATACGTTAGGAATATCATTAGTTAACTCTTCGTTACCTAATTTTGTATCTCTAACTTCTAATGAGTACTCATCGATATGTATAGATGTAAATACATCTTCTCTAACAACTTTTTCAGAAATTACAATCGCATCCTCAAAGTTATACCCTTTCCAAGGCATAAAGGCTACTTTCATATTTCTACCCAGTGCCAATTCACCATTTTGAGTTGCATAACCTTCACAAAGCACTTGACCTTTTGCTACTTTATCACCTTTCTCAACGATTGGCTTTAAATTAATAGAAGTTCCTTGGTTTGTTTTTCTAAATTTAACTAAAGGATATTCTTTAGTATCACTATCGAAACTCACCATTGCTTCTTCGTCAGTACGTTCGTACTTAATGATGATTTTTTCAGCATCAACATACTCAACTTTACCAGCTCCTTCAGCATTAATTAATACTCTAGAATCTGATGCTACTTGACGCTCTAAACCTGTTCCAACAATTGGAGCTTCAGGACGTAATAATGGTACAGCCTGACGCATCATGTTAGATCCCATTAATGCACGGTTGGCATCATCATGCTCCAAGAAAGGAATTAATGATGCAGAAATCGATGCAATTTGGTTAGGTGCAACATCTGTATAATTAACGTTTGATGGCTCAATTACCGGGAAATCTCCTTCTTGACGAGAAATAATTTTCTCAGGAAGAATTTTTCCTTTTCCATCTACTTCGATAGTAGCTTGAGCAATTAACATATCTTCTTCTTCTTCAGCACTTAGATATGTCGGTGCATTTTTAATATCTACAACTCCGTTCTCAACTTTTCTATATGGTGTCTCAATGAATCCCATAGAATTCACTTTAGCAAATACAGATAAAGAAGAAATTAAACCAATGTTTGGTCCTTCTGGTGTTTCAATAGGACATAAACGTCCGTAGTGTGTATAGTGAACATCACGTACTTCGAAACCTGCTCTTTCTCTTGATAAACCACCTGGCCCTAATGCTGAAAGACGACGCTTGTGCGTAATCTCTGCAAGAGGATTCGTTTGATCCATGAATTGAGACAGCTGATTCGTTCCAAAGAATGAATTAATAACAGACGATAAGGTCTTAGCGTTAATTAAATCAATTGGAGTAAATACTTCGTTATCACGTACATTCATACGCTCACGAATCGTACGAGCCATACGAGCTAAACCAACACCAAACTGAGAAGATAACTGTTCACCTACTGTACGTACACGACGGTTAGATAGGTGATCGATATCATCAATCTCTGCTTTTGAATTGATAAGCTCTATTAAATATTTTATAATCGTTATGATATCTTCTTTGGTAAGTACTTGCTTATCCATTCCGATATCTAACTGTAATTTCTTGTTCATTCTGTAACGACCTACTTCACCTAATGAGTAACGTTGGTCAGAGAAGAATAACTTGTCAATAATACCACGTGCTGTTTCCTCATCTGGCGGCTCAGCATTACGTAGTTGACGGTATATGTGTTCAACAGCCTCTTTTTCAGAGTTTGTTGGATCTTTCTGTAATGTGTTATGAATAATTGCGTAATCTCCTTGTTGTGCACTTTCTTTATGTAAAAGAATAGTTTTTACTTCTGCTTCAAGAATTTCTTCAATATTGTCTTTGTCTATTATAGTGTCACGATCTAATACAATTTCGTTACGCTCAATAGATACAACTTCACCAGTATCCTCATCAACAAAATCTTCGTGCCAAGTATTAAGAACACGAGCGGCAAGTTTACGTCCGATAACTTTCTTTAATCCAGATTTAGAAACTTTTACTTCTTCTGCAAGATCAAAGATTTCTAAAATATCTTTATCACGCTCAAATCCAATAGCACGGAAAAGCGTAGTAACTGGTAATTTTTTCTTTCTATCAATATATGCATACATTACACTATTGATATCTGTGGCAAATTCTATCCAAGATCCTTTAAAAGGAATTACTCTTGCAGAATACAATTTTGTTCCGTTTGCATGAAACGACTGGCTAAAAAATACACCAGGTGATCTGTGCAATTGAGATACTACTACACGCTCCGCTCCATTGATACAAAATGTACCACTAGGCGTCATGTAAGGTATTGTACCTAAATACACATCTTGAACGATTGTTTCAAAATCCTCATGTTCAGGATCTGTACAATACAGTTTCAATCTTGCTTTTAAAGGCACACTGTAAGTTAATCCTCTTTCTATACATTCTTCTATAGAATATCTAGGTGGATCAATAAAGTAATCTAAAAATTCTAGTACGAATTGATTACGTGTGTCTGTAATTGGGAAGTTCTCCATGAAGGTGTTGTATAACCCTTCAGCACCTCTTTCTTCTGACTTTGTTTCTAATTGGAAAAAATCTTGGAATGATTTTATTTGAATATCCAAAAAGTCTGGGTAATCTGTTCTATTTACAATAGAAGAGAAATTAATTCTTTCAGCCTTTTTTGCTAACATTGATGAACGAGATTTTAATAAATAAAAACTAAATAATGTATATAACGCTTATATACACAAAAGGGTTTAGGTCTTATCTCGCAAAAAATTACGAGACAAACCTAAACCGTATATTGTAGGTTAAGGTAAGCTTACTTAAGCTCAACCTCAGCTCCAGCCTCTTCTAACTGAGCTTTCAATGCTTCAGCTTCGTCTTTTGCAACACCTTCCTTAATTGGGCTTGGTGCATCGTCAACTAAACCTTTAGCATCTTTTAAACCTAAACCAGTTAATTCCTTAACTAATTTTACAACCGCTAATTTAGAACCACCAGCTGCTGTTAAAATTACATCAAATTCTGATTTTTCTTCAGCGGCTTCGCCACCACCAGCACCACCTGCAGCAACTGCAACAGCAGCAGCAGCCGGCTCAATACCGTACTCATCTTTTAATATAGTTGCTAAGTCATTAACCTCTTTTACAGTTAGGTTAACTAATTGTTCTGCGAAATCTTTTAAATCTGCCATTTTTCTATTGTTTAATAATGTGTGTTATAATTTATTTTTCTAATGTGTTAATCTAACCTTCTCTTTCTGATAAGGTTTTTACAATACCTGCGATAGTTCCACCGCTCGATTTAAGTGCTGAAATAACATTCTTAGCAGGAGATTGTAATAATGTAATAATCTCTCCAAGAAGTTCTTCTTTAGACTTAATATCTACTAAGGTTTCAAGTAAATCGTCTCCAATGTATATAGATTCCTCTATGAAAGCCCCTTTTAATAAAGGCTTTTCAGATTTTTTACGGAATGCTTTAATTACTTTAGCTGGAGCGTTTCCTGTTTCAGAATACATTACTGATGTATTTCCTTTTAGAGTCGCTGGTAACTCACCGAATTCTTTATCCGATGCCTCCATTGCTTTCTCTAAAAGCGTATTCTTTACAACCGCTAACTTAATGTTAGACTTAAAACATGCTCTTCTTAAATTTGAAGTTGTTGCTGCATCTAATCCAGAAATATCCGTTAAATAGATATTTGTATTATCTGCCAATTGAGCAGTCAACTCTTCAATTACTTGGGATTTTTCTTCTCTTGTCATAATATTCTAAGTTTAACTACTATCCTATTTTTGTATCAATTGCAATACTTGGACTCATGGTACTAGACATATAAATACTCTTTACATATGTACCTTTTGATGATGTTGGTTTTAATTTCATTATTGTAGATAACAATTCTTGAGCATTCCCAATAATTTTTTCAGTACTGAACGATGCTTTTCCTATTGGAGCATGAACAATTCCTGTTTTATCTACTTTAAAGTCAATCTTACCAGCTTTAACTTCACTTACAGCTTTACCTATATCCATAGTTACTGTTCCTGTTTTAGGGTTTGGCATAAGACCTCTTGGTCCTAATACTCTACCTAACGGTCCTAACTTACCCATTACGCTTGGCATAGTAACGATAACGTCAACATCTGTCCAACCATCTTTAATCTTTTGTAAGTATTCATCTAACCCAACATAATCAGCTCCGGCTGCTTTAGCTTCGTCTTCTTTATCTGGAGTTACTAGCGCAAGCACCTTCATATCTTTACCTGTACCATGTGGTAATGAAACTACACCTCGCACCATTTGATTGGCTTTTCGCGGATCTACACCCAATCTGATTGCTAAATCTACTGAAGCATCAAATTTTGTATATGTAATTTCTTTTAGTAAAGCTGAAGCTTCTTCTAAAGAGTAAATTTTATTAGAATCTACCTTTGCTTGTGCCTCTTTTCTTTTCTTTGTTAATCTTGCCATTTCTAAAAATTTAGTTCGGAGCTTCACCTCCTTTAACAGTGATACCCATCGATCTTGCTGTACCGGCAACCATTTTCATAGCTGATCCGATTTCAAAGGCATTTAAATCTACCATTTTGTCTTCAGCAATCGCTTTAACCTGATCCCAGGTTACTTTTGCTACTTTACGTCGGTTAGGTTCTCCAGATCCTTTCTTTACTTTGGCCGCTTCTAATAATTGTACTGCTGCTGGTGGAGTCTTGATGATAAAGTCAAATGATTTGTCTTTATAAACAGAGATTACCACAGGTAAAACTTTACCTGGTCTATCCTGAGTTCTAGCATTAAACTGCTTACAGAACTCCATGATATTAACTCCAGCGGCACCTAAAGCGGGTCCTACCGGTGGCGATGGATTCGCAGCACCTCCCCGAACTTGTAGCTTAACTACTTTGTCTATTTCTTTTGCCATTTCTTAATGTTTGTGCGACTATCTATTATGGAAGCATAGATGGTACGCTATCTTTATTGTAACAATTATTAAACTTTTTCTACTTGCATATAGCTTAACTCTAATGGTGTTTTTCTTCCGAAAATTTTAACCATTACTTCTAGCTTACGCTTTTCTTCATTTATCTTTTCAATAGTACCATCAAAACCATTGAATGGTCCATCAATAACTTTTACAGTTTCTCCTTTAGTAAATGGTATAGCTACATTTGCATCTGCCTCAATTGCTAGTTCATCTACTTTACCTAACATTCTGTTTACTTCAGATTGTCTTAATGGTACAGGATCACCACCTTTTGTTTCGCCTAAAAATCCAATTACATTGGTAATAGATTTAATTATATGAGGAATCTCACCACTTAAATTGGCTTGAATCATAATATAACCCGGAAAATAAACCTTCTCTTTGTTTATTTTCTTTCCGTTACGTATTTGAATTACTTTTTCTGTAGGTACTAAAACTTGATCAACAAAATCTTCTAAACCTAATCTTGAAATTTCATTTTCAATATAAGTCTTGATTTTATTTTCTTGACCGCTTACCGCTCTAACAACATACCATTTTTTCTCTGCCATAATCTTATTTGTTGTTAATTAATAAATCCAAAATAAGCTTTTACTGCTCTACTAAAAACTGTATCTACACCCCAAATAGCTAAAGAAAATATAATTGAAAATACAGCAACAATAACTGTAAGTCTTTGAGCTTCTGGCCATGGTGTCCATGACACATTATTCTTTAACTCTTCAAACGATTCTTTTATATATGTGACTATTCCTGCCATTTGATTTATTTTGTTTAGGATTAAAAATTTAATCCATCTATATTATTGCACGGGTTGAGAGACTCGAACTCCCGACACCTGGTTTTGGAGACCAGTGCTCTACCAACTGAGCTAAACCCGTATTTGAGCTTCACTCTTACTTCCGATTTTTCGTATCGGGATGAGCTAACCCGTAAACAATAATCAAGGCGTCCCGAAATATCGAGACACCTTAACTATTAATTTAACTGTATTGTTTAGTCTAAAATTTCAGTTACCTGACCTGCACCAACCGTTCTACCACCTTCACGGATAGCGAAACGTAAACCTACGTTCATTGCAATTGGTTGAATTAAATCAACAGAAATTGTTAAGTTATCTCCAGGCATAACCATTTCAACACCATCAGGAAGCGCAATGTTTCCAGTTACATCAGTTGTACGAACGTAAAACTGTGGACGGTAGTTGTTATGGAATGGAGTGTGACGTCCACCTTCTTCTTTCTTAAGGATATAAACCTCTGCTTTAAACTTAGCGTGTGGTGTTACAGAACCCGGCTTAGTAATTACCATACCTCTAGAGATTTGAGTTTTCTCAATACCTCTTAATAAGATACCAGCATTATCACCAGCTTCACCTCTATCTAATATTTGACGGAACATTTCGATACCAGTAATTGTAGATGTTAATTTCTCAGCACCCATTCCGATAATCTCAACAGGATCTCCAGTATTAGCAACACCTGTCTCAATACGACCAGTTGCTACAGTACCACGACCTGTAATAGAGAATACATCTTCTATAGGCATTAAGAAAGGCTTGTCCATATCACGAACTGGCTCTTCAATCCACTCATCTACTTGCTTCATTAATTCCATTACAGTATCAACCCACTTTTGCTCACCGTTAAGCGCACCTAAAGCAGAACCTGCTACTACAGGACCATTATCACCATCATACTCATAGAATGATAATAAATCTCTGATTTCCATTTCTACTAATTCTAATAACTCTTCATCATCTACCATATCCACTTTATTCATGAATACAACGATACGAGGAATACCTACCTGACGACCAAGTAAGATATGCTCACGAGTTTGTGGCATTGGACCATCTGTTGCAGCAACAACTAAGATAGCACCATCCATTTGAGCAGCACCAGTAACCATGTTCTTTACGTAATCCGCGTGACCTGGACAGTCAACGTGAGCGTAGTGACGATTAGCTGTTGCATATTCTACGTGAGAAGTATTAATTGTTATACCTCTTTCTTTTTCTTCTGGTGCATTATCAATTTGATCAAATGATCTTGCTTCAGATAAACCTGCATCAGCTAATACTTTAGTAATAGCAGCAGTTAAAGTTGTTTTACCGTGATCTACGTGTCCAATAGTACCAATATTTAAGTGTGGTTTTGAACGATCGAAAGTTGCCTTTGCCATGTTTAATTTATTTTTATCTTAATTATTATTAGTGTTCAATTGTTAATTCTAATTTACTTAGAAAAAAGAGCCAATGACGAGATTTGAACTCGTGACCTCTTCCTTACCAAGGAAACGCTCTACCCCTGAGCTACACCGGCGTAAAGTGTTTACATCCTCATTATTCATAATGAGATTCCTGCCTTCGCAGGAAATATTAGAGCGAGAGACCGGGTTCGAACCGGCGACATTCAGCTTGGAAGGCTGACGCTCTACCAACTGAGCTACTCTCGCTTTTTATCAAAATTTCTAAATTTTGAAAGGTTTTCAATATTTCAATTGGACCACTTTATCTAAGAAAAATCTTCTTTAGCAAAACATTCAAACTATATATTCGGTTATAATTTAAATTTATTTCTATTAAAGAGGATTACTTCGCTTTGCTCAGTGATCCTGAATTGGTGACCCAATCCAAAACATTTTGAAACGCAGTTTTACAAAAGCTAGCTTTTGACAACTCCTTATTAAAAATGTTTTGTGGGGAGAGCAGGATTCGAACCTGCGAAGGTGAAAACCAACAGATTTACAGTCTGTCCTCGTTGGCCGCTTGAGTATCTCCCCAAATTATCAATATTTCAATTTAAAGTTCAAATTTCAAGCTAAAAATTGAACCTTAAAGAGCCGATGGAGGGACTCGAACCCACGACCTGCTGATTACAAATCAGCTGCTCTAGCCAGCTGAGCTACATCGGCTTTTTCTTACTTTTTTACCATCAAAAAACGACCATAAAAAAGCCCGCTATTTCTAACGGACTGCAAATGTAGTGTTTTATTTATTTATTCAAAACATTTTTGAAAAATTTTTATCTAACTTTTGCTCTTAATTTCTCTTTTCGTTTTTTTAATTGTCTTTCTAATGAAGCAATTGCAGAATCAGTGCCTTCTTCAAATGATTTACATTGCTTTTTTACCACAAAACTATCTCCTGGTACAGTCACTTTTGCTTCAAAAATTTTATTCGCTTTATCACTTGTGTTTTCAACTTTTAAATACACATCGGATTGAATTATTTTGTCATAGTACATATCTAATTTATCCATTCGCTTCTGAATAAAATCTATCAGTTTACCATCTGCTGTAAAATTTACGGATTGAGTGTTTACTTTCATATATTTCCTTTTAAGTTAAACATGTGCACTAAAAACTATAAGTCTAGCACTAATTTATTATTGTTAAGCAATACTTAACGTAAGTTCCTTGGATGTGATTTGGCATACACTTTCTTTAATTCTGCTATACTGTTGTGGGTGTAAACTTGCGTTGCAGCCAAACTAGTATGTCCAAGAAGTTCTTTTACTGCATTTAAATCTGCACCTTGGTTTAACAAGTGTGTCGCAAATGAGTGCCTTAATACGTGCGGACTACATTTGGCTTTTGAAGATGCTTTACTAAAATACTTATTTATTATTCTGTAAACAAGCTTTTCGTAAATTTTAAGACCCTTTTGGGTCAAAAATAACATATCCTTATCTTCTATTACTGGCAATTTCGATCTGTATTCTAAATACCTATTCAGGGAGTTTAACAAAGATTCTATTAATGGTATATAGCGTTCTTTGTTACGTTTTCCTAAAACCTTTAATTGTTTATTATTGAAATCTATATCTGATACTTTTATATTTACCAGTTCTATACGCCTTATTCCTGTTGCATAAAAAAGCTCTATAATTAATTGATTTCTTGAAGTTTCAAAATCAACAATTTCAATTGCAGATTCTAACACCGTTCTTAGTTCTTGTTCTGAAAATGGCAACTGTACTTTCTTGCCTACTTTTAAGGCTTTGTGTTTTTTTAATGGATTAACTTTAATTGTCTGTGTTTTTAAAAGGAATTTATAATAGGAATTGAGTGATGACACCTTTCTATTAATCGTTCTATTTGAAATACCACTATTTACTAACTCAACTATCCATTGTCTAATTTCCGAATATCCCGCTTTTGAAATAGTTTCAGAACTATGATTTTCATTTAAAAAATCTTGAAATACTTCAATATCACTTATGTACGCTAAAACCGTATGTTTAGAATACTTCTTTTCTAAAAAGAGATAATCTGAAAATGCTTCTAAACTCATATCTGCAATTTGGATGAATTTAAATATAACCATTTGTCATTAGTATTATTGAGTTTTAAATAAAAAATCCTGCACTATGGCAGGATTATATATTTTATTATTTCGATTACAGTATCAAGTTGCTGGTTTGTAATCCTTATTATCAATCACCATTTTTGCAATTATTTCTTTGAGTATCTCAGATGTACCACCACCAATTGGCCCTAAACGACTATCTCTTGCCATACGAGCTAAAGGATATTCCTCCATGTAGCCATAACCACCTAGAAATTGAAGACATTGATAAATAACATCATCTGCCATTTTTGTAGATTGTAGCTTAGACATTGTAGCTTCTTTAACTACATAGTCTCCCATATCTAAGCGTTTTGCTACATAATAGTTAAATTGCTTACAAATCTCCATCTGCGTTTCACAATCTACATAAGTGTGCCTTAAGGCTTGAAATTTATCTATGGTTCTTCCAAAAGCAGTTCTTTCGGACATGTATTGTTTGGCGTATTCTAAAGCATATTCTGCTCTAGCGTGTGCATTAATTCCCATGATTAAACGTTCTAACGCAAAATGTTGCATTATATAAGGAAAGCCTTGATTTTCTTCACCCATTAAGTTTGAAGCGGGAATCACAACATTATCAAAGGCAATTTCACCAGTATCCGAAGCTCTCCAACCTAACTTATCTAATTTTGTTGCCGAAATTCCAGGTGTATCCCTATCCATTACAAATATACTGATGCCTTTATTTCCAAGCTCTGGATTTGTTTTGGCTGCTACAACCAAATAATCACTATAAACACCATTAGTTATAAAAGTTTTAGAGCCATTAACTACATATGTATCTCCTTTCTTAACTGCTGTAGTTCTCATACCAGCGACATCACTTCCGCCAAAAGGTTCAGTGATACAGAGACAACCTATCGCATCACCTAATGCACTTGGTATTAAATATTTTTCTTTCTGCTCATGATTTCCTTCTTTGTTCAGGTGCGTCATGGCTAAATAGGCATGAGCCCAAATAGCTGCAGCAAAACCACCAGAATTAATCCTCTGCATTTCCTCCAGTAAAATAACGGTGTAAAATAAATCTAAATCTAATCCACCATAAGCTTCAGGTGTTGCCAAACCAAAGTAGCCCATATCACCAAACTTCTTCCAAATGAAGCGTTCTATGTTACCTGTTTCTTCCCATTTTTCAATATGTGGCACTACTTCTTTCTTTAAAAAATCTCTAAGACTTTCTCTAAATAGGTTATGCTCTTCTGTGAAATATAAATTAGACATGTATTGTTATTTTTTACAGGTGCAAATATAACTTAATTATCTCTATTTTCTTTACAGGAAAATCTTCAACTTTTGTTAATTCTTCTAAAGATTTAAAGCCATCTCTGAGTGTCCGTTCTTCAATAATATTGTTGGCAACTTCGTAATCTATATATTGAATTGTTACCAACTCATCTCTTGTTGCTGTATTAAGATTAAACTTTGTTATCGCTCTTGGTGTTTTAACCGTGAAATCATTTTTAATGCGCTCAATAACTTCAGGAGCTAAGCCCCAAATTTCAGAAATCTCTGCATCTGCAATAAAACCACCTTTAAATTTATTTCGATACTTAATGATACGTTCAGAAAGCTTTTCACCCACTCCATAGACTTTTTGTAATTGTGCAGCTGAAGCTTTATTTAAATCTATTTTTTGAGCATACGTCTTTGGATTAGTATTGTTTGAATAATTACCATTATACGAATTTGTTTTTGGCTTTGGGTTTGTTACCCAATCTGGAAATTTAAAGTATGGTGAAATTTTATTTAACACTGAATCTGAAACTTTGGTAATCTGTTGAAATTCCTTTGCTGAGTTCACCCATTTATTAGTCGCTCTAAATTGGTGAAGTCTATCAATTTCTTCGTTAGACATTCCTAAAGTATACCCTTTATAATCTGTTATATAATTTGGGTTAAAAGGATAAATTTTAGGTTTAGAATTTTCTAGCTCAACTACCCTTAAAGAATCCAATTCAGCTCTAAAAGTTTCAATCTGTTTTGTATCTGAGGGTAATTCATCTTTTGAAAAATCAACAAAAGCATATACACATTGAACAAGAACTATAATTAGTATTAATAAAAAAATCCCACTTCGTTGTTTATTGGAAAACTGGAAGTGGGATTTCATATTGTATAATCTATTTTATGCTTTAGCCTTATTTTCTTTTATAGCATCGAGGTACCTCATCAATTGTTTTTTAACAATTGGAAATAGAAAGAATAAACCAACCATATTAGGAAAAATCATCGCAAATATCATTGCATCAGAGAACTTCCATATTGAGCCCATACTTGCAGCTGCTCCAATTACTACAAAAATTAAGAATAATATTTTATAAACCATGTCTGCTGTCTTACCTCTTCCGAATAAGAATTTCCAGGACTGTAAACCATAGTATGACCATGAAATCATAGTAGAAACAGCAAACAATACAACA
Source organism: Winogradskyella sp. R77965 (assembly GCF_044594915.1). Taxonomy (GTDB): domain Bacteria; phylum Bacteroidota; class Bacteroidia; order Flavobacteriales; family Flavobacteriaceae; genus Winogradskyella. The sequence goes on along the minus strand of NZ_CP138990.1, from coordinate 3,798,604 downwards.
GCAACAGTTAAGAATATATTAGAATAAGGAATATATTCTGCAAATGCTTTAGAAGTTATGCCAGCTCCTTCATACCCAACACCATCAATAAAAACGACACCTGATCCATCACCACCATATTCGAAGAAACCTCCGAAATTAAAAATCACAATAACTAAAGCAGTCATTGTACAAATTAATACCGTATCGATAAACGGTTCTAATAATGCAACTAAGCCTTCTGATGCAGAGTATTTTGTTTTTACTGCTGAGTGTGCGATTGATGCAGAACCTGCACCAGCTTCATTTGAAAAAGCTGCTCTTTGAAATCCAACTAACAAAACACCTATCAATCCACCAACTCCAAATGCTGTTGGATTAAAAGCTTCTTTAACTATTAAACCTACAGCATCATCAATTAGACTAAAATTACTTAGGATGATGTACAAACATGCCGCTACATACATAACAGCCATAAATGGTACAACTTTCTCAGTCACTTGAGCTATACGTCTAATTCCTCCAATAATTATAATTCCAACTAAAACTGCTAAAACTAAACCAACAATTGCACCAGCAGCTGTACTTTCCCAATTAAATAACTCTTTAATAACGATTGTTGCCTGATTAGATTGAGCGGCATTACCTCCACCAAAAGAACCACCTATACAGAATACGGCAAAAATTGCAGCAGCAACCTTGCCTAGTGTTTTAAACCCTTTAGACTTTAAACCTTTACTTATATAATACATTGGACCACCATACACTACACCGTCTTCACCAACATCTCTAAATTGTACACCTAAAGTACATTCCACAAATTTTGTTGACATACCAAGTAATCCACAAACAATCATCCAAAATGTTGCTCCAGGTCCACCTAAAGCAATAGCTAAAGCTACACCTGCAATATTACCATTACCAACGGTACCTGAAACGGCTGTAGCTAAAGCCTGAAAATGACTTACTTCACCCTCTTCACTCTCGTCTCTTATCGTCTCTATCGAATCACCACCTGGTGTTACATCACCATATGCTGGTTCTACTACAGCATGATCTATATCGTCATACTTTCCTCTAACTACATTTATTGCTTTACCAAAAAATCTAATATTTGGAAATTTAAAGTAGAGCGTAAAAAATAATGCACTACCAACTAATAAAACTAAAACAAATGGAATTTCCATTGTTTCACTTTTATATATTGGAAAGAAAATTGCATCAAAGAATCCATCCGCTACTGGCTGAAATGCTTCGTCAATTTTTTGATCAAGTCCTTGTTCTGCCTCTTGAGCAAAGTTGAATAATGGTAATATTAATGCAATAATTGATAGAAGATATTTCTTCATGAGTGTAGTTATTAGTTAGTTTTTGGTTTGAAAGGGACAAGATGCTAAAAAAAAATGAGTTTTTAAAGTTAGTAACGTTAAAATGGGTTCGGAACCTAGCCAATATCATACTCAGAATTTAGCTTATGAATTTGTTCTGGTCGCCCTAGTACAATAATTTTTGATCCAGGAACCAATTTTGTTTCTGCTTCAGGATTAACCAAGTATTCTCCATTTTCATCCTTAAATCCAATGACAGAGCAGCCTGTTTTTTTTCTCAGATCTAACTCTCTAATAGTCTTAACTACTTTGGTATCATACAATTGTTCTACTTTAACTTCTTCTACATTAATATTACGTTCTCCAACTATTCCCAAATTATCGATAAACTCTATTAAATCTGGAATTACAACTAAAGACGCCATATGATCACCACCAATCCTGTCTGGTAAAATCACATTATTTGCACCAGCTAACTTTAGCTTATTATATGAAGTTTCTTGGGACGCTCTGCTAATAATTGTCATTTTCTTATTAATCTGTCTTGCAGATAGTACTACAAACAAATTATCGGCATCACTTGGTAAAGCCGAAATTAATGTATTCGCTTTTTCAATACCTGCTTCATAAAGTGTTTCATCTTCATTTGCGTTTCCACATACAAAAGGAATATCATCGTCTTGGAATCTTTCAATAATCTCTTTGTCTCGCTCTATAATTACAAATGGCTTTTTGTATGCCAATAGTTTTTTGGCGGCTTGCTTTCCATTACGTCCAAATCCACAAATGATGATGTGATTAGACATGGCATCAATTTTCTTCTGCATTTTTCGTTGTTTTATATCTTCAAAATTACTTCTACTTAATATATATTCTGTGATTATGGATATGGCATAACCCACAATAACTACACTAGCTAATATTAAAAAAATTGTAAAGACTTTAGATGGTGTATCTAACGGATTTACTTCAGCGAAACCTACAGTGGTAACTGTTATGACAGTCATGTATAAGGCATCTACAAATGTATACCCTGAGACGAACATGTAACCTAAAACTCCTACACACAACAGTAATACAAGCATAACTATTGCTGCGTAAATCTTAGATCTATAAAGTCTTAAAAGCGGATTATTCATACTATAAATCGAAAACCGAAGAGCGCTTGGTGTATATAATATCCTTTATTCGCATCCAAAATGCTAAAAACAAATATAGTGCAAAACCAAAACCTACAGTTACAAATGTGAGATACATAAATGATGTTCTTACAATTTTAGCTCTAATGCCCAAACGATCTGCGATACGTTGACAAACGTAGTAACCTCGTTTTTGAAAATATAGTAAAAGCGTGTAGAACAAATTCATCTATTAATAACTATTGTTTTTTAATCGTTAGATGGCATTCGGCAATTAATCTTTGGGTTAAAATTAACTTAATGTACCATGGCTCATTTCATGATGCAATTTACTTATTTTTTAACTATCAAGCTATTGCCTACTGCACATTGTAAGCATTTATTTTTATCACAATAATTTTGTTTCAATTGCAAAAGCGCCTGAGATGATAGTGCTTGCTTTTTAATCGGCTTTAAATCTAAAAATTTAGTAACGATGCTATTCTTCTCAACACTTAATTGTTTTATAAAATTAAATATATGATCTTCAATAGTTTTACCTTGAGATTTAGCATAGCTGAATTGTAAAGGAATTATGGTATTTATAATCAATAAATCTATGAACGATTTAGATAATGCTTTTTTAGAAGCCTTTGATGATTTTGAAAACGTAAAATGAGATTTCCAGAACTCAGATGTTTCTATATTGAATGTTTTATAAACCTCTTCTTTAGAAGTAGAGGTAATAACCTCGGAGAATAAATTAATGCGTCTATGGTATAGGTTTGCTAATTGAGATAATCGGATAGTTGGGAAATTTGGTGGTCGTAACCTAAAAAACTGCATTGGTAATACTCCTTGATTATTCAGTTTAAATTTTTGTTTTAAAAATTGATATTTTTCTTGAAGCTTTAAATAATATACTTCTTGCACATCGTCCTTGAGTAAACCTGCTTGACCAAAAAATAAAGCTTCCAAAGCTAAAGTATCATTTTGTAGTTTTCTTACTATTGAAAAATCGAACGAATTGGCCAAACTTAAAAAAGGTTCTCCATTAACTTTAAGTCCAAAATTCTTAGTCAGCATTTTAAACAAAACGGCTTCCCAATTGTTGTTAGAGGCTTTTAACAATTCAAGAATATCCTCAGATTTTCGCTCTAAACGTTCAATATAGAGACGTTCTAACCAATTATTCAATAGAAAATCATCAACCTCAGAGAAACTAGCTTCACAATTAATCCAAGATTTGGATGACATCAGTTTTTGATAATTATCAATCAATCCCTTATCGATGTAATGTTTTAATTCTAAAGTTGAAATTTCAGTATTATCCTTTCTAAAGATTTCGGTATCATGCTCCCAAACAACGTGAAGGATTACATTATCGTATGCTTTATCAATCTCATGATTATGCACATACCAATCCGAAGATTTTATATGTATCTCAACGTTACCTGCCCATAACTGACCATCAATATTTAATTGAGCATTAAAAAAATCTGGACCAGCATTATGATTATGTTGGCCAAGTTGACTGATAGTTACGGATTCTCCTTTTGTTGTTTTTAAATTAAAAGCGTCAAACGCTTTGTGTTTCCATATATAATGAAGGAAGTCTTCTTGCATGCTTCTAAAATAGAAATCTTAGTTTATAAAGTCATTAAATTTTCTAAAAAATACGTAGTTCTACGTACAAAAGTGTATCTAAATTATATTTAACTTGCTAACAGACAATTTTCTAACCAAAATCGATAGATCATGAGGTACTATGCAATTAAAAACGATTTTCAAAAACCTATAGAACGTAAACGCGTTATTGGCAGATTAGTTAATCTTAAAAAAGATCTAGATGAAAAAATACCTGACAAAGAATTTAATGAAAACGTACTAATTGCCACTTGGAATATACGTGATTTTGACTCTAACCAATACGGTTATGGTCCGCGTACCAAAGAAGCCTTTTATTATATGTCTGAAATTATTTCGAGCTTCGATTTAGTGGCTATACAAGAGGTTAACGAAGATTTATTTCCTTTTAACAAACTTATGTATGTAATGGGAGAACACTGGGATTATATAATGACTGATGTTACCGAAGGACATTCTGGCAATGGTGAGCGCATGGCCTATATCTATGATACAAGGCGTGTTTCTTTCGAAAAAATTGCTGGTGAAATTGTTCTCACTCCTAGTAATCTTATTAATGGTGAAAAGCAGTTTGCGCGCACTCCATTTTTAGTTGCTTTTCAATCAGGCTGGTTTAAATTTAAACTCTGTACAGTGCATATTTATTTTGGTTCGGACTCAGGCGCAAAGCTTCAACAACGAATAAAAGAAATAGATACAATAGCCAAGAATTTAAAGAAACGTGCCAAGCGTTATAAAGAAAATCTTATTCTATTAGGTGATTTCAATATTTTTAGTCCTGAACATAAGACGATGAAAGCTCTTAAAAAGCATGGCTTTAAAATTCCAAAAGGTATAGAAGATCACCCTTCTAATATGTATAAAACCAAGCACTACGATCAAATTGCTTTTATGGAAAAAAAGGGTGAGGTTATTCATGGAAAAAAATCAAATAGTGCTGGCTGTTACGATTATTACCGCAAAGTATTTACCACACGTCAGTTTGGTGATTATAAAGCTGTAGTTTTAAAAAATTTAAAGGAAAAACTTAAAGGACAACAAGCAAAATTTGCTGCAGAAAGCGATATAGAAAAGAAAGCTAAGATTAAAAAATCTATAGATAAATTTAAAGCCATTATAGCAAGTGACGCTAAACAAAAAGACTATTATAAAAAAGAATGGCGCACATTTCAGCTCAGTGATCACTTACCAATGTGGACTGAATTAAAAATTAATTTCAGTTTGAGTTATTTGGATAAGATTAAGAGTGAGTGATAAATCAATTGTTCAACTAAGTTTGTAATAGTAAATAAAAAATCCTGATGCATATCAGGATTTTATTTTATATAATTTAGATTCTTGCGTTCGCAAGAATTTACTAAATATAACCCATCTCACGCATCCAATCGTCATTAAACATTTTACCAACGTATCGGCTGCCATGGTCGTGATATAATACTACCACAACATCTTCGGGCTTAAAATGTGCTTTTAATTGCAATACACCTTTGATCGCAGCACCAGCAGAATTTCCTAAAAACATACCTTCGTCTTTAGCTAATTTTTGAGTATACACTGCTGCGTCTTTATCCGTTACTTTGGTAAAACCATCAATGATACTAAAGTCTACATTTTCTGGTAAAATGTCTTCACCAATACCTTCGGTAACGTATGGATAGATTTCGTTTTCATCGAACACTCCTGTTTCGTGATATTTTTTAAACACAGAACCATAGGTATCTACTCCCCAAACTTTAATATTTGGGTTTTGCTCTTTTAAATATTTACCAACGCCAGAAGATAGTTCCACCAGTACCAACACCTACTACAAAATGGGTGACTTTACCATTAGTCTGTTTCCAGATTTCTGGACCTGTACTTTGGTAATGTGCTTTCGTATTACTTGGATTATCATATTGGTTAACATACCAAGAATTTGGTGTTTCTTCGCCTAAGCGTTTAGATACAGAATAATAACTACGAGGATCTGTTGGCTCTACGTCTGTTGGACAAACTACAACCTCAGCACCAACAGCTCTAAGAATATCCATCTTTTCCTTAGATTGTTTATCACTAATTACAAATATACATTTGTAGCCTTTTACTATTGCAGCTAATGCTAATCCCATTCCAGTATTTCCTGAAGTCCCTTCAATAATGGTTCCTCCTGGTTTTAGCCTTCCGTCTGCTTCTGCATCTTCAATCATCTGCAAAGCCATTCGGTCTTTTACCGAATTTCCTGGGTTAAAAGTTTCGTATTTAGCAAGCACTAAACAAGGTAAATCTTCCACTAGTTTGTTCATTTTTACTAATGGTGTATTTCCTATTGTATCTAATATATTTTCTGCGTAGTCCATAGTTCTATTTTGCGGTGCAAAAATAAGTGAAAAGTTAAAAAGTATATAGTTAAAAGTTAGTTATGTTTTTGATGACCTGCCATCAATCAAAACGAATTGCTTTAACTGGTGAAATTTTGGAAATAATAATTGACGGAATTAATAACATGAGTAAGCAAGCTATAAAGGTGCCGAAGTTTAATAATAGAATATAATCCCAACTGATATAGACCGGAGCTTCACTAACGTAATAAGTGTCTGGATTTAGAGGAAACAACTTGAAATACTTCTGAGCAAATAATAAACCTAAACCTATAATATTTCCCCAAAGTAAACCTAGCCCAATTAAATAGGATGCGTTATAGAGGAACACTTTTCTAATTGTCCAGTTAGAACTGCCAAGGGCTTTAAGAATACCAATCATACTGGTACGCTCTAAAATTAAAACTAACAGCGCTGTAATCATATTGATACCAGCTACTAATATCATAATAGTAATAATACCATAGGTGTTATTATCAAAAATTTTAATCCACTCGAAAATCGTATAATACTTTCTAGTAATTGAGGTGGCATTTAACTTTGAGCCCGTATTTTTATAAACTTGCTGACTTACAGTGTCAATTTCAGAAAAGTCTTCTATAAAAACTTCGAAATTACCAATTTGGTCAGCTTCCCATCTATTGAGCCTTCTAATATGTCTTAAATCCGCAATGCAAAATTTTTCGTCTAATTCTTGAAAACCAGAATTATAAATTCCAACAATTTCAAAATTCATAATGCGAGGCAATTTTTCCAAGTTATCACCGAATAAGGTTTGAAATTTGTCTCCCACTTTAAACCCTAAACGATTCGCTAAGTATTTAGAAATTAAGATGTTTTCGTTTCGTTTTTGAGTAAAATCTGGTAAACGACCTTCAACTAAAAACTCTTTAAAATAGTCCCAGTTATAATCTGCGCCTACTCCTTTAATGACAACACCTTCAAAATCCGTTTCGGTTCTTATAACAGCAAATTTCTTAGCAACGGCTTGTACATGTTTTATACCTTCGACGTTCTTAAATTTGGGATAAAAATCTTGATTTATTGTGATTGGAACTTGCGATTCGTCTGACGCATTAGTATCAAAATTAGTGATTTCGATATGACCATTAAAGGCAACAACTTTATCTCTAATTTTTTGTTGAAGACCAAAACCTGTAGCAATAGCAATAAGCATTACGATAATACCAATAGCAATTGCAGCAATACCAATTTTAATTATTGGTGCCGAAACACTACTTTTATACGTTTTATTGCCAATTATACGTTTAGCTATAAACAACTCAAAATTCAAACCGATATATGTGTTTTAAGGTTTTCAAAAATACAGTTTTATTCTTAGTCTTAATATGCATTTCCTGTGGAAATAAAGTGAAGCAAGAAGATGTAGGTTCTAAGCTAAATGAGCAACCACCAAATGAGCTATTGCATCAAGTATTGAATGATAAATCAATTATAGTTGGCGCAAATAGAACAGAAGCGTATTTACCTTTATTACAGGGCAAACGCGTCGGTGTCCTAGCTAATCAAACTTCTGTAATATTTAGAGATAAAAAACGGAAAGCTACTTTTCTAAACTACAATCACATTATTGATTCGTTAATTTCATTAAATATTAATATCAAAAAAGTATTTGCTCCAGAACATGGGTTTAGAGGTACTGCAGATGCTGGCGAATTGGTTAAGGATGGCAAAGACACAAAAACGGGTTTACATATTAACTCGCTGCATGGTAAACATAAAAAACCAACAAAAGCAAAGCTTAAAAATATAGATGTTATGGTTTTTGACATTCAAGATGTTGGTGTTCGGTTCTATACATATATATCAACACTGCACTATGTTATGGAAGCCTGTGCAGAACAAAATATTCCGCTTATAATTTTGGATCGTCCTAATCCTAATGGCAATTATATTGATGGACCTGTTTTAGAAAAAAAACATAGTAGCTTTTTGGGTATGCATCCTATTCCGCTAGTACATGGCATGACTTTAGGTGAATACGCAAAAATGATAAATGGAGAGGCCTGGCTTAATGATGGTGTAACCTGTGACATTACTATTATAGAATTAGAAAATTACTCCCATGAATCATTTTACACTTTACCTATAAGGCCATCACCAAATTTACCAAACGACCAATCAATAATATTATATCCTAGTTTAGGTTTATTTGAAGGTACAGACATTAATGCTGGTAGAGGTACTGAGTTTCAGTTTCAACGCTATGGAGCGCCTTTTTTAGATAAAGCTTATTATAAATTTAATTATACACCTGTTGCTAATTTTGGTGCAAAATATCCAAAGCACAAAAATAAAATCTGTTATGGTACAGATTTATCTAAAATTGAAGCAGAAAGACGTTTTACTCTAAATTATATTATGGATGCTTACAACCATGCGACAGATAAATCTAAAGTTTTTAATACTTACAACTTCACTGTTCATGCTGGCACTGAAAAATTACAAAAACAAATAGAAGCTGGTTTAACGGAAACTGAAATTAGAGCAACTTGGCAAGATGACTTGGAGGCTTATAAAAAAATGCGAAGTAAGTATTTAATTTATGATTAATCTTTAATTATTAGGGTACACCTCCTTTTCTGGTTCTACGGCAACAAGGTCTTCAGCTACAATTTCTTCAGGATTCTTAATTGGTATTTCCTTAAGTATTTTAACCACAAATACAATTCGCATTGGAGATTGTACAGCAACAAAAACATGTTTTCCTTTGGTTAATTTATTTAAAGGAAGCCTATAAGACGTTGTATCGACACGGAAATCTAATTCCCTACCATAATCTTTATTTATAGAATATAAGTAGTTGATTTTTTTATCACTTCTTAGAATTAAGGTGTCTTTGGTTTTATTTAATTGATGAACTAAACCTTTAGCTTGAATATTTCTATTTTTTTCGAGTTTAGCATATTGCTCTTGAGCCTGAAGTGTAAAGCTTAATAAAAACAGGAGGATGACGACAAGACAGATGCGGATTAAATTTTTCAAATAAAAAAAACCATTAAGTTAAACATGATTGTGTTTAAGCCCAACAGTAATTAATTAATCCGAAGTGAACTTAGGTTGTTTTAAATTAATAGTAGTAAGAACATCTACCAACTACAAAAAAATTAGAGGAATTACCAATTTTTGTTAATAAGTCTGTTAACAACTCTATTTTTTGAGGATTTCGATAAGTCTATTTGGGTAATCCGTAATGATGCCATCGACTTGCCATGATATCATTTGTTCCATGTCCTGTTTTTTGTTGACTGTCCATGGAATAATCTCAAAACCCTGAGCCTGATATTCTTCAACAAGTTGTCCAAAGATTAGCTTATAATAAGGACTTATAATCTCTGGTTTATAAGACATCTGATTTAGTTTAGTTGAAATACCTTCATCTTCATCAACTAACAATGCTACTCTCATTTTAGGTGATTGCTTTTTTATCTCTTCAAGAATAGCTAAATCGAAAGATTGCAAATTCACACGATTAAACATCCTATATTTTTCTATTTCATCCAAAACTAACTTAACATAAACGTCTGGTTGAGGAGTATAGACATCATAGTAGTCTGGTTCTGATTTTATTTCGATATTAAATTTAACATCGGAATCTTTGGATTTCACCAATTGAAAAACTTCGGATAATAACGGCTTGTATGTTTTTATATTTTCTTGATTTGGATAGATTGGATGAAATTTTGAACCACAATCAAAATGTTTAATCTCATCATAATTCATTTTATAAAGATTATAGCTCATTCCCAAAGAATCTGAAATTTCTTTACCATTTGGAGTATGGCAAATCACAGGATTCATATAAGGTTCATGAGAAACAACTACTTGATTATCTTTAGAAATGGCAATATCCAATTCTAAAGTATGTACACCTAAATCAATAGCTTTCTCAAAAGCTGGTAGTGAATTTTCTGGTAGTAAACCACGACAACCTCTATGCCCTTGTATGTCAATTTGTTTTTCGGAATTACAGCCCATAAAAAGTACTATTAAAACAACAAAGACGTTATTTTTCAACATCTGCAGAAAGTGTAGGTTTTTCATATTTCTGAAAAGGTTGTTTCAACAAATCTTTAATGTTACTATTTTTCGCTTCATCTGGAAACACATCTACTCCATAAACCAATTTCTCTCTATCTAAATACATATAGGTTCCAAAAATGCGATCCCAAATACTGAAGATATTTCCATAATTAGAATCTGTATATGGTAATCTGTAGTGATGATGTGTCTTATGCATATCTGGTGACACAATGAAATAACTCAAAGCCTTATCTAAGTCCTTAGGAATTTTAATATTTGCGTGCGTAAATTGTGTAAAAACTAAGGACATAGCTTGGTACAACATCACAATAGCAATCGGAGTTCCAACAACAAAAACACCAAGAAGTGTAAACGAAAATCGAATAAGGCTTTCTATTGGATGATGTCTATTAGCTGTAGTAGTATCAACCTTGTGATCTGTGTGATGAACCAGGTGTACCATCCAAAGTGGTTTTACTTTATGTTCAACAAAATGCGCTAAATAGGCGCCAAAAAAGTCAAGTAACAAGACTCCCAATAGAGCATATAACCAAAGTGGCATCTGTGGTAACCAATTAATAATTCCGAAATCATTGGTCTGTACCCAATCTGAAGTACCCAAAAGTAGAAATGCCAGCGCAAAATTGATAATTATAGTCGTTAATGTAAAAAAGAGATTGGGTAAGGCATGTTTCCACTTTTTGTATTTAAATTTAAATAATGGTAAACCGCCTTCTAACAACCAGAAAAAAGCCAGACCACCAACTAAAATTATACTTCTGTGTGAAGAAGGGATAGTTTCAAAATAGTTAATAATAGTTTCCAATTCGCTTAAGAATTTAAGTTTATAAACATGTCTGCTCTTTTCAAATTTACTACAGAAACTTTAGGTTTCCACACTTCTATATTTTTTTCATCCTTTAAAATGGCATATGCAGTGTAGTATAAAAAAGTGACAAATCCTTTATTGTTGTTTTCAACAAGTTCTGCATCCATTTTTTTTAATTGTCTTAATACCTTTTTTGGACGCTTTAAAATTAGATATTCTTGGATTTTTAAAAGTTCGCATCTTTGCTTTAAAATTGCTTTATCACTCAAATCTTCAACCTCTAATAAAGCCATAGCTTCTTTTAAGTAAATGTTAGACAAATTTATAATTTCTAATCTTATTTTTTCGTTTACATACAATGAAAAATCTAAGTATTTGGAAGCCAGATAATATGCTGAATAAAAATTTTTATCTTTTTTATAACCTGCTAACTCTAATTCTAAAAATTTAGTATTCATAGAATACTTCTTAATCAATTTGGTAATATTAGGAAACTCTTCAAAATAACCAGATACATTTAATATATTACCAGCAACGTCCATAATTTTTATAGAATCATCATTAAATTTATCAATGTAAATCTGACTTCTTTTTCCCTTTATTTCTAAATACAGATCAGCATATTGATTTTCTTTGACTATAACGGGTATAAAGTGCTCCCAAATAAGAGGGCTTACTGTTTCATCTTCAAAAAGATTATCGATTAAAATTGTTCTACCCTTATCATCTTTTACTAAAACTGGATATTGATATTTGGTTGTTTCCTCCCAAACCATTAATACCATTTTATTTTGAACCGATGCTAATTTTTGCGCTATGTCTAAATTGGTCATCCATGCTTGCGAAAAAGATAGATTAACAGCAAATAAGATAAATACAAGTTTAATTAATAGGTTTTTCATTACATTTTTTTAATCTGTTACATATCAATAATTATTCCGAAAACTATTTTATAAATTAATTCTTCTTTTCATTTCTTCAACAATATTGTATGCTGCAGGACAAATAGCAACATTTTTCATCGTTAAACTAGATATTTGCTGAAACTTTTTATGATCCGTATGCGGAAATTCTCTACACGCCTTTGGTCGCACATCATATATAGAACAATAATTATCAGCACCTAAAAATGAACAAGGTACAGATTGCAACACATAATCATTCTCATCATCTACTCGTAAGTACGTTTCAATAAATGTCTGTGCTTTCATTTTGAAGGACTTTGCAATACGTTGAATATCTTTATCTGTAAATAGTGGTCCTGTGGTTTTGCAACAATTTGCACACTCTAAACAATCGGTACGCCGAAATTCTTCCTCGTGCAACTCTTGCATTAAATAATCTAACTGCTTTGGCGGCTTCTTTTTTAACTTCGTAAAAAAGGTTTTGTTTTCCTTATGCTTATCTTTGGCCAGCTTTGGAAGATTATTAATTTGGTCTTGCATAATGTAAAAATAATGATTTTAATGAGATGCTGAAAAGGGTTCAGTACAACAAAAAAACACTTCTGTTTTCATAGGGAAAATATATGAAAGATATCTTCGGAAAAGCATTACTAGATTATCAAAATGGAAACTATTCTGAAGACCTTATCACTTGGACCAATATTTCAGAGGAAGATGAATTGCCGCTTCCCTATCTATTTAGAGACTACTCTGAAATGCCGAAGCTTGAACAAAAAGCACTACAATTAGCCAGAGGTAACGTTCTAGACGTTGGTTGTGGAGCAGGAAATCATTCACTTTGGTTGCAAGAAAAGGGCTTTAATATTAAAGCTATTGATAACTCCAAAGGTGCAATTGAAGTTTGCAAAAAACGCGGCATTTTAAACCCTGAATTAAAACCTCTACATGAAGAAACAGAAGAAGTATGATACCATTTTATTACTTATGAATGGTACTGGAATTTTTCAGGAATTGTCTCAAGTATCTAAATATCTAAAGCATTTAAAATCCCTTTTAAATCCAAATGGACAAATCTTAATTGATTCATCTGATATTTCTTATATGTATGAAGATGATGACGGAGGCACGTGGATTGACATTAATAGCCGATACTCAGGAGAACTAGATTATTATCTCAGCTACAAGGGTGAAAAAGAAGATCCGATGAAATGGTTGTATCTCGATTTTGAAACTCTAAAAACGGCTTGTGCAACTATTGGGTTAAAGTGTAAAAGGGTTATGGATGGCGAGCATTTTGATTATTTGGCACGTATATCTCAATAGAGTTGTCATTCCGCATTTGATGCGGGATCTAGGCTGAGAGCCCGAATCAAGTTCAGGAAGACAAAACGATGAGATTCCTGCTTTTGCAGGAATTGCTTACTGGACCTCACCACCAACTACAGTCTTCAAAACTTTAATATTAGGAATCTCGCCAGCATCAACTTTCATAATATCTTTATCTAATATGATAAAATCGGCAAACTTCCCTACTTCGATACTTCCTTTTTCATTTTCTTCAAAATTAGAATAAGCTGCCCAAATCGTCATTCCTTTTAAGGTTTCTTCTCTTGTCAATCCATTCTCCATTTGAAAACCGCCTTCAGGAAACTTCTCTAAATCTTGTCTAGCTACAGCAGCATAAAACGTTAAAAACGGACTAACGCGCTCCACAGGAAAATCGGTTCCTAAAGCCACTTTTCCATAAGCCTCTAATAATTGTTTGTAGGCATATGCTCCTTTTATTCGTTCCTCACCAACACGATCTTTTGCCCAATACATATCGCTTGTAGCATGTGTTGGTTGTATAGACGGCATAACATTTTTGTATAAATCGAAATCTTCTGGTGATACAATTTGTGCATGCTCCACTCTCCAACGTCTATCATTCTTCCCTTTTAAAACCTTATTATAAGTTTGCAAAACTGCATGATTTGCCGAATCTCCGATAGCATGTGTGTTCATTTGATAGTCTGAGTTTGCAATACGCTCAGCAGATCTATTGAGCGTTTCTAAATCGGTAACCAATAAACCTAAGTGACCCGGTTTGTCAGAATATGGTTCTCTAAGCATTGCTCCTCTAGAACCTAAAGCACCATCTGCATAAAACTTAAAGGAACGCACATTCAGACGATCAGTCTTAATGATACCCTTATCTAAAAAATAATCTAGATTTTTTTCAGAGTGAGATACCATCGCATACACTCGCATTTTTAAGTCACCAGATTTTTGTAGACTATCGATGATTTCAATTGATTCTTGCCCCAAACCTGCATCGTCAACTGTTGTTAAGCCTAAATCAAAACATATTTTTTGAGCAGCTAATAATGCTTCTACATTATCTTTTCGTGAAGGTTCTGGCCAGTGATTCATTACTAGCATTTCAGCATTATCAATTAAAACACCTGTGAGTTCTCCATTTTCAACAACCACTTCTCCACCATCTATTTTGCTGTTTACAGTGACCTTTCCTAAATCTAAAGCGGCTTGATTACATAGTATGGCATGACCATCAATTCGTGTTAAAGCAATAGGTGTTTTTGGAAATAATTTATCTAATAGCTTCTTGTTCGGAAACTTTTTTTCTTCCCAATCATTCTGATCCCAACCTCTTCCTAAAATAAATTCATTTTTTCTTTCCTTCTGAAAATCTAGTACGCGTTTCACCACTTCTTCAAAACTTTTTGTCCCAAATAAATCTACGGCTTGTTGATTAAACCCTAAGCCCAAAAAGTGGCAATGCGCATCAATGAATCCTGGCACAATGGTTTTACCTTCAGCATTAATCGTGTCTAATGATTTATAATTGCTCTCAATATCATTTTGACTTCCAACACTAATAATTTTGCCTTCGCTAATGGCAAATGCTTCGGCTTTACTAAAACTATCATCAACAGTATAAATATTAGCGTTGGTAAGAATTAAGTCTACTTCTTCTTTGTCTTTTTGGCAAGAGAAGATGATTAGTAGTGGCAGGATTAAGAAAAGCTTTTTCATTTGGTTTAAATTTTAAATAGGAGGTCTTAGCTGTGCTCGACCAGATAGAATTGTTAGTTATTGTAAAAATAAGAAAAGCGTTCCGAATCTGGAACGCTTTTAAATTGTATGTCGAAAGAAACAGATTGCTTCTCCCGATAGTTATCGGGATCGCAATGACGAAAAATCAATAAGATCCTAAAACTGGTTCAGGATTATAATAAATGTCAAAAATCAAATTGATACGTTGCACCAGCTAAAAACTGAATCCCTTGTACTAGGAAATTTGTCCACCTATTATAATCTTGATTAGCGATATTATTCACTTTACCAAAAACAGAAAGTTGGTCATTAATTTTATAGCCTACATGTGCATTAGCATCAAAATAACTATCTAAAGTCACTGAAATTGGTGCGGAATTTATTAATGTTCCTGAAATAGAACTTTGATCTTTACGCTCACCAACAAAATACAAGCTTGCGCCAGCAAACCATTGTTCAGAAATTTGATAATCTAAAAATACCGATCCTGTAACATCTGGTAAATTCCATGCCTCCGCTTGCCTATCAACATTGTAATTAAAGTATTCTCCTTTAATACCTAAAGTGAAATTTCTGTTCACATCAATATTTAATTCTCCTGAAACCGAAAACGTCGTTACGTCATCGTAAACGATTCCAAAAGAATTTCCGTATTGATATTCTTCCTCTGGTGCTTCTACAATGTCATTGCCTTTATATAAAGCCTTACCTTTTTCTGAATAATAATTTCCTTTAATGTTATAGCTCACATTATTAGATAATTTACCTTTTAATCCCACAAAACCACTAAATTGTTGGTCTGTTGGTGCAATCAACAATGTTGGTGAAACAAATGGATTTTCGTTAGCGAAATCATAATATGAATTCTGAATTAAATCACCTTTAATACCTCCATAAGCAATCAATATTTCGTCTACTAAACGATATGACGCCTCTATGTTAGGATAAATAAAGAACTTGTTATTGCTGAACTCAGTATCATTAAGAAATACCAATTTTATACCCAAATCTATAGTTAAATCATCTTCAGTCATTTGATAAGATGGTGCCAAACCAAAAGTAACGTTACCATACCTTAATTCATCTTCTGTATTGTAATTTCTATCAAAACTTCCACCTATGTAATCGATTGAAAATTCGGTATTAATAGTTTCATCTTGTATTGGCACGTCAAAACTTGCCTTTGCTACAAAACGATTTTCACCTGAATCTTGATTATCACCAAATCGTCTAAAACGCACACTACCATCTTTAATAAGAGCATCATCGAATTTTAGTTTCCCACCGACATAAAAACTATTGAAGGAATGACCAGGGTCAATCATGCCGATCTGTTCATTAGTATAAAAATCTTCCGGAAGCCCATACCAATTGTATGATTGCAACTCAAAACCGCCATCAACTTTCCATGAAAAATCTCTAAGCTTTTGTGAATAATGAACATTTAAATCCGTTTTTGAAAAATTATCATCTAAAAGCAAACTGTCAATTCCGCCAGCAGAGGAATGATGACTAAAATAACCACCAACATTTTCACCACTACTCAACTCGTGGTTAAGATACACTTCGCCTAAAATTGTAGTGTAAGTTCCAACACCAAGTGATGCGTAATTATCATATAATTTCACATATTTGGCCTTATCTACTTTTGCTGCTTTTCCTTTTGCTGGAGTAAATGTAGATGCTACAGGAATTGAAAAAATATTGTAT
Organism: Winogradskyella sp. R77965; assembly: GCF_044594915.1. GTDB lineage: Bacteria > Bacteroidota > Bacteroidia > Flavobacteriales > Flavobacteriaceae > Winogradskyella. The sequence continues at coordinate 3,781,630 of NZ_CP138990.1, read as the reverse complement.
TTCACTTCTTTTTTCTTTACAGCGTTAGAATCCGTTAACTTTGGTGTATCCTTTATTTTGAACGCATCAGAAATCGTTGGTTTATATGGTTTTACTACATTAACAACCTGATCATCTATAGTATCTTTTGTGCGTTCTTGTGCATTAATGAACAAGAAACTACTTGATATGCTAATTATAAAAATTAAAAACTTGATTTTCATATTTAATATTTTGATTAAAATATTTGACGATTTATGAGATCCCTTTTTTCAAGAAATTTAGTTGTCGTCTGTTTCGATTGATGAATTTGTTTTTGCTTCCTCTGCTTTTATTTTATTCAGTTCTGCTTTTGCTTCTCGTACCACATCTTCAAAATCTGGAAAGTTAGAAATCACGCTTTCTAAAATGTATGTGGCCTGAAATGCATCACCTAAAGCATAAAAGTTCTTTGCCATAACCACTAAGCCTTTAGCGCTATAATATTTATAACTACTATAGTCTTTGGCTAATTTCTGAATCGTAGTGTTAGATGCTCTATACTTTCCTTCTTTATTTTTAAAGTAACCATTGTAGAAAAGCGCCTCAGCGGCTACGCTACCTGTTGCAATTCTCTCTAAATCTGCGTAGGCACTTTTTGCTTTTGTTTCATTACCAGTTTTAATGGCTGACCTTGCTATAATAATCTTAGCATCACTTTTTACTTTATTATCTAAGTTCGAATTGGTCAGCACTTTCTCAGCATAAGACTCTGCTTTAGAATAATCTTCAGTTTGGTAAAAGGCATTCATTAAATTAGATTGCGCATAGATGACATTCTGTGGATAATCTGCTTCTACTTCCAAGTCTTTTAATATAGGAATAGCTTTAGACCAGTCAGAATTATTTAAATAAATCTCACATAGTTTTACAGTCGCCTGTTCTGTATATTCACTTTTAGAAGCATCAACTACATATTTAAAATGTGGTTGTGCATTCTCAAACAGATCTTTTTTGTAATACATCTGTGCTAAATAGAAATGCGATTTTAAGGCGTGTATTCCTCTTGGAAATTGATTGAGATACTTATTAAATTGACGAATTGCATTATCCGTGTCGTTATCTAAATAAGGCTTCTCAGCAGCCAGATACATTGTATTATCTAACTCTACATCAGTAACCTCAACATAATCCAAAGTTCTTATCCAAGCTGCATATTCGTCAACTTTCCCTAAATCAATATAGATTAATCTTGCAGTAGAAACAGCTTGCACGGCTTCGCCTGAACCTGGGAAATCTTTTGCTACTTTTTTGAACTTGTTCAGTGCGCGTTCGTTATCATCTCCATTATAGTATACCAATCCTTGACGCAATAAGGCTTTAGATGTAAAAGCGCTTCGTTTGTATTCAGAATTTAACCTGTCATACATTTGCATGGCTTTATCTGTATCATTTGATTTTACATAAGAATTTGCCAATTCATACATAGCATCATCCCGTAAAGCTGATTTAGGATAACCTTCTATAAATGATTTTAATTCGGAAACCTTAGCGGAACTCTTACCCAAATATCCATTACTCATTGCGGTTTGAAATACTGCATAATCAGTTTCGATTTCGTTAATTTGGGTAGCCTTTTTATAAGCACTAATCGCATTTTGATATTTACTAGATACAAAATATCCATCCCCTAATCTTAAGTAAGCATCATTGCGACGTAACCTGTCACTAGAATTCTTATCGATAAACTTCTGAAAATAGTTTGAAGCACTATTATAATCTTTTAACTTAAAATACGTGTATGCCAAGTTATAATCTAGATTATCGTTTTCCGGTAAGCCTGAAGATTCTGTTAATCCGTTGAACTGTTTAAACCCAATTAAAGCATCATTATAATTAGTTAAGTTGTATTCTGTTTCTGCTTTCCAAAATGTCGCTTTAGCCACAAAAATTGGGTCTCTTGGTTCTTTTAATGAGCTATTGAATAAATCTAATGCCTCACTATATCTTGTTTCGTTATATAGTTCAATACCTCTAAAAAAGGCTACTTTTTGGTACGCGACTTTATTCTCAAAGCTATTTTTTCCTTTTAAAAGCTCTAGCGCTTCTTCGTAGTTTTTTGATGTGATATAAGAATCAATTAATAGGGTTTCAATTTCTTCTCTATAAGCTGTTTCAGGGTAGTTATCTAAATAACCTGCCAGCACTTGTGGTACCGATTGATATGGATTACCAATCTCGTAACTAATCTTTGCATAGTTTAACCAAGCATCTTCCTGAATTTTAGCATCATAATCCATTTGAGATGCATTTCTAAAGGCGTTTAAGGCTTCTTGTTTCTTATCTAAATTGATATAACTTTCTCCTAAATGGTAATAGGCATTTTGAGCCACAGAATTATTACCATCAATAATTTTGTTGAATTCTGAAATAGCAGCATCAAAATCGTTTTGCTTGTAATGAGCATAACCTAATTGATAGTAGTCTGTATTATTCCATTTACCACGCTTCCCTTGGTATGCTTTCAAATAAGGAATAGCTTCAGCATACTTTTGAAGGTTGAAATAACTTTCCCCAATAATTTTAGATAACTCAGACTCTTCTACACCTCTGCTTTTTGGTAATTGCTCTTCAGCAAGTTCGATAGCTTTTTCAAACTTACCTAATTTAAAATTTAAGTCGGCTTGATAATATGATAGCTTCTCTTTATACTTTTCGTTGTCACTTACTTGATCAAAGTATTCATTGGCAGTATCATAATCGTCACCTTCATAAGCCATATAACCAATATAATATTTAGCTTGTGAGCCATATTCCTTAGAATTTACAACGCGATTTAAATACTTTGTCGCCTGCTTTTCACTTTTAGTTGAATACAAACTATAGCCATAATTAAAATTGAATCGCTCTCTTTCTGCACGCGCAATACTTCGCTCTTCTACTTTCGCATACCATTTCCGTGCATAAGCGTATTTTGAATTTTCAAAATAATAATCAGCTACGTCTAAAAAAGCGGTATTTCGCTTTGTACTTGTTGGATATTCTTCAACAAATTCCGCGATTAAATCGTCGGCATTGTTCTGGTTTAATCGTACTGCGCAATTAGCAATATAATAAGCACAATCTGACTTTATGGTGACATCATCTGTATTATATTTTATATCGTCAAACAGCGACTGAGCTGCTTTATATTGTTTGTTGTTGTATAAGGTTAATGCTTTCTGATAATCTTGTAAATCACTAGTATAAACTGCAGACTTTTGCGCCATACCAAATGATGAAACTATAAGAAAAACGATGAGTACTTGTCTTTTTAAAAATAGCATTAGCTTCGCTTTTTGATTACTTTAATGATGATTCAAATATAATTCAATACCAAATCTATAACGTTAGAAATTGTGTATAATTATAAACGGACTTATTAAATATAATATTCAATTGTTATGCCAAAAATTTGTAAATCTTAAGTATTAGATTCATAAGTTTAACGATATTTAGTTTAAAATAATACTTTTACCTAGATCTAAAGATGAGTTTTATTCCATGAAACGATTAATTAACTTAGATGATTTTATAGAGACATACACCAAACTGAAGCAAAGAGGTTTAGGTTTTATTTCTTCTAAGCTAAATTCCGATACTAAAGAACGTGCAAAAACAGCTTTTAAACATAAAAATATTCAAGCTTCTAATTGGTGGATTATTCCAAAAGTAAATGAACGATGGCACCAGCTTATTACTAGAGATAAAAACTTAGGTATTGAAGAATTTACAGTACATCAGTTTTTAAAAGATATACAAAACCTAAAAATGCTTTCCTTAGGGAGTGGTGAATGCTCTTCTGAGCTTTTGTTTGCTGAACACTCAAATTTTGAAACTATTCTATGCACAGATATTGCAGAAAAGCGCCTAAATATTGCGAAACAAATCGCAGAAGAAAAAGGGTTAAACAATATCAGATTTCAGATTCAAGATGCTAATAAACTTGCGGAAGTTGAAGACCAATTCGATATTATATACTTTTAAAGCCTCATTGCATCATTTTAGACATATTGAGGCTTTGTTAGCAAATCAAATTAAGCCACTTCTTAAGAATGACGGATTTCTCATTATTGACGAATTTGTTGGTCCTACACGACTACAATTTCCTAAGCATCAAATAAAAGCTATAAATGAAGCGTTTCAGCTCATACCAAAACCCTTCAGAAAACGTTATAAGCTCAACTTATACAAAAACAAAGTCTATGGACCTGGATTAGCAAGAATGATATTAGCAGATCCATCTGAATGTGTGGATTCAGTTAGTATAATACCTGCAATTCACAAACACTATTCAACGGTTTATGAAGTTAGCTATGGAGGCAATATTCTTACACTAACACTAAAAGATATAGCGCATCATTTTATTGAGCTGAACGATGAAAAAGAAAAGATTCTGAATCAATTGTTTGATTTTGAAGATAAATATTTGAAAAACCAACCAAGTGACCATATCTTTGGGATATATAAACCTAATGCTACTTAAATTTTCTATTTAATATATGTCGGATACAATTTTACAACTAAAAAATGCCATGATATATCAAGGTGAAAACCTTGTCCTTTCTAATGTAAATGTTGAAATGCAAAAAGGTGATTTTGTATACCTCATAGGTAAGACTGGAAGTGGAAAAAGTAGTTTTATGAAAACACTTTATGGTGATTTAGAATTGAATGAAGGAGAAGGTTCTGTAGTTGATTTTAATCTTAGAACGATGAAAGAAAAGGATATTCCGTTTTTAAGACGAAAGTTGGGTATTGTATTTCAGGATTTTAAATTGTTACCAGATCGTACGATCAATGGCAATTTAGAGTTTGTATTAAAAGCAACTGGTTGGAAAGAAAAAGATAGAATTAAAGATCAAATAGATATGGTTTTAGATAAAGTTGCTATGAAAACCAAAGGTTTTAAATATCCACACGAGCTTTCTGGTGGAGAGCAACAGCGAATTGCCATTGCTAGAGCTTTATTAAATGACCCGGAACTTATTTTAGCAGATGAGCCTACTGGAAATCTCGATCCGCAAACTAGTATTGAAGTAATGGAAGTACTCCAAGACATCAATAAAAATGGTAATACTATTTTAATGGCAACACATGATTATGCATTGTTATTAAAATATCCTAGCAAAACCTTAAAGTGCGATGAGAATAAGGTATTTGAAGTGGTACAACGTAAAAATTAATACGTGTACTCAACCCTAAAAAATATAGCCAAAAGCATTCTCCCAGAGAAAGTGTTGTCCAATAATGAACGCTTTTTTAGAAAATTAATCGCACAGAGGTATGCTGGTGATGCTGTACAATGTAATATTTGTGAGTTTAAATTAAAGCACTTTGTAAAGCGCGCTAATAGTGATTTATTATGTCCAAATTGTGGAAGTTTATCTAGAACAAGACGCTTGTATCATACTTTAAAGCAAATGCCATTAAATGGTAAAGCGCTTCATTTTTCACCACCAAAGAATTTATCTTCAAAATTAAAAATGATTTCATCTTTAGATTACGTAACCACGGATTTTATGGGTGAGTTCGCAACCGACCTTCATTATGACATTACTTCAATTTCAGAAAATGATAATACTTTTGATATAATCATATGTTATCATGTTTTAGAACATATCAAAGAAGATACTAAGGCGATGTCGGAGTTATTTCGGGTTCTAAAACCAAATGGTATTTGCCTCATTCAGACTCCGTTTAAAGATGGAGATATTTATGAAGACGACAGTATTACTAGTGAAGAAGCTCGCGAGATTGCTTTTGGTCAGAAAGACCATGTGCGGGTTTATTCTTTGGTATCTTTAAATGAACGTTTACAAACTACTGGTTTTAACACTGAAATAGTTTCAGCTAAAAATGATATTTTTTTTGGTTTTAGAGCTGAGGCTTATATAAAAGCCATAAAACCATAAATTAAGATCTTTGATGTGTTATCCATTTTAATACCAACATATAACTATAATGTAACTGAGCTTCTCAATACTTTAAAAGCTGAGTTAGGAAGCATTGCGCCTAATTATGAAGTTATTTGTTACGAAGATGGTTCCTCAAAATATCTAGAGGAGAACAAAACTATAATACAGAGTATTACAAACGCAAAACACATTATCTCAGCTGATAACAAAGGTAGAATTACAACGCGACAATCGCTTGCTGAAAATGCTAAATACAATTGGTTATTATTTCTTGATTCTGATGTAATTCCAGAAAAAGTAAACTTTCTCAAAGACTATTTAAAATTCTTAAATCATAACTACGATGTGATTTATGGAGGTTTTACTTACGATTCTAAAAAACCAAATAAACAATTTACTCTACGCTGGAAATATGGAAAAAAATATGAACATGTTAATGCCGATGTTAGAAACAAAACACCATACAAAATTGTAATCTCTGGAAATTTTTTAGTTAAAAAACGTACGTTTTTAGATATTAACTCTAGAATAGAAAACGACGGCTATGGTTACGATAATTATATGGGTGCGCTCATGAAAGCCAATAATATTAAAGTCTTTCATATTAACAATAATGTTATTCATAAAGGTTTAGATACCAACTCTATATTTTTAACTAAGGTTAATCAAGCCGTTGAAACTATATTTGAGATTAACCAAAAACATAGTAATATAATTACTGATAATTCACTTTTAGAATTATACAAAAAAATTAAATCCTTTGGGCTTAAAGGATTAATCTTATTTATTTTTAAGATTTCAAAAACAAGCATCAAACGACAGCTTTTAAGTGGCAATCCTAACTTAACCTTTCTTCAATTTTACAAATTAGGCTACCTTTGTTCAATAACTTCTGGTAAAACATGAAACCTTATTTTTCTGTAGTCATTTCTGTTTACAACAAAGCTCATTTTGTTGCTCAGACACTGAAGAGTATTTTAAATCAAGATTTTACAGATTTTGAAATTATTATAGTAGATGATGGTAGTACAGATAATAGTTTAGAGGTTCTTGGTGAGTTTAAGGACGAAAGAATTTCAATTTTTCCAACAAAGAATCGAGGTGTGTCTTCTGCTCGAAATTTTGGAATGCTAAAAGCAAATGCGGATTACGTCGCACTTTCTGATGGAGATGACATTTGGCTTACAAATCACTTATCCGAATTAAAATCTTTGATTGAATCGTATCCGAACTGTGGAATTTATGCAACATCTTATCAAAAAGTGTTTTTTGATAATTATACAACACAACCTAAATTTATTAATGTTGATCATCCATTTTTTGGTATTGTGAACGATTATTTTACCTCAAGTACTATTGATAATATTTTATGGACATCTGCCGTTGTAATTCCTAAAAAGATAATTGACCAAGGCTTTTTGTTTGACGAAACTTTGGGCTGCGGAGAAGATATTGATCTTTGGATTAATATTGCCAAAAAGTTTAATGTAGGTTTTTCATCAAAGGTTACCGCTCATAAAATGATTCATACCAAGGATAATCATTTGTCTTTAACTAAGAACATTCCCGATTTAATAAAAATGTTGAATAACCACAAGCAAGATGAACAACATAATTTATCCTTAAAAAAATATCTAGATCAAAACAGATTTGCAGCAGCTTTAGAAGCTAAGATTTTAGGTGATCATAGAAACTCAAAATTGTTAAAAGAAGATATTGATTTTAAAAACTTAAATAATAAACTAAAATTTCTTTTAACGCTACCAAGACCTCTACTTATTGGTTTAAAAAAATTAAAATTCTGGTTGTTAAAAAAGCGACTTTACAGCTCACCTTACAGATAGTTAAAATTCCTTATAGTCTCTTATATATTCCTCCTCATTGTATTCTGTAGAAGCTAAGACCAAGCAAACGGATCCTGAAGAAAAATTATCTATCTCTCTCCAAATATGTGTTGGTATATATAAACCTTGATTAGGTTTGTTCAGCATTATTCGTTTTTTAGTTTTACCGTCATCAATAATGACTTCAAAACTTCCACTTAATGCAATAATGACTGATTGTTGCTCTTTATGTGCATGTCCACCTCTAAAGCTATCACTAGGTACATCGTAGAGATAATAAACACGCTTAATATCAAAAGGAATCGTGTCTTTTTCTATAACGGCTAGGATTCCTCTTTCGTCATGGACTTTTGGGATTTCAATTATTTTGACATTTTCAATCGTATTCATAACCGTTTCATTTTCATTTTAACAATGAATGCCATTGCTCAGCGATCTTATCTTTAGAAAATTGAACAACACTTGTTTTTGCGTTAGACTTACAATGCAAGTATAAATCTTTTTCCTCATAAAGCCTATTCATAGCTTTTGCTAATAATTCTGGCTTGTAGTTTTCTACTAATAATCCGTTGTATTCATTTACTATAACTTCATTAGGACCTGACTCACAATTTACCGAAATTACTGGCACTTCTTGTGATAAAGCTTCAGGAATCACCATCGGAAAACCTTCATATCGACTGCTTAACACCATAAATAAACTCTGTTTTACAAATGGGTATGGATTTTTTTCAAACCCTTGAAATACTATTGAATTAATAAGTCCTAGTTCTTTTGCATATTGTTTTAACAAAACCTCATCAGGACCGTTACCTAATACCAATAACTTAACTTCTTTTTCTGGGAGGTTTGACAACTTGAAGGCATTAAATAATAGTTTTAAATTTTTGTGTTCATCATCCAATCTGCCATAAAAGATGATATATTTTCCAATATTGAGCCCGACATTCTCATCTGCTTTGGATTCAATAGTATCAAAATCAAACCCGTTATAAATCGTTTTTATACTATTTAATTGAAATAACTTCCTAAATTTTTCTTCTGCTGCTTTTGAAACCGCAACCATGGTTTCTTTTTGATAAAGATTTTTATTTAACCAATGGTAAGCTGTAAATGCCTTTTTAGTTTTATGATTATGAATTACATAAGTTACTGGTATTTTATAAATAAATTTTGATACTATAAATTCTTGATACGCATGAATTCTTGTTCTAGCATCTATAACATGATGAATTTCATTGGTTTTTAAGAACTTTTTAAAGATTCTAAGTCTATTTATTCTTCCAAAAAGAGTATCATTCTCTTTTTTTATTTTACCAAGATTAAGAAGTGTTCCTTTGTAGTCATAATCTATATGATCTAAAACGGTAATGATGTAAACGTCAAAACCAAGATCACTGAGCATAATAGATAACTGTGCCGAAGATTTTTCTGCTCCACCTCTACCTAAGGAAGACGCAACAATACAAATCTTTTTTTTATTGGCTTTTGGCATTAACTAGTATCTTTGAGACAAATGTAACGATATAAATGAAAATTTTATTGGTTGGTGAATATAGCAGGCTTCATAATTCTTTAAAAGAAGGATTAGTAACGCTCAACCATGACGTCACCATTGTTGCTACAAATGATACATTTAAAAATTATGAAGTTGACTTACTAATTAAGAAAAAATATCAAATTGGCATTTTAAAAAAAGTCAAAAATCTAATTTATAGATTTACGAAAACTGATTTAGAATCTCTTCAAATTAAAAAACAGATCATAAATTTAAAATCTCAAATTAGCGGCTTTGATGTCGTTCAATTTATTAATGAAGCTTCTTTTGGTTGTACAGCCAATATAGAAAAGGACATTTTTGATTTGATTTGTGCTTGGAATAAAAACGTTTTTCTATTGTCTTGTGGAACAGATTATACCAGTGTGAAATATGCAAATGACAATAAATTGAGATACTCTATTCTTACACCATATAAAAACGGAAAAGATAAATTTCTGAGTAGTTATGGTTTAAAGTTTTTGCAACCAGACTTTGTTGAACTTCATCATCATGTTTATAAATCTATTGTTGGAGTAATTGCTTCAGATTTAGATTATCATTTACCGTTATTAAATCATCCTAAATATTTGGGACTCATTCCTAACCCCATAAATACTGAAAAATTAGAACTTCAAAAATTAAATATTGAAGATAAAATTGTAATATTTCATGGCATTAATTCTCATAACTATTACAAAAAAGGCAATGATATTTTTGAAGCAGCTTTAGAAATCGTAAACAAAACCTATTCTGAAAAAATAAAGGTTATCACTGTAAGAAGTTTGCCATATAACGAATACGTTAAAAGCTATAACGAAGCTCATATTATGTTAGACCAAATCTATGCTTATGATCAAGGACTTAATGCTTTAGAAGCTATGGCAAAAGGAAAAGTTGTCTTCACTGGAGCAGAAAAAGAATGGCTAGAATATTATAACTTAGAAGAAGATACCATTGCTATAAATGCCTTACCAGATAGCGAAGCTATTGCTAAAAAATTGGAATGGTTAATTCTTAATCCTGAAAAAATAATTGAAATCTCTAGCAATGCAAGAAAGTTTGTAGAAACACATCATCACTATGTATCTTGTGCTAAGCAGTATTTAAATACATGGCAAAAACATGTCTAGAGTTGTTCTCTATTAGCAGTAGTCTTATCATAGTAAAACAGAACTACAAAAACTACAATAATAAAATAGATAATATATCTCACAAAGTGAGCAATAACGATGCCTTCGGTTCCATAGTGTTGAATAAACACTTTCGAAAGCACAAAAAACAAACCTAAAGAGATCAACTCTGTAATTATAAAACTTTTGACCAATCGTTTTGCCAAAAACTGATGTGCTAATACCAAAGCGCTTAGCCTAATAAAATCGCCAAATAATTGCCATTTGAATAATGGTTCCATGCCAGTAAATTCAGGATAAATGAATCTAATAATATAGTTTCTCAAAAGATATACGATTACCATTCCTAAGGCAAAAATGGGTAGGATGGTTTTATAAATATTTAAGACTTCGTGCTTAAATTCACTTTTACTATGAATACTTGCAAATTTTGGTAATACATACAAGGTGAACAATCCTGTAGCAAACACCATATAGTTTTTAGAAATAAAGGTCATGGCTGTCCAGTAACCGGCTTCATTAATATTAATTTCCTCTGTAACTAAGGTTCTGATATCTAACTCAACATAATTCAATAAAAAAGTGGAAATAAACGACATCAGAGTAAATGCCAATAACTGGTTTTTATAAATAAAACTCAGTTTAAGTGATTTTAATGGTACATAAGTTTTTAAGATTTTACCAAACACAAAAGCTAAAACTATCAACTGAATAATAGGTGCAATTGCTATAGCGATAAGTACTCCTTTTAATTCTGTAAAATAAAGACCAATAATGAGTGCTACGGTGGCCAAAATATAACTTATCAATTCAATTTTAGCATAGCGTTTATAATCAGACAGACCACTAACCACTGCATTTACGACACGATTAATGGCTATAAAAGGAACAATAACTGCCAATAATTGAAAAACATAAATAAACTCCTGTGAGTTAAAAAGGTAAGTAGATAAAAAAGATGCGCCAAAAAATAAAACAGCAGCAGAAATAAGTGAGCCTAAAAGTATGAAAACAGTTACTGTAGAAAATACTTTTGAAAGTTCTGGTTGATCTTTTTTAAATTCAGCAACATATTTTACAACTCCATTGAAGGTACCCAGCGAAGTTGTACTTGTAAGCATGGCCATAACGTTTCTAACTTGCCCAATATTTGCAATACCAGCTGCACCAACTGTTGTTGCAAGCAACCATTGGATAAAGGCAGAAATGACTAATCTAATGGCAATAACCACTGCATTAAGCGATGTAATCTTAAGCACTATGTTATCACTAATAAACTTTGGAAGTTTCACGTTTTAATTTTTAATAATCATCCATTCCATCTTCAGCTAATACACCAAATAAAGAACTACTAAAGAGTAATAATATTATTCCAAAATACATAAAGTAGCTCAAACAATGTCCCATTACTGCACCTTTTAAACCGAATTCATCAATAAGGTAAATACTAGACACATACATTATAACGAATAAAAATATTTCTAAAATAATGAAATGTGCAAACATCTTTTTTGCTAGAAACTGATAAGCAATTACCATAGAAAGCACACGAGCAATATCACCTAAAATTTGAAAACCAAACAAATCTTCAACGGGTCTAAAATCTTCTGTAAAGAATAAACTAATCAACAACGATCTACTGAAATAGATAATAAGAAGTAACACTAAAAATACTGGCATAATGGTTTTATAAAAGCTAAAAACTTCTTTTCTGAACTCTCGTTTTCCGTTTATTTCAGAAAAACGAGGTAAAATGTAAAGTGCCATCAATGAATTAAAAAACATGAGGTAATAATCTGAAACCCTGGTCATAGCTGTCCAATACCCTGCAGACTTTATACCTATTTCTGAAATGATATAATTTCTAATAATAATCATTACAATTGGTATGGCAATAGCACTGACCAAAGCCATGATCATATATGGACTCAATTTATTTAAAATTGAAAAATTAACTTGAGTAATCCTTATCGAGGACATTAAGTTTTTTCTAAAAGCAACTCCAACAATGGTAATTAACAAATTAAGTGCTGGTGTTATTGAGACTGCTATTAAAGCACCATCAATATTTTGATCATATATTAAAAGCAAAGTCACTAAAAGACCTACAATTTGCCCAAGAATATTAATGATTAGTAGAATCTTATGCTTTGAAAATCCATTCATAATGGAAAACACAAACATATTTAGAGCATAGAAAGGCAAAACTATCGCTAGTGTTTCAATGATATACGTATAATTATAACTAGAAGAAAAAATTAAATCATTAATCAACTCTGCATTGTAATAACAAATAAAAGCCAATAATACAGAAGAGAAAAAGCCTAGATAAAAAACTGTAGATAAGGTTCTACTTAGCTCAACAGCATCATCCTTACATTGAGAAATAAATTTAACCACACCTTTATAAAGACCAGAAATTGCAAGAGATTGAATAGCGCTTAAAAAATTCCTTAAGTTACCTATGAGTGCCATACCATAAGGACCAATATAGATGGCAATAAACTTAGTAATTAAAATACCAGAGAAAATTCTGAGACTAATATTAACGGTGTTTAAGTTACCAGCCTTAACAAGTACTTCGCTATTAATATAATTAAAAAACTTTTTCAATTAGTAGGTGTTTAGGGCATCTATAACAATCTGTACATCTTGGTCTGTCATTACAGGACTGATGGGTAAACTTATAATCCTTTTATGAATTTTTTCAGTAAGAGGTAAAACTATATTAGAAAACAGACTTAGTGCTTCTTGTTGGTGCGGTGGAATTGGATAATGGATTAACCATTCAATTTGGTGTTTATTTAAAAACTCCATGAAATCACTTCTATCATCTACCTCAATCACAAAAGCGTAAAACACATGGTTTTTAGAACCATCGTAAAACGGTAATTTTAGCTTAGAATTCTTAATACCTTTTAAATAACCTTTAGCAATGGTTCGACGTCTTTCATTATCAGTATCTAAAACTTTTAATTTTATGCTTAAAAATGCAGCCTGTATATCATCTAAACGACTATTAAAACCAATAATTTTATTAGCGTACTTTTCTTCACTTCCATAGTTACGTAACAACTTTAGGATTTTTACCAATTCTAAATCATTTGTGGTCACTGCTCCTCCATCACCTAATGCACCTAAATTTTTACTTGGATAAAAACTAAATGCAGCGGCATGAGATAAATTTCCAGCTTTTAAATTTTTTGAATTTGATTCTGATCCATGGGCTTGTGCTGCATCTTCTATTAATAGTAAATTATGTACTTGTGCTAGTTGTTTTAGGCCTTCTGAGTCGGTTAACTGACCATAAAGATGAACCATTATAACTGCTTTTACATCATTATCTAATTGGTCTTTAACTGATTCTACAGATAAGTTATAGGTCTTTGGATTGGGCTCCACTAGTACAGGAATTAATTCTGCATGCAACACCGATAATATTGTAGCAATAAATGTATTTGCAGGCACAATAATTTTATCACCTTTTTTCAGTTTCCCTAAATAAATATACCCTTTTAGTATAAGCGTTAACGCATCTAAACCATTTGCTGTACCAACACAATACTTAGTGCCGCAGTATTCTGCAAATTCATTTTCGAATTTAGTAACGTTATTACCTAGAATATAGCGTGAGTCATCTAAAGATTTACTGAACGAATTTTGAAAATCATCACGAAAACGATTATTGATTTTATGTAAATCTAAAAACTTAATCATACTAATACATTATCTAGTAATTTATGATTCCCCGTTACTATTTTATAAAAGCCTTGTGTAATAGATCTAGCTCCGAAGCCTTCCTTCCAAAATTGTAAACCCTCATTGATATTTTGACCTGAGTTTATATTAGAGGTTCCAAAATCGAAATACGGTTTATCAACAAATACATTTTCAATAAGGTTGTGATGCAAAAAGTCTAAACTACCCAATTCATTTTTATCCTGGTTACCAGAGATATACTGGCAATGCGCTACATTTTTGGTTTCAAATATTGTAGTTCCACCAACAATCACACCATCTTTAAATACATTAAACTGTCTTATATTGTTTTTAAAACGAGATTTTAATAGTGTTATTTCCTCTAAACTATGTACTGGTTTTACATTATGTTTAGCCTTTAAATTTGGAATTAGAATTGTATTCCAGAATACATCAAAACTGTGAGACTCTTCTACTCTTAAGTTATACTTAGTCGCCCTTTTAATACCTTCTTTTCTACTATTTGAGTAGGATTTAAACTTAGTGTTTACAACCGAGTGCATATCAGTTCTTAATAATTCTGCTTTGGTTTTAAATAACAAATAAGCCATGGGATTATTCGTCTGATTGTATAGATAGATAGATGGAAGTTCTTTTGTAATTAATTCTTTTATACCATTATCATTCAAAAATTTTAAAATAGCCTTAAGGCTATTAATAGCTTCAATTGATTTCATATCCTTATTAAACAGCATTCCACCATAAGTCAGCCCTTGATGCGAATACACTGTTTCATCAACTATATTAGCAGGAAATACAACTATAAGCTTGTCATTTTTATAGACCATCAATGAAAAATCCTGAAATCTATCACTATGATAATCCATAAAGTCTCTTTGGAACAAAAACGTAGCCTGATTGCTTTTTAAAACAAAATTGTTCCAAGTTTCTTTATCTGAAGTTTTATAAAGTACTGCTCTGTAATTAGACATCAATCAAAAATAATTCAAATTTCTATTAAGCTATTAATGATGAGTGAAAATTTCTTTGCTCCTTTTGCATTTAAATGGTCTGCATCATAAAAATCTTCAGCCATAAAACCTTCATGATTCAATAAATTATAATAAGTACAATTGTTGTATTTAGAATTTAAGTCATTACCTACTTGAGTCATCTTATTAAATTGATTTTTATTGAGATTTTCTGTATAACTTCTATAAGCAGGTGGAGTCACTAGTAAGACTTTTATATTCCTTTGTTGACACCATTCTATCAATTGCTGAAATATTTTAACGTTATCTTCAAGTAAATCCCATGCCTTTATTGTGTGACGTTTAGCGACTATTACACCAGCTTTATTTATATTGGTTTTTGTTTTATTACCAAGATCATTTCCCCAACCTAAACTATCGCTATTAAGTAAAGGGTCATCATTAAAATAGTAATTTTTTAAAACTTTAAAGCATCTACTAGTTCCAATAGATAGCAATTCAAAATTATGTTTAAAACTGTAATCAAACTCTACATCAGTATATAGTTTGTAATCTTTTAGACGCCAATCTTCAGGTGAATTTTTGAGTTGCTCAAAAAGTGTATCATAAGAAAGCCTAATAATTACTGCTCTTAAATTAGTAAACTTATCTTCATAAGATTTTAAAATAGCAAAATCTACATCTGGAGATTGAGATATATTACCAGCATTAAACGTTTTAGAACTAAAATATTCTGGTTTAATTCCATAGAAGGTATGTGAACTACCCAAAGCTATATTCTGTATAGATTTAGCGTTTTTTTTTAGATACTCTCCTTTTAATTTATACGAATTGGGAATCTTTCTTACCGAAAATTCCGCAATGAAAAGAAGCAGAAATATAGGTACAAAAAAAATAGTAATACGTTTTAAAAACTTCTTCATTTTAAAGCTAAAGTATAACAATAATATAAATCTTACTATTATATAAGTTAAAGTATATAAACATTGATAATATAAATAACTATTAAAATATTTAGATTTACTTTTACCACAATTTATCAATTATGCTACAAAAGTTTAAACAGTTATCTAAAGAAACAGTGGTTTTATTAACCATCTATTTTGGTGTTTTCCTTTTTTGCATTTTTAATGATCCAATTTATTCACCTGACACCTATAGCTATTTAAGGGCAATGCCATATCGCCAATTAGGTTATGTGATTTTTTTGAAAGGCTTTACGGCTGTTTTCGGATCTTATTTTGATGTGATAGTCGTATTTGTACATACAGTATTTAGTTTAATTAGCGTTCACTATTTTTTCACAAAAGCAGTTTCAATATTTAATTTAAATATTATATATAAAATTGCACTTCTTTTAATTCTAATATTCCCATTTTTTCCACCTCTGCTTATTGCAAATAATATCTGTTCCGAAGGCTTTGGTTATGGTTTATACTTATTGTTTATTACGCTTGGCATAGATATTTTATTTAATAATAAACAAGAAAATTTTAAATATTATATCATTGTTTTTCTTGGATTAATTTTTATTCGAAGCCAATTTATTATTTCTACTTTAGTTTTTGCAGGTGTCTATTTTTTGATGCACAGAAAATCAATTATTCAACGTAAGCACCTCATTAATATATTTATTTTTTGTGGTGTTATTGTCATTGCGAGCCTAACTGAACGTACCTATCATAAGCTAAAAGATGGCTTTTTTAAGCCAACGCCTTTAGGGTTTATTAGTGCCTCTACAGCTGCAATTTATGTTTCAGACACAACAGATTATTCACTAATAGAGCAGAAAGATTACAAGGAAATTTTACAGATAAGCTATGATACTCTAATTAAAAAAGAACTACTTCCAAAAGTCGACAAAACTCGTAAAGAAAATTATTTATTTTTCCATAAGAATTTACCTAAAATCTGTAACCAAACGGTTATGCAACAAGGTGTAAATTATTATACTAACAAACAAAAACCTAAAAACTGGAGTGAAAACCAAATTGTATCATACCCTTTTTTTGAAACTGAAGCTGCTTCTAAAGTTTTTACCTTGGCTTTAATTAAGGATAATTTTAATAAATGGATTACATTGTATTATACTAATATCACTCATGGGTTTTATTCTCCGATAGTTTTCTTCTTTGTTGTCATTATATTCTTTTTCAGTTTAATAAAAACAATTTTTAACTATCAGAAAATCTATACTATTCTGTTTTTGTTATCATCTTTAGTTTTATCTAATGCACTTTTTATAGCCTTTGCTAGTCATTCAATAATGCGCTATCTCTTCTATAATTATGCTTTATTATTTTTGTTATTTATTAGTACACTTAAACTTTTAAAACGTGGAGAATAAACTAGAATTATCTATTGTAATGCCATGTCTTAATGAAGCTGAGACTTTAGGCATTTGCATTGCTAAAGCAAAGTCTTTTTTAGATGAAAATAACATTATCGGTGAAGTTGTTATTGCAGATAATGGAAGCTCAGATGGCTCCATAGATATTGCCTTATCACATAATGTAAATGTGGTTAATGTAGAACAAAAAGGTTACGGAAGTGCGCTTAAGTCAGGTATTAATGCTGCAAAAGGCAAGTATGTTATAATGGGTGATGCTGATGATAGTTATGATTTTTCAAACCTTATGCCTTATCTAGTAGAGTTACGAAACGGTAAAGATTTAGTAATGGGTAACCGTTTTAAAGGTGGTATAGAAAAGAACGCTATGCCTTTTTTGCATAAATATTTAGGTAATCCTGTACTATCTTTTCTTGGACGTTTATTTTTTAAAATTAATATTGGTGATTTTCACTGTGGATTAAGAGGTTTCTCTAAAGCAGCATATAACAAAATGAATTTAAAAACAACAGGAATGGAATTTGCCTCAGAAATGGTGGTAAAATCTAAGCTAAATAATTTATTCATTGTTGAAGTACCAACAAAACTTCATAAAGACGGAAGAACAAGAGCACCACATCTTAAAACATGGAGTGATGGTTGGAGGCATTTACGATTTTTAATGCTCTATTCACCAAATTGGTTATTTCTCTATCCAGGAATTTTATTGGTTTTAATCGGATTCGTCATGTCTATTATACTTGTCATAAATCCGATAGAGTTTGAAAGTTTTACTCTAGATGTGCACACACTTCTTTATACCACTGCTTTTTTATTAGTCGGATTTCAGTTTATTATTTTTTATGGATTAACAAAAATCTTTGCTGTTGAAAACGAACTACTTCCAAAATCTAATCGTTATAACAAATTATTTAAGTTTATAAATCTTGAAAAAGGATTAATAATTGGTTTTATACTCATAGTTATTGGTATATTTTTAAGTTTTAAAGGTTTAGCATCGTGGCAAACAACTAATTTCGGAAACTTAGACACAAATACCACATTACGAATTGTAATCCCTGCTATAACGACCTTACAGCTTGGTATTCAAACTATATTATTTAGTTTCTTTTTTAGTATTTTAGGACTTAAGAAGTAAGTGAAATTATTTTAAAGACTCTAATGTAATATTTCCATCTCCATCAATATACTTATATATACCAACTTCTACACCATGCCTTAAGACCTTGTAGCTTTCATCACCTTGAAGTTGTTCGCTATACTTATCATTTTCTGACAAATGAGAAAAGAGCAGGCGAAACAAGTTTACTGATGATTTAAATTTATCATTAAATTTTGGGATATCATTATTTGGCCAACTTATCGATAATTGGCTACTATATTCAGAATAGATTAAATCTCTATTTTGGTGCATTATTTCACTTTCATCACCATATTCAAATCCTACATACCCACCATGATCAGCCATAATTATAATAAGTGCATTAGGATCTTGATGTTTAATTAATTTGATTGTCTTAGTTAACTTTTTATTCGCATCATTTAAGTTCGCTAACCAATTATTTCGTTCAATATCCTTATTATTACTCGAGCTGTTTTTTCTAGTTTTAATATGCCATGGGCTTAAAAAATGTAAAAAGAAAAATTTGGGTTGATCTATAACTTCTGAAACTGTCTTTTCTATATCTTTACTGATATCTAATGGTTCAGAAATAGCGGGCTTTATAAAAGGAAGATCTATATAATTTATGTTACAATAATCATAACCCATTTTTGGTCTATTATACAACAAATAGTCAGTTTCTGAAATGTAATACGTTTTATAACCGTTAGCTTTAAAAACATCTAATACAGGATTTTTAGAGATAATCATATTTCGTGCATTATACAATTCAAAATCCGAAACACGACGATTATAGTAGTGATGCTTCATCATAAAAAATGAAGCATTAGAAGATAAAGTTGTTGAATAATTACTCCTAAAATCTGGGTACGACGTAAATTCATTTTCATCTAAAAAAGATTCAAATGTACTATTATCATAGTTATAGAATCCACGTTTTAACTCAGAAAAATTCACATAACCATCTGGTTGAATAAAATATACATTTGGCTTTTTCTTAAACTTTATTTCCGCAATATCATCTGGTTGACCTTGCCAATCACTTGAAATATTTAGATTATTATAGATTGCAAAAATTAAGCCTACAAAACTAATTACAGCCAATAGATATTGAAGAACGATTAGTTTTTTTAAATGCTTTTTCAAAAACATTGCAAAAAGGAAAGCTATAATAATTATAAGTAGTATCTTCTTTCGTTGAGCACCATTATATGTAATTGTTTTTATAAAAAACAAAAGTGTGAATACGTTTAATAGTGAAAAAATAAAAAGAGCGTGCTTTTTATAATTAAACGTTTTAAGCAGCCAATTGGTAATATTAAAAATGGTTACAGGTAAACCAATAAAAACTAAGAGAAAAAGAAATAAATGTGTTGTAGAATTGAATAAAGAAAAGTTACCTGAGTAACAGTATAACATTGGATACAAACCAGAGGCGATAGCAATTATAGTAGGAAATTGCTTATCGCTTTTTAAATAGCTATGTATTATATTTCTTAATTTATTGAACAAAACTTAATTAATATATTTTTTGAAAATTGTAGTTCCAGACTCGTCAATATACTCATAAACACCTTTAGGAGACCCACTTCTAATAATCATATAACTTTTGTCTTCCTGGAGATGATTTAAATAAGATTGCTCTTCACTTAAGTGTGCAAATACTGTTCTAAATAGGTTTACCGAAGAACGAATTTCATTTTTAAACTCAGGTTTATCCGAATTCCATTTAATGGCCAATGCAGAAGAAAACATAGAGTACACAATATCCCTATTCGTTTGTTTTAATTGGTTCTGTTCCATTGAACTTAAACCAACATAACCTCCATGATCTGATACTATTAGTATAATACCATTTCTATCTTCTTTACTAATATAGTCTATTAAATCTGTAAGCCATTTATTCGCTTCTTGTAGCCTTTCTATATATAATTTTCCTTCCTCTTCTACAGTATTTCCTGAACCATTATGAGTTACAATATGACTTGGCAGCATACTTTCAATAAAGAAAAAATTAGAAGTGCTTTTATTTTCTCTAATAGCCGTTTTTACATCTTTACTTAAATCTTTTTCTAAGTAAAACCCTCTTTCTATATATGAAACTTCATTTAATGATATGTTACAATAATCAAAATGTATTTTTGGTCTATTAACAAGTAAATAAGGGGTTTGTAACATTAATAATGTTTTGTAATCATTATTCTTAAATATTCGCAAAACTGGATTATCACCAACAATTTCATCTCTAGTATTATGAGATGGATTTATACCTAAAACTTTATTACCATAATAATGATGCTTCATACCGAATAAAGAACTATTAGAACTCAATGTAGAAGAGTAATTACTTCTATACTCTGGATAAAATACAAAACCATTTTCTCTTAAGAAGTTCTCGAAAATTTCATTATTAAAATTATACAATTTATTAGTTAATTCTGAAAAATTCACATAGCCATCTGGTTGAATTACATACACATTTGGACGTTTTTTAAAAACAGTTGTTTCAATAGCATCTGGTTGTTTCATCCAATCTTTTGAATACATAACCTCTCTGTAAAGATCTGGAACTAATTTTGGAAGAACCATACAGATTAAAATAAGCTGAACTATAATAACCTTCTTTACATGATTTACTAAAATACTTCCTATTATAATTCCTAAAACTAATGCGATTAGCATTTTCACAGTATCAAATCCATATAGGCTAATCACTATAGTGATAAGAAAGCTGCTCAAGTTAAAAATTGGAAGTAAAAACCTTTTGTAATCCTTTAATACGGCCACTTTTTTAAATATAAAACTGAAACCATAATACAAGAAAAGTGGGAGCAAAATATACAATGAAACTAAAAAAACGAATTGAGATTTTGAGTTAATTAGAGCATAATTTTTATCATAATAATATAACAGAGCATACACACCTGCAACAATAATTGCGATGGCAGGATACGATGTGTTATCATTAAAAAAAAACTTTATTTTCTTTTTAAAATTTCCTAACATTCACGTAATTTAAAAATGTCATTATGATTGACTCTTATTCTTGAGTAGAAATATAACTCTTTTAGAACCTTCTATTTCCTTTTGTTCTATAATTTCGAACACCTTAGAATATGCAGAAATGAAGTTATCTAAATTGTAAAAATCGAAATGGTCTTTAAAATCCGCTTTATTAGTCAAAAGTCGTTGTACCCAAGAATCTTCGCGTTTTGGAAATTCAATAATTAAAAATTTAGAAAACGAACTAAAAAATTTAGCTGATTGACTAAAAGGCACATTACCAGATAAAGACATGTGGTGAATTACTGCCAAAGCTAGAGTTACATCTGGTGCAAAAGTTTCTATTCTATCTAAAAAAGAATCACGCTCCTTATTATTTAATCCAATAGCAGCTGATGGATTTAGAACATCGAGAACAAAAGGAAGCATGGTTTTTTCCTTGTTCAGTTTCATTGTTTTATGATTAAAATCTACAGCATTGTTATCTATATCACAAACTAGAGCAGTTTTAACAGTACTCTTTAATTTCCTAACAAATGTGCCATCGTTACCACCGATATCAATTAAACGTTCTGGATGTATTGTATTTACCCATGTGTTTATAATCTCTGATTTTTTTATAAAAGCATCATCCGTATAATTCGTCTTGTCGTAATAATTTCCCCATTCTGAGTGTTCTTTTAATTCTAGTTTTTTTATATAATCGTATAGGCTCTGAATAATATTAAGCTGGCCTTTTTTTGATAATGAAGCTTCTTTAGCTTCACCTTTATAATCTTCGTTATGCTTATCTTCTAGCTTAGCCAAAAGATGAATATTTGAATACAATATCGGACTTAACTTGGTCTTAAAGGGTAACATGGAACTTATCATCTTTACAGGAATACCGTCAATAAAATTGCTTAACAACTTTAAGGATTGTGCACCATGATAATGTGCCAATAGTAAAGGACCAAAAAAGTGAGTAATAAATTGTTTGTAGGCTCTCCAAGGGGTATTTTCTGCATAAAAATCGAACGACAAGGTATCTATAAAAACAGCTTTCCCTTTATGAAACGTAACATTAAACGCTGTAGCATCTTTTAGCGAAAATCCTTTTTCTAAACAATATTTTTGAAGTCTAAGTGTCAACAAAGCAGCCTCTTTATACATATTGAAACTCCACTCGTAAGGATAAGTTATAAAAGGAATCTTTTCTGCCTTTATTACTATTTCCTCATTAGTATTTGAAAGTTCTGTATGAGGAATTAATAGTTGATTTTTAAACAATGAATTATAAAAGCCACTATCGGTTAGTGCTTTATATTGTTCAAAATAAATGGGGTTTATAACTCTTTTTATGTCTCCATTTTCTGAAAAAACATAGCCTGAAGGATCTCTAAATGAAGAAGGATGTATATCTTTAGCGTTCACTAGAGTTATTGTTATCTACCTCTGAATCTTTAATTTCAATATCATCAAAAACATCATCTTCAATTGGCTTTGCTATTCCTAAGAACAGTTTGATTTTATACATCAAGTTTTTAGAAAACAGCACTACTCCAGCTACTGCCGCAATAATGGCCTGAATAATCATAGCACCTAAACCTGGATCGAAATAAAGAAAATGCATGTTTTTAATTTTTGTAAAGATATAAAACTTATAATGTTAAGGGCTAATTGATAGAAAATAAAAAGAGAAACACTTTTCAGTGTTTCCCTTTTGAGTCGTTCAATCTAATTTTTTTTAAATACTTTTATTACGCTTACGATCTACTTCCTTCAAATAAATCTTACGTAATCTTAAATGATTTGGTGTTACTTCTACGTACTCATCTTTCTGAATGTATTCTAAAGCTTCTTCTAAAGAGAACTTAATTGCAGGTACAATCTTAGCTTTATCATCTGCACCAGAAGAACGTACGTTACTTAATTTTTTCGTTTTAGTGACGTTAACCGTCATATCATCACCACGAGAGTTCTCTCCAATCACCTGACCTTCATAGATATCTTCACCTGGATCAACAAAAAACTTACCTCTATCTTGTAATTTATCAATAGAATAAGGAATAGCACTACCGTTTTCCATAGAGACTAGAGATCCATTTTGACGTTCTGGTATTCCACCTTTTAATGGCATGTATTCTTTAAAACGGTGCGCCATAATGGCTTCACCAGCAGTCGCTGTTAGTAACTGATTTCTTAATCCAATGATACCACGAGATGGTACTAAAAACTCACATACCATGCGCTCACCTTTAGCTTCCATGCTTAGCATTTCGCCTTTACGCATCGTTACCATTTCAATAGCTTTACCAGAAACATGCTCTGGTAAATCAATTGTCATTTCTTCAAAAGGTTCACATTTTACACCGTCAATTTCTTTGATGATTACTTGTGGCTGACCAATTTGTAGTTCGTAACCTTCGCGACGCATTGTTTCAATTAAAACTGATAAGTGTAATACACCACGACCAAAAACCATAAACTTATCAGCACTATCTGTTTCTTCAACACGCAATGCTAAGTTTTTTTCTAACTCTTTAGTTAAACGGTCTTTAATATGTCGAGAGGTAACATACTTTCCATCTTTACCGAAGAAAGGTGAATCGTTAATCGTAAACAACATACTCATAGTTGGCTCATCAATAGCTATCGTCTTAAGTCCTTCAGGATTTTCGATATCAGCTACAGTATCACCGATTTCAAAACCTTCTAAACCTACAATAGCACAAATATCACCTGTTTGAACACTTTCAACTTTTTTACGACCTAAACCTTCAAACGTATGTAATTCTTTAATCTTACTTTTTACAATAGAACCGTCTCTTTTTACTAAAGAAATTTGTTGATTAACTTTTAAATCACCTCGTGTTAAACGACCAATAGCAATACGACCAGTAAACGATGAAAAATCCAAAGATGTAATTAACATCTGTGTGGTTCCTGCTTCAATTTTTGGTTCAGGGATATGCTCGATAACCATATCTAACAATGGCTCAATATTTTCTGTTTCATTTTGCCAATCGTCACTCATCCAGTTGTTCTTTGCAGAACCATAAACTGTCGGGAAATCTAATTGCCATTCTTCTGCACCAAGTTCAAACATCAAGTCAAATACTTTCTCATGTACCTCATCTGGAGTACAGTTTTCTTTATCAACTTTATTAATAACCACACAAGGTTTTAAACCTAAATCAATTGCTTTTTGCAATACAAAACGTGTTTGCGGCATAGGACCTTCAAACGCATCAACCAAAAGTAAAACACCATCAGCCATATTTAATACACGTTCTACTTCTCCACCAAAATCGGCGTGACCAGGAGTATCAATAATATTAATCTTAGTATCTTTATAAACTACAGAAACATTTTTTGAAGTAATAGTAATACCACGCTCACGCTCTAAATCATTATTATCTAGAATTAAGTCTCCAGTATTTTCATTTTCACGAAATAACTGACAGTGGTACATGATCTTATCTACCAAAGTGGTCTTTCCGTGATCGACGTGTGCAATAATTGCAATATTTTTAATATTAGCCATAACTGATGCTGATTTTAAGCGCGCAAAGTTACATCTAATTATTCTCAATTCGTTAATTATATGTTATAATTTCAATTTCTAACAATTTCAGTTTGTATCTTTCGTTAAATATCTGATTAATAGTAAGTAAGCCTATCCTTAAAATCAATCGCTAATTGGGCTATTTACACTTTTAAAAAGGCAAATCTGAACCCTTAAATTAAAACAGATGCAAACAATTAGCAAGTATACTAAGTTTGTCCCATACCTCTATTTTTTATCTGTAATTGCCTATTGGTTTACTGATATAATGAAAAATGAAGGTAGTTCTGCTTACCTCATTTTGTTATTTGGTATTCCATTTTTATGGCAATTAATAAAACCAAATAGAAAATTAAACTTCTCTTTAGGTATTATATTTGTTTGTCTTTCTTCATATTTAATTCTTGCCTATTTATCTGATGTACTAAATATTATTAAGTGGTCAGAATCGGCAAAAACATTTCTCTTTTTCAGTGGTCTATTTGTTGTTGGTAACTTTGTAATGTCGCTTTGGATTATGAGAAATAGTATTAAAAAAGTGTTTTAAAATACTATCTTTACTAACTGAACTCTAAAATTTTTATTCGTTGAATCTAATACCTAAACTAAGCTTTAAAAGCCCAAAGGCTATTATTTTATCGTTGTTATTTTCAACTTTTTTTGGTTGCCCATCTGATGATGACTGTACCAAAACAATTATAATACCACAAACATACTTTGTGGGTAACCAAAGCTATACCAATGAAATTGAACAAGAAGTTCCTTGTGATTTCCCTGAACCAACGGAACCAGAATTAATTGAAGCTCCAATCCTTGAGAATTTTACATATGAGATATTGAGTTTTAATTATAGTGCTGACACTGGCAATAATACCTCAAGATTACAATTTGAAATTCAGCTAAATAATCACAACGATTTTGACGTAGCTGGTATTCCTGTTCTGACTGTTACTACGAGCGACCTTGAATTCTCAGGAAGCTACTCAAGTAATGCTTCTGTTCCTTGTTATACCATTGCAGCAAACTCAAACTGTATTTTAACATATGACCAAGAAGAATCACTTAACTTGGGACTTCCACCTGCATCGTTTGAAATTGTTAATGTTGAATATATAGTTACTGATTAATAAACTAAAACATAAATCAATAGAAAACTTGACAGCTAAAAAAGTTGCGTTTTAATAGTATATTTGCAACTTAAACGCAGTCTTTATTGATATGAATCTTAACGTTATTCCTAAACTAAAACATACAGAATCTAATAATTTTTTTTTACTGTGTGGCCCTTGCGCTATAGAAGGTGAAGATATGGCACTTCGTATTGCTGAACGTGTTGTTTCTATTACTAATAAACTTGAAATTCCATATGTATTTAAAGGCAGTTTTAAAAAAGCCAATCGCAGTAGAATAGATAGTTTCACTGGAATTGGAAATGAAAAAGCCTTAAAAATTCTCAGAAAAGTATCAGAAACTTTTGATGTACCAACAGTTACAGATATTCACGAAGTATCTGATGCATACATGGCTGCGGAATATGTTGATGTATTGCAGATACCAGCCTTTTTAGTCCGCCAAACGGATTTGGTGGTTGCTGCTGCTAAAACAGGAAAAGTAGTCAACTTAAAAAAAGGGCAATTTATGAGTCCTGAAGCGATGAAACATGCCGTACAAAAAGTAAAAGATGCCGGAAACGATAAAGCATGGATTACAGACAGAGGTACAATGTTTGGCTATCAAGATATGATTGTAGATTTTAGAGGTATTCCAACCATGCGACAATATGCTCCAACGGTTTTAGATGTCACACATTCTTTGCAACAACCTAACCAAAGTATTGGTGTTACAGGTGGACGACCAGATATGATTGAGACCATTGCAAGAGCTGGAGTGGTAAATAATGTCGATGGTTTATTTATTGAAACACATTTTGATCCAGGAAATGCAAAAAGTGACGGAGCCAATATGCTCCACTTAGATAATCTTGAAGGATTGCTAACAAATCTAGTAGCAATTAGAAAATTGGTTACTTCTTTTTAGATCTAGGTTTCAAGATTAGTTTAAACGGATTGGTATTAATTTCTAGTTGTTTTTGGAGAACATATACAACTACCTCATCATTTATATCTTCTACAGATTTATAACGAAGCGAGCGAATTGATTTTCTATTAGCATTTACAAAATGTTCAGTAAACTCATCTAATTTTTCAAAATGCCAAAACGCTAAATCTACATAATCTTTTGACTGATTGAGATAGCACAACGGAATGTCATTGCAGTAATAAAAAGGAATTCGCCATTTAAACAATAATTCAGGGTTTGGTGCGACTGCTTCAATAATTGATTGTAATTGCAACAATATAGATTTATAAGGTTCTGACTGCTTTAATATGTATGCTTCCGCTGGATTCAAAATAAATTAAAACAATCCTAAAATACCTATAACTAAAAGTCCAATACCAATAATAGCCTTAAACGGCATCAATTTTGCCGACAGTTTTCTCAAACTTGTTTCTAAAGCTGGTACTTTACCAAAAACATGTGTTAACAACAAAATACCTCCTAAAATACTTACAATACTAAAAAGTACACTACTTCTAAATTTAAGTATCGACAAAACAATTAATGCACCACCAATAATTGTTTGAAAAGGCGCCAACACACCTGCGATTTTATTGAAGAAATTACTTTCTCCATCCCATTTATCTAATGTGGCCAATCCCAGTAAAAGTCCTCCTGAAATATTTGCTATTGTTAAAAGTAATCCTAGCATAATCTTATTTATTTGAATTGTTAAAACATAAATTTAGTTAAATCTCTAAAATATATTTGTTGAAATGGAATATTTTATTTTACTTTGTATTTCAAAGTACTTTATATTATGAGCAACGAAGATTATTTAAAAGACATCAGCGAGATTAAAAATTTAATGAATAAATCGTCTCGTTTTATTTCGTTAAGTGGTTTATCAGGCATATTAGCTGGTATCTATGCCTTGATTGGTGCAGCTATTGCTTATTATTTAGTAATCAATTATAGTGGAGGAACATTATTCATTTTTCATGGTTGGGTATTTTGGACAACAATGTTTGTACTATTTATGGTCGCTCTGCTCAGCGCAGTAACTGGTATAGTCTTAACAACTCGTAAAGCAAAGCAAAATGAAGAAAAGATATGGGATACTTCTTCTAAACGTTTACTCTTAAATTTTTTAATTCCTTTAATAGTTGGTGGTATTTATTGTCTTATAATTTTAGATCAAGGCAGATATGGTCAAACCGGCGGATTAATGCTAATATTTTATGGCTTGGCATTGGTAAGTGCTTCAAAATACAGTTTAGGTGATATTAAGTATTTAGGCTATATTGAAATCGTACTAGGTCTAATAGCAAGTTATTATCCAGGTTATGGCTTTTGGCTCTGGATAATTGGTTTTGGAATTATGCATATTATCTATGGGACTTGGATGCATTTTAAATATGACAAAAAGTAGTTTGCAATCGCAGTTGGTAGTAACTTTAAAATAATAATTTGAGTATTATAAATAACATAAACAAACTCTTTGACCATAGGATACGACTAGGCATTATGTCCATTCTTATGGTAAACGAGTATGCTGATTTTAATATGCTCAAAGAATTGTTAGGAGCTACGGATGGAAATTTAGCAAGTCACACAAAAGCGTTAGAAAAAGCCGAATATATTTTGGTAGAAAAACAATTTATTGGTAGAAAACCAAATACAAGGTATAGTACCACAAAACTAGGGAAAGCTGAATTTAAAAAGCATATAGAAGCCCTCGAAAAATTAATTAAGAAAGCATGACCTACTTCGTAAACAAAAACTCAATTGTCAGAGAAATTTGGGGAACAAGTGATACCATTCTCTTGGTCTTTGCAGGTGCGTCAGCGGAGTTTGCGCTCAACAAATCAGTGGACTGGCTTTACTTTACTGGCAAGCTTCCAAAAGATCCCTTAGGAAGGCTATTCTCCACAGTAAATTATGCTAAAGCTATAGTCTTTTCAGAAAACCAAGCCGCTCTAAAGGCTATTGATAATATAAACGCAATTCATGCTTCGGTAGAACGTAAACGAGGCAAATCTATACCAGATTGGGCGTATAAAGATGTTCTGTTTATGTTAATTGATTACTCAATTAGATCGTATGAAATTCTAGAACGACCATTATCAACTGAAGAAAAACAAGATGTTCTAAATGTATTTAATAAAGTTGGAAACAGAATGGGTATAAAAAGCTTACCACTCACCTACTTAGATTTTGAAATCTCAAGAGAAAAGCATTTAAAGGAAAACCTAAATAACGGCAAACTCACAAAAGATCTCTACAAACAATATAGAAAGCATTTAGGCTTTTTTAGATATAAGATGTTATTAGAATCTCAAATATTACTTGTGCCACATACTGTAAAACAACTCATGAAATTTAGGAAGGTTTCGATACTAAAACCCGCTATTTGGTTATATAAAATATTTAGAAATTTGAATTTAGATTGGCTTGTAAAAGAAATAATACTACCAACGGCATACAAACAAAACATAAAACGGTTGAACGTAACATCTAATTAACCGAAACATTTTTTTTAATCTTTTACTTTGAAAAACAAAGTACTTTATAATATTAATTTTCAACATAAACATAAATACCATGGAAAAACCAGAACACCAGACACCAGAGAATCAAAAACCAATAAACCAGCCAAACAAATTTGCACAATGGCTAAAAACCTCAATCACTGCAAGAATGCTCATGGTTGGTGCATTAATTCTTGTTTTACTAATTCCACTGACTTATGTAAATATTCTTATTGAAGAACGTGCATACAGGCAACAGGATGTGGTTCAAGAAATAAACCAAAAATGGGGAAACGAAGTGATGATCTATGGTCCTATTTTAAAACTACCATATAAAACCTATTCTGAAACTTCAACTTTTAATGAAAAGACAAAAACTTATTTGAAGGAAACTAAAACACACCTTAATTACGCCTACATATTTCCAGAAAAGCTTGATATAGAAGCAGCAGTAAAATCAAAAACAATGCATCTAGGAAATTTTGAATCGGCTGTTTTTACGTCAGATATGGCAATAGAAGGTAATTATCAAAAACCAGATCTTATTGCGAAAGGTATTAAAAGTAAAGATGTGATTTGGGAAAAAGCATCTATTTTGTTTAGAACCACCAACTTAAAAGGTATTAAAAATGAAATGAAAATAACCATTAACGGTAAGTCTTACACTTTCGAAACCAACTTTAGTGATAAAGCATCAAGAAATCATTTGGATGAATTGGAAACTGGTTTTTTAAATGAAGAGCTATTAAAAACTGATTTCAAATTCAAAATGAACGTGACTTATGATGGTAGTAAACAAATTCAAGCCATTCCTGTCGGAAAAACAACAACAATGAAAATGTCTTCCAATTGGGCAGATCCAGGATTTATTGGCAATTATTCACCAGATGATGAAACGCGAAGTATCACAAAAGAAGGTTTCGAAGTAGACTGGAAAGTATTATCTATAAATAGAGCATTTTCACAACAATATTTAAAGAAAATCCCTCACTTAAATCAATTTGCATTTGGTACTAAATTCGTGGTTTTAGTAGACGAATACCAGAAAAGCGAACGTTCTGCAAAATATGGATTCTTAGTTATTGGGCTCACATTCTTGGTGTTTTTCCTAATTCAAACCATGAGTAAAATTAACATTCATCCGTTTCAGTATTTAATGATCGGTTTGGCTTTAATAATGTTCTATACGCTATTGGTTTCAATATCCGAACATAGTAATTTCTTAAAAGCCTATTTAATTGCAGGTATATCTGTGGTTTTACTGATAACCTTGTATTCAAAATCAATACTTCGAAATTTCAAATTTTCGTCCTTAATTGGTTTGTCTTTAACTGCCTTGTATTCATTTATATATGTCATTATTCAGCTCGAAAATTATGCACTGTTAGTTGGTAGTATTGGCTTGTTCTTAATCTTGGCAACTGTAATGTACGTATCTCGTAAAATTGATTGGCACAACGGATAATTGGTTGGTGTGATGGACCTCGTTCAGTCTCTACAAATCGGAATTGGCGAGGTTTCATTTAAAGTATGAATTATGAAAACCTTATATAATATTATAAACATTGGGAAGCTCATTACGATAATCAGCTTTGTTCTTGGTACCTGTTTACTAGTCTCTTTCATACTTTTTCCAAAGGAAGATTCTATAGTTATGATAGGATTACATTACGTAGGTTATGCCATAGTAATTAATGCTATCCTACTTCTTTTTCTAATTATTACTGCATTTGTGTATTGGGATCAAAGAATTACAGTGTTTAAAACTTGTGGTCTATTATTACTTAATATTCCCATTGCTATCGCTTATTTCTTCATTGTTATAACATATATATTCTCTTGAAAATGAAACTAAAATTCAATAAAAACTATTTAGTGCTTGCCCATTCTTTATTTCTAATTGAATTAGCAATCGCTTTCATTATAAAAACCGGATTCATTCGCTACACGTTTGGCGATTATTTGGTGGTCATTTTACTATACGCAATTATAAGAGGATGCTCTAGTTTGAGTGTGAGGGCCTCAGCTTTTGTCGTCCTCTTTATTGCTTATGGTATAGAACTGCTTCAACTTACACCATTCTTAACCTACTTTAATTTACAAAATAGTTTTACGGCTTCACTCATTTTCGGAAACACGTTTCATTTCAGTGACTTATTAGCTTACACCTTAGGAATAATAAGTGTTTTATTAGTTGAAGCTCTAATTATTAAATCTGAAAACAAACAAAATATTAGATTATGGAATCAATAAAATCACTCATACTCAACAAGTTTAAAACCCTATCACTAGTAACAGTAGCACTTACATTTAGTGTCATTGCGCTAATGATACGTATGAAACTTAATAAATCATTTTTCTTTCTTTTTTTAATATGGAATGTATTCTTGGCAATCATACCATACACTATAACAATGTACCTCAACACAAAATCAAATCTTAGCAAAATCAAAGTTGGGTGTTGGTTTTTGGTGTGGTTGGCATTTTTACCAAATGCACCATACATTGTAACAGACCTAATTCATATTAGATTAGGTAGTGCCTCACTTTTATGGTTAGATGTGTTAGTCGTTTTATCTTTTGCTTTAAGTGGATTGTTTTTGTTTTACCTGTCTATTCTAGATATGCAAAAATTAATCTCAGAAAACTTTAAACGCATTCCTATGGAAATAGCAACCATAATCGTTTTATTTTTATGCGGCTTTGGTGTCTACTTGGGTCGTTTTTTACGTTACAATTCCTGGGAAATTATAAGTCAGCCACATATTTTAATTTCAGATATTATAGATATTGTTATAGCGCCATTTCAAAATTATGAAGCGTGGTTATTCACTTTAGGCTTTGGTATGTTTCTAGCCGTTGGCTATTGGATGTTTAAAAATTTGAATAAACAGTAACCTTTAACTAAATAATTCGTCTTATTTTTAATAATAAATAGGAAGTTTGCGTTATCTAGTTCTAATTATAGTATGGGTTAACTTTATCGGATGCTCTTCGTCTGATAATATTGGAAATGAGGAAAGTCCACATCTAAAATATTTTGGATTCGCCATCACAGATTGTGGTACCAACTATACAAATCAAGTTGACGATTTTGTCAATTTAATTGATATGTGCCCAGAAGATTTAAGTAATCTTGAATCGAGAGTGTCAGCAAATATATTGAACAACAATAAAGTTTTAATTCATTTGCAAGGCTTGTTTATAAATGCTCTTGAAGATGCTAATTCACCATCAGGATTTAGATATGAATTATTAAATAATTACGAAGCACTATTTTCAACTTGGGCTCAAAATAATCAATTTTTAACCGCAGAATCTGTAGCTGCTTTTGATTTTGCAGATGAGCCAGCTTGGAATCAAATGAATATGAATGATTTGGCAATAGTTGCTGCACGAATAAAACTAAGTTTTCCAGATATTCCCTTGATGGTTATTGAAGCACCAGACGTTATTGACCAACTAGTTATTTCTAATGATATTGATTGGATAGGATTTGATCGTTACGGAACTATTGACCCAAAAAATGACCCTGAATATCTTCAACGTTTAGAACTTATAAAGTCTAAGCGCACTAATGCAAATCAAAAATTAGTACTAATAATGGAATCGCAATGGTTAGATTTTTATACAGATGCTGGTTTTGAGGAGTCTATTCTAATTGACATGGCTAATAGTTACTTTGAACTGGCACAATCTGAAGACGATGTTATTGCATTAATTTCGTATTTACTTCCTAGCGGATTTGATACACCAGACCAAAAAGGGTATTTTGATTTATTACCAGATGTAAGAACTGTAATTAGAACTATTGGAAATGAGATAATTAATTAAAAATTTCTATTCTTATCCTGAATTTTTCTAACAATCTTTGTTGTTCTATTTCTAGTTAACATTCTTGGTAGTATTGATAAAAACTTATTAAAAAGTCCAGGTATTGCAACAACTCTACCGTTATGCATTGCTTTATAACCATAAGCTGCTACTTGTTTAGGACAAGCCATATTAAAGCCTATTTTATTCTCCCCAACACCTTCCGAAACCACCTCCTGAAAACCTGTTTTTGTTGGTCCAGGACATAATACAGTAACACTCACTCCCGTTCCTTTTAACTCATTTGCAATAGCTTGAGAAAATGATAATAAATACGATTTAGACGCATAATATAATGCCATTAACGGACCTGGTTGAAATGCTGCTAAAGAAGATAAATTTAAAATTTTACCAAAACCACGTTTCACCATATGTGGCAAAAATAATTTTATTAAATGTGTAGTTGTTAAAATATGTAAGCGTAACATTTCTGACTCTCGCTCCCAATCTGTATCATGAAATGTCCCAAACAAACCAAAGCCAGCATTATTTATAATCACATCTATTTCAGTAGCACTAATATCATCATAAATATCTTGTGCAACATCCACCATACTCAAATCTTTGATCATTAATGTAATGTTGGTAAGATGTGATTCTATGATAGTACGTTTTGCGAGTTCTAACTTTTCTGAATCTATATCAATTAAGATAAGGTCATATTCATCTTTTGCCAACAAAAGCGCTAACTCAAATCCCAATCCTGAAGCTGCACCTGTAACTAAAGCTGTTTTGGTATTATTTCTTTCCATCGACATAATCTTGAAGATAACTAAAACGTTCTGTTAATCTTCCATTTTCACTTATTTTAGCACGTTTTAAAACTCCTTTCTGGTCATTATTGAAAAACGCTGGTATAACATGTTCTAAAAAAGTTTTACCAAAACCTTCACTCGCGTCTTTTGGTAACTCACAGGGCAAATTATCCACAGCCATTACGGTAATAGCATCTTTAGCATCAAAAGCTACTTCTTTCTCTGCTTCAGCATTATAACCATAAAAAGGGTCTGCTATTGTCGATGGTCTTATCGTACTTGCCACAGGTCCGTCTATATCGCAAGAAATATCAGCGACTAAATTTATCCTAAAATCAGAATGTTTAGCATCTTCTCTAGTAAATAAGAATGGTGCATTATTACCATAGAAATGACCAGCAATAAAATAATCAGTCTCTTTAGCATAAGGCATAAAATTGCTTTCATAACCTTTAGGGTTCTTATAAAACTCCCATTTATCACCAACTTTACCATCAATACGCCTAGCATATTCCATAACATCAGCCATAACATATACAGGCTCTGTAAATTGAGATGTTAAGTATAAGGCATCACTAATTTCTTTAATTCCTAAATGATCTAATATTTCTTTAGCACCATGAGCTACTTTTCCGGTTCCTGTAAGCAATATTTTAATATTAGGAATTACTATTTTATCAAGTTCAGATTTGACTTCATCTAAATCCGCCAAGGTTTCTACTTTAGGGAGATTGAATAAATCATCTCTTAAACCTAGTGCTCTAAAACCATTATAAGCACCAACTAAACCAGCATACCGACCAAAACCTATTAAACGCATATCGTTTTTACGGACTATAGTTTCGTGGTCAAACATTTCAATGTTTTTCGCCAACATAGCTTGGAGTAATTTGCGATTATAAGTCTGTTTCTTAATGGTATGCGAAAAGAAAAAGTATTTTTTATTAGGAATTAAATTTTCAATGGGTACTTCCTTTACACCTATCATTACGTCTGCATCAGATACATCTTCACTCACTTCAAAACCTAATTTAGCATAAGCATCATCAGAAAACACTCTAATATCAGATGATTCTACAACAAATTGAGCATCTGGGAATTGAGCTCGAGCTTCAGCCAAAGTTTCAGGTGAAAATACCACACGTCTGTCTGATGGGTTTTTACGTTCTTTTATGATGGCAAATTTCATAATGATAATATTTATAACCTGACAAAATTGTCAATCTTTACTCTGGAATAATTTTTGCACGAAAATAACTGGATTTAAGAGGTTGCACAACTTTTTTTGTAACTTCGCCCTCCTTTTAATAAGAAAAGGGATATCATTTATTAATGAGACCTTGAATCAAGCTCAGGGTTAATTCGATTTCGCAAAACAAGATTTTGCTATCTCATTAAGGGGTCGACTGGTTTTGACAGCGAGATTAATTAAATGGTAAGCACGTCGTGTAATGGCATTGAAACACGTAAAAGGCTAGACCAAATTTTAAACGGCGAGAATAACTACGCTTTAGCTGCATAATCTGAATTATAGTAAGATTAAGCCTCGGCTCACTAGGTGAGCAAGCTTTATGTCTCCAGAAAGCCTTGGTTAATGGCGTTCTTTTTTGAGACATCGTAAATATTAACTAAGATCGTGTAGCGCTTTGATGCACTTTCGAGATTAAGAAGCTAAGTTATAAGTAGGTTGTCTTTAACCAGTTTATAATCTAAAATCTAAGAATAGACTAAACGTGTAGAAAGCTCTTTAGTTACTTGTTTGGACGAGAGTTCGATTCTCTCCGACTCCACTTTTAGAGTATTAAAACTCTTCAAAAACCCTGTGATAATTTGATTTACAGGGTTTTTTATTTTATTTAACTTCGTCTGATATCATATAGAACCCCATAAAAGGTGTGCAATCTATTGGCATAGTCTTTTTTTTGAAAAATGTCGAAACAACACTAACAAATGGTCAATTACAAAGAATAAATGCCTTACAATTCTTCTTCTTTCATCCAGAAAGGTGTGGCAGCAAACCATAAAATGGTTCCTATTAGCATAAGCGTTTTCATATTAGTCACCTCTATTGTACCTATGAATGAAAGTATGCTTACTAACAGTATCAAAACACCTATTGATAAACCACTAATTAATTTTAGAATTTTCATAATTTATGATTTTTGAAGTTTCATAATAATTACATATAACACACAGGAAGCAATCCAAGCAGGTATAACTGCATATGCAGGAAATAAACCTTGTGCAAATATAAAATATAAGCCTAAGGCTACAGGAATCAGCCAAGCCAATAGAACAGCTACATTAAAACCAGTACCTTTTTCATCTGCATAATCTTGTGTAAAGTTCATTTTTTTTGCTAAATAATGGTTCACAAAAATTACGCCTCCCATAGGTCCTAAAATAGCACCATATAAACCTACAAAATCAAGTAATTTACCTGAAAGCGAAGGGAAAATACCAGCTGCTGTTGCTACTACACCTGCTAAAATCACACCTGAATATGCTTTCGCTTTAGAAGGAAATAAACTTTGAAAAGCAAGACCTGCTCTATATATAGTAGGGTTAGCAGTTGTCCAACCTGCTACAATAACACAGATAATTCCTGTCCAACCAACAACACTCCAAGCCAAAGCTCCAGGATTAGCAGAAATGTCTCCTGTTAATTTAATTTGAGCTGCCAACATAAATGAAGCACAAATCCATGCCATATAATGCCCTAAAAACATGCCTATAGAAGGTCCCCATCCTGCACGCGTGTCTTTAGCAAAACGCATAATAGATAAATCAGACATTCCAAAATGCATAGCGGCATTACATAACCAAGCAAAAATTACAATTTTCCAAAAACCAAAATCTACCGTACCATTAACGGATTGTACTATACTTATCCCTTTATCCCAATCTACTAATAAACTTTCCCAAGAATCAACTTCCATTTGAGCTAAAGCAGATATACCACAAGCCGCAAAAACAACAATCATCCAAGGTGCTGCAATGTTCGCAAATTTCGAAACAGTATTATAACCAGCTGCAGCTACTATGGTCATTACTACACCTACAATAATTACAATCATTGAAAAAGCTGCACTACTTAAACCAAATATATTTTCAGGTACGGAAAAACTTATGTCAAAAGGAACACCAACCGCACTTGCTGAAACAGTTATCATAGCTCCGGCTAAAAAACAGAAAAGTACGCCATTAACAACATTATATATTTTTACCAGATGCTTTCCTGCAATTTTTTCTAATTGATAGTATAACGTGAGCTTGCTAGATACGGCTATAGGAGCTACTATGTACCTCCAAGTAAGAATAGCGAGGATATTACCAATCAGTAATCCAAATATTAAATCTTTTAAACTAGCTCCTGCAGCTAGAAACAACGGACCAATCATAAATTCGGTACCAGCTGCATGCTCACCGGCATACATGCCTAAAAAAGATTTCCAGCCCTTTAGTTTAGATGAAGGTACTGGAGTTCTTTCAAATTCTCCTCCGCCTATCTCTTCTACTGCTTCACTCATATTGGTTTGATTTAGTTTAGGTTAGTTGTTGTAATATAGTTATTTAATCAAATGATCAGGGAAATCCGTTGTTTTTTCACAACACAATTGCTCCATTACCTGTTGCAATTCTGTTTTTAATAATGAAATTGTATGGTTTCCGCCTTTATTGCCTAATGCAGATACACCGTACATAAAAGAGCGTCCCATAAATGTAAATTTAGCTCCACTTGCCATACTTCTTGCGATATCTGGCCCAGAACGAATACCACTATCCATCATCACTTCTATCTGATCACCATATTTTTCTGCAATTGTAGAAAGCGGTTTGATAGTAGATTGTCCAGCGTCTAATTGACGACCTCCATGATTAGATACTATTATACCATCGAGTCCCAATCGTATGGCTTCTTCCGTATCATATTCTGAAGCCACACCTTTTAAGACTAATTTTCCTTTCCACATATCGCGGATAGGTTTTATTTTTTCTTCATCTAATCGTCCGCTAAAGGTTTGATCCATGAACTTACCCAATTGCTTTAAGTCTAAATCTTTTGGCATGTAGGGCTTTAAAACTTCAAAATTAGGTATACCATGCTTTAGTGTTTGTAGACTCCAATGCGGTCGTCCAAATGCTTGCAAAATATTAGTGATATTCATTTTAGGTGGCATCGCCAAGCCATTTCTTATATCTCTTGGTCTAAACCCAAAAGTTGGGACATCACATAAAATTACTAAAACAGGACACTCTGCTGCTTCAGCTCGCTTTATAATATCATCTCTTAACCTATTTTCAGTCGGATGATAAAGCTGAAACCATGCCTTTCCCTCAGTTAATTCGCTAGCACGTTCGATACTTGTTGTAGTAACGGTACTCAGTATAAACGGTATATTGTGCTCAAAAGCTGCTTTGGCCAATATCTCTGGTGAATTTGGCCACATTAGACCTTGCAAACCCACTGGTGCTATTCCAAATGGTGCATCATATTCAATACCAAATAATTCCGTTTTTAATGACGAACCATGATGTTTCCTTAAGTAATTAGGCTTAAGCTGTACATCTCGAATTTCCGACGTATTTCTAATTAAATTAACGTCTTCATTACAGCCACCATCGAGATATTCAAAAGCAAATTTTGGAATTTTCTTCCGTGCTTTATTTCTTAAATCATCAATGGATGGATATCGCGTATCAAACTTTATTGCCATGTTTGTTTTTGTATTATGATAAAAACTTTTTTCTTAAATCTTCTACTTGCTCATCATTAATTGGAACTAATTCTCCTAATGAATTACCCAAAACAATGGATTTCGCACTAAATTCCGCCACTTCTAAATAATCAAAAGTTTGCAATAATTTATCTCCAGTTATAATTACTGAGTCATTCTCAATAATTAAGGCTGTTGCACAATCTTCAACAAGTTTAGGGTTTCTATTTTTTCTAAAGTGGTCACCGTATTTTATAGTATTAATATCTTGTAAAAAGATCCAGCTTTCTGGAATAGTTCTCACATTTAAGTAACTATTCGTAACACCAAAGGCCATTAAATATGGCGATTGCGTCATTATAATTGAATTTATATCAGGATTAAGATTGTAAATTTCTTGATGTATCCAAGCGGCTCTACTCGGGTTTTTTCCGGCCTCTCTTTTACCGTCCTTAATCTGAACAATATCATCAATCTCTAAATCCCAACGATTAATTCCCGTTGGTGTAATAAGAAAGTCGTTACCTCTCCATCTCATTGATACAGTACCGTAAGAACTAATCATTAGACCTTGTTGACAAGAGCGTTGTACAATCTTACAAATTTCTGCACGTTTTTCAACTTCGTCAGATGGATAATCCGTTGTTTCCATTTCTGGTAAAACTCCTACTGCTTGGGCTTCAAACTCTTCAATTTGTCCATCTTTTAAATAATTTGGCGTACCTATTTGAGCTCCATATAAAATCGTACTGGCACAAAACTCTAAAGCCTCAAAGCGTTCAAAAGCATCTGTTAAATCACTACCGCCAAGAACAGTACCATGATTTTCCATAATAATGGCTTTGAACCCTTTTTTAAACTCATCTGCAATGACCTCACCTAATTCTTCACTTCCTGGCACTCTATACTCTGCATATCCTATTGGACCACATATATGTTTAGCCTGAGATATGACATTAGTATTAGGAATTTGCCGCACAATACTAAAAGACACTAAAGCTGGTGGATGCGCATGTATTACTGATTTAATATCTGGTCGTGCCTCGTAAATGGCCTTATGAAATGGAAATTCTGAAGATGGCTTATGCTTTCCTATGATAGTGCCATCTCCTTTAACACAGATGATGTCAGATGGTCGTAAAGACCCTTTATCAACAGCCGAAGGTGTCACCCAAATATCTCCTTGAGCATCTATTATGGAAATGTTCCCGCCTGATGTGGTTGTCATCCCTCGTTTATAGATACGATCTATTACTTCTATAATTTGATCTCTTGGATGTATTAATTTTGTATTTTTTGACATATTGTATAATTTCGAAATTGAACATTTCTATAACACTATAAAATCAATTGGATTTATATATAAGCGTTTAACTTTTTACAATAAAAGGCACATGCTTCTTAAGCGCATAATTCTTTTTCAAAAATTTAGAATTAAGCTTTGTATCTGAAATAGAAATTGCTGCACCTAAAGCAGAACCCAATGATGCTTCGGTTGTTCTTAATTTTTTATCTCTAAAATGATGGGATAGCAATTTTATATAAATGTCATTATTACTAAAACCACCATCTACATATATTTTGGCAATGTTATTATTACCTAAAGCTTCTCTTATACACTCTATTTGCAACAGTACAAGTTCAATCATTAATTGATGATACGCGTG
The DNA here is from genome assembly GCF_044594915.1 of Winogradskyella sp. R77965. Lineage (GTDB taxonomy): Bacteria > Bacteroidota > Bacteroidia > Flavobacteriales > Flavobacteriaceae > Winogradskyella. Next base: position 3,740,885 of record NZ_CP138990.1, on the reverse strand, counting down.
CTCGTACTTGTCGTAAAACATGCGAGTTTTACTAGGCATATTCTTATCGCTTATACTTTCCCATTTAAAGCAATATTCAAAATCTTGCATGATTTCGAAATAGGTGTCATAATCGAATTTTACCGTTTGGTGATAGTCCTCATCTACTCCAAATTCCTCATTGAGCTTATCAACTTGGACCTTATACTCGTTACCCAAAAACATTCTAGTAGCCTTAACAGGTTTACCATTAATACGCATATAGTTTAAGCTATCTCTATCATCATTATCGTCTATAACTTCTTCTGTAAAAGGGTTAAAGACAATACTCCAGGTCCCAGTAGAGACTAAAACAAATTTGTTTTTTATGCTCCTTACATAAGGAAGAAGTGCCGCTGAACTATCATGAATACCAACACCAATCTTAATACGATTACCATTATAATTCATATTAATACTTGTTTCTGTTGAAACTATTGGTGGTAAAACACTATCAAATCCCTCTTTGTACACCCAAGCGTGGTAATCTTTTTTACCATAATCCCATAAAGCTGTATGACATCCTATACTGGTATATTCGCTTAATGGAATACCAGTAAATATATAGCTAAGATACTGCGGTAAGTGTAACGAATATTTAATTTTTTTAAAAATCTCTGGCTTTGTTTTTTTTAACCAATACAGTTGTAAACCAGAATTCAACATACTCAAATCTCCACAGCCTGTAGTTCTAAGAAATGTATCTTTTGGACCATAGGATTCAAAAAAAGAAGTCACTATTGAATCTGGTAATGGCTTCGTATAATTATAAAGTGGTGTTAATGGATTTCCATTTTCATCTATGTGGACAAAACTTGCACCATAAGTTGAAAAGTTAATGGCTTTAATTTGAAATTCTTTGGCTTCTAATATCCGATCAAAAACACCCTTTAGCCATTTTTGTAATGCCAGAAGATTTTCTGTAGGATGACCATCTTCGTCAACAATTTCATCAAAAGTGATATATTCCTTGTGAACTTCTTTAAAGTCTTTATCAAATAGAAAGAACTTTTTATTGGTTTTACCAATATCAAAAACGGCTGTAACTTTTTGTTTCATATAAATGGTTTATAGTCCCGTAGCTACCGTATGCTTCCCTCTTTCTTTAATAAGTTGATTTCTTAAATCTAGACTTCTATACGAATCAATTGGACTTATGGCACCACCTGTATTTAATCGTGCTTTTTCAAGTAAAGGTCTTACATCTGTTCTGTAAGCGCCTTGTAAAATTTCTTGGCACTTAACGACGTCATTGTTAGATTGCGCTGATTTTAATGCAGTTTGATCTATAAGCAATGCTTTTGCGTAAGCTTCTTGAATCGCCTCTAAAGATTGAATTAAATCTTCTAATGGATCTTTTACATTATGGCTGGCATCGATCATCCAAGCTAAATCAGGATTTTGAGGATTGTTTTCCATACCATAGACTAATTCATTAAAAATTAAGAATAAGGCATAAGGTTTAATACTTCCAACGGTTAAATCATCATCACCATACTTACTATCGTTAAAATGAAAACCACCTAATTTACCTTTAAGTTGTAAAATTGAAACAATTTGCTCAATATTAGAATTTGGTAAATGATGTCCTAAATCAACTAATGTGTAGGCTTTATCTCCACATCCATTAGCTAGCATTAAAGATGCTCCCCAATCTTGAATAACTGTACTATAAAAGTTTGGTTCGTAAGGCTTATATTCAACAAGCATTTTCCAGTCGTCTGGTAAACCTTTATAGATATCTATTAAGCTATCTTGTGTATTTTGAAACGCTGTTTGAAAATTGTTTTGCCCAGGGAAACAAGAGCCATCTGCTAACCAAACGGTTAATGCTTTAGACCCTAATTTATTTCCAATATTAATAACATCTAAATTATGCTGAATGGCTTGCTCTCTAACTGCCTTGCTTACATTACTTAACGAACCATATTTATAGGTTTCTGAAGCATCCTTTTGATCTTGAAACGTATTTGAGTTTACAGCGTCAAACCTAATATGTAGAGCATCGGCTTTTTCTTTAATCGCTTCATAATCCGAAGGAATATCCCATGGAATATGCAAGGATACTGCTCCTGCTGTCTGTGTTAAACTATGCAGTATACCAACATCATCAATTTTTTGTTCAAGGTTTGATGGCTCTCCATAAAATCCAAAACGTCCAAAACGCGTACCTCCTGCTCCTAGTGCCCAACTTGGGATAGCGACTTGAAAATCAGCTAATTTTGAAACTATATTAGCAACATCATGACCATTTTTGGCTAATCTGTTTGCTAAAAAATCAAAGTTTTCTGAATGTTCTTCATGTTTACTTTTATTTGAATCTTCAATGTGTTGGTTGTTTATTATCATGAGATTTTTTTTCTAAATTAGAAAGAGACTCCCATAAACTTTAATAAAATTTATGGGAGTTATCCTTCGCTAAACTAATCAAATATTTATCTTACAAAGGCATTTGCCATACCTCCATCAACGTTTAGGATATTTCCTGTTGATTTGTCGAGTACACCAACAAAAGAGAATACACCGTTTGCGATATCATCTGGAGTTATAATTTCATTTAAAAGATTTCTTTTTGCGTAAAATGCTGGTAATTCTTCTACAGTAATTCCGTTAGCTTTAGCACGACCTTCGGCCCATGCACCTTCCCATATTTTACTACCTACAATAACTCCATCTGGGTTTACTGTATTTACTCTTACTTTATCTTTAGCTAATTCTGCAGCTAATAGACGTACCATATGTTGTTGTGCTGCTTTTGCAGTACCATAAGCGACGTTATTAGGACCTGCGACTAATCCATTTTTACTAGCTATGGCGATGTAATCGCCTCCAAGACCTTGCTTACGCGTAATGGCTGAGAATTGCTTTGCTAGGTCAAATTGTCCTTTTACTAAAATACTCTGTAAAATATTCCAGTCTTTATCTGTTGTATCTAATAAAGGTTTAGAAATTGCTAATCCTGCACTATGCACAACGATATCAACACCTCCAAATTCTACACATGCCTTTTTGTAGGCGTTTGCAATAGACTCCGTATTAGTAACATCACAAATCGCATAGGTTGAAACATCTCTTTTGTATGTAGCATTTGCAGTTATTAAGCTTTCTTCATTAATATCAGTCAAAACAACGTTAGCTCCTTCTGCAGCTAATTTATCAGCAATAGCCTTACCTATTCCACCTCCTGCTCCAGTTACAAAAGCTACTTTTCTTGATAACGGTTGCTCTTTTGGCATACGCTGCAACTTGGCCTCTTCTAATAACCAATACTCAATATCAAAAGCTTCTTGTCTCGGCAAAGATGTGTATTCTGTAATAGCCTCTGCACCTCGCATTACGTTAATAGCGTTAATGTAGAACTCGTTAGCTACACGTGTCGTTTGCTTGTTTTTTGCAAAACTAAACATCCCAACTCCTGGGTAAATTATAATAACTGGGTTTGCATCTCGCATTGCAGGACTGTTATCCTTTTTACAGGTATTGTAATAGTCTGCATATTCTTGTCTATACGCTTCAAATGCTGGTTCTAATTTCTTAAAAATTGCGTCTGCATCTGATAGATCTTCATCCTTATCTAAAGTTAATACTAGTGGTTGTATTTTGGTTCTTAAAAAATGATCTGGACAAGAAGTACCCATTGGTGCTAATCTTTCCAGAGCATTGCTATTAATATATTCCATGACCACATCGGTATCCGAAAAATGACCAATCATTCTATTTTCAGAAGAACATAGTCCTCGCAATAAGGGCATAATTTGAGCCGCTTTCTCTAAACGTTCTGCTTTTGGTAAACTTTCAATTTTTTGCCCACCAAAAATACTACCTTTTTCTTTTATTTTTTTATCAATAAATTCAGAAGCCATTTCAATAACCTCTAAACTATTCATATAACATTCATAAGATGTATCTCCCCATGTAAATAAACCATGAGAACCTAAAACAATTCCTCTAATACCTGGATTGTCTGCTAAACATTTTTCAATTTGAAGACCTAAATCAAAACCAGGACGTTGCCATGGCACCCAACCCAATGTATCTCCCCAAATTTCTTTGGTTACTTTTTCGCTATCCTTAGCTGCTGCAACAGCAATTAAAGCATCTGGGTGTAAGTGATCTATATGTGCAAAAGGTAGTAAACCATGTAATGGTGTATCAATTGAAGGGGCTTTACTATCTAAATCATAAATACAGTGATTAAAGAGACCAACCATGCGATCTTCATCCTCTAAACCTCCATAAACCTTTTTTAAATCGCGCAGTCTATTGGTGTATATACCAGCGATTCCACTTCTATTTAAAGTACCTATATCACCACCAGAACCCTTAATCCACATTACCTCAACATCTTCGTTTGTCAAAGGGTCTTTCTCTATGGTTCTGCAACTTGTGTTACCACCACCATAATTAGTAATTCTTAAATCTGCTCCTAATATATTTGAACGATACAAGAATAAGTCTACCTGGTTATCACCTAGTGAGGCAGCCTTATCATTGTCCCATAAATAATCTACGTACTTAAATTTCTTCGTAATTGTCTCCATAAATAGTGTTAAAATAAATTCCTATACCAAATATATGTTTCATTAAAAACTTTTGTATCCTGTACTGTACCGTAATGAAAAGAGTTAGCTTTAAAATTATGCATTTTTCAGCGACTTCTATGGTTGAAGATTGACTAAATTATCTTAATTAAATATGCACTTTATACTGCAGTCATAAGAGAAGCTATTTGGAATTCATAATATTTAACATGTTTTTTTGAAGTATCAACATTATTTAATAGTTAAATTTACTTATACTTGAATAAAATTATTAACTAAAAAAATTCTGGTTGATTTGAATCTAATTAAATTCATAAATATTGATAATGAATCGAGAGTACCAAAATACCAGCAGATTATAGATGCAATCATTCATAATATTTCAGAGGGCAATTTGACTATGGGTCAAAAGATTCCTTCAATAAATATGTTTAGTGAAGAGTTTTATTTATCTAGAGATACGGTTGAAAAGGCTTACAGCATACTTAAAGAAAGGAAAGTAATAACCGCCATTCGCGGTAAAGGTTATTATGTTGCTAGAACCAAACTCATTAAGAAACTAAACATTCTATTCCTTATTAATAAATTGAGTTGGTACAAAATGGAAATTTATAATTCATTTATAAATGCCATTGGCCCAAATTCATATACAGATCTTCATATTTATCATTGTGATGAATCCTTATTTCTAAACTTACTAAGCAAACACAAAAAAGCATATGATTATTATATCATAATGCCACATTTTAAAACTGAAGACCTAAAGCACACAAGCACTACTAAAGCAGTTTCTGTAGCATTCAAAAATATCCCAAAAAATAAGCTCGTCATTTTAGGTAATAACAAAATTCCTATCAAAGACAACGTCATTACTGTTTATGAAGATTTCGAAAATGATATTTATAAGGCACTAAAAAATGGCATCAAAAAAATTTCTAAGTATAAAAAAATAGTGCTCATATATCCCACAAAAACTATTTATCCTTATCCAAAACGAATTAAGAATGGGTTTATGAAATTTTGTGTAGAGCATCATCTGGATTTTGATATTATAGATAAGGTTTACAATGATATGATTCTGATGGAAGGTGACTTATTTATAACTATTGAAGAAGATGACTTGGTTAATTTGATAGAACAAATTAGAAACAAAAATTTTATTCTTGGTACTAATATCGGTATCATTTCATATAATGACACGCCGTTAAAAGCCCTCCTCGGCATAACTGTAATATCAACCGATTTTAAAATTATGGGAGGAAAGACAGCCAGTATGATTCTTAATATCGAAAGTGGTAAAGTTAAAGTACCTTTTAATTTTATTGATAGAAACTCTATTTAAAAGCGTATACTTTGTTTGTAAAAAAGTTATATTGTCAATCCTAATTTTTAAATAAAACATGGATATATATAAATATATAACTATTGATGAGGAATCAAGGGTACCTAAATACCAGCAGATTATAGATTCTATTATTCATAATATTTCAGAGGAGAACTTAAAGATGGGTGAGAAAATCCCTTCGATAAATCGATTTAGCGAAGAGTTTTATTTATCTAGAGATACTGTAGAAAAAGCCTACAGCATCTTAAAAGACCGTAATATTATCAATGCCATACGTGGTAAAGGCTACTATATTAACCGAACAAAATTAATCTCTAAAACGAATATTTTGTTTTTGGTTAACAAATTGAGTTCTTATAAGTTGAGAACTTATAATTCCTTTATAAATAGTATTGGACACAATTCTCATATAGACTTAATGATATATCATTGCGATGAATCTCTTTTCATAAACCTACTTGATAAAAATAAATCTGCTTATGACTATTATGTTATAATGCCGCATTTTAAGACAGAAGATTTAAAACATAGCAGTTTTACAGATAAATCGATTAAAGCTGTTAAAAAAATACCGCAGGAAAGATTGATTATTTTAGATAATATTAAATCTGAAATGGTTGGTAACCACGTCGCCATATATCAAGATTTTGAAAATGATATTTACAATGCCTTAAAGAAGGGTATTTCTAAAATTAAGAAGTACCAAAAGATTATATTATTTTATCCTGAAAAAGCGGTTTATCCCTATCCTAGAAGAATTTTGCATGGCTTTAGAAAATTTTGTGTAGAATTTAAACTCGATTTTGAAATACTTGAAGAAGTCATTGACGATATGATAATTAAAAGAGGTGATTTGTTTATAACTATTGAAGAGTCTGACCTAGTAAACCTAGTAAAACAAGCTAAAGAAGATGAATTTATATTAGGTGAAGATATCGGTATCATATCCTATAACGACACTCCATTGAAAGATTTATTAGGTATTACGGTAGTCTCTACTGATTTTAAAATTATGGGCGAAACTACTGCAGACATGATTTTGAATCATAAAAAAGGTCGTGTAAAAATACCTTTTAATTTAATTGAAAGAGATTCGCTTTAGTTAATCTTCCCTTTGTTAATTATAAGCCAACACCATACGTTTGCATTTGCAAGCTAGATGGACTATCTACAACAATTTCATTAGGAAGTTTAGTGAGTTTCCCAGTTTCAACATTACGACGAAAGATGACGATGTTGCCAGAAAACTGATTACCGACCAACAAAAAATTTCCACATGGTGACAGTGTAAAATTTCTTGGATGTTTACCATAAGTTGATTCATAGCCCACTAAACTCAGTTTCCCTGTAGTTGTATCAATAGAAAACATAGAAATACTATCCTCTTCTGGGCCTCTATTTGAAGCGTACAAGAATTTACCATCTGGTGAGATATGTATATCTGAAGCCCTGTAAATATCTAGCTCTTGTTGGTAGGATGCATAATCTTCAATAAAATTTAAATTATCATTCTGGTAGTTGAAAGCGGTTATTTTTCCGCTCAATTCGGAAAGACTGTATCCAAATTTACCATTAGGATGAAAGCTGAAGTGTCTTGGCCCACTTCCTGGTTTCATTTTAATTTGGTTTTCGTTTTGAAGTATCGAATCCTTAGAGGCACTATCTACATGAAACCTTCGAATTTTATCAGCACCTAAATCATGTACAAATAAAAATCTATTATCAGATGAAAAATTTGAAGAGTGAATATGAGAAGTTTCTTGTCTATTTTCAACAATGCTGCTATCCTTAAATTTTAAAACCTGGCTATGTGGATTAAGACTTCCGTCTTTATTAATTTTAAATAGGCTTAGGCTTCCATCAGAGTATTGAGAACTTGTCAAAATTGTTTCTGTATTATCTAACTCAATATGCGCTGGGTTTAAACCACCACAATCTTCAATATTAATTAACTCTATTTTTCCTTCTGCAGCATCTACAGCAAACGATGCTATTTTACCATTATAGGGCATTTGGCTGTCCATAACAGAATAGAGATACTTACCATCTTTAGATAATTTTAAAAACGATGCATTTGTAACACTATCTAAAGCAAATTTTAAAGTAGTTTCTCCTGTGTCGTTATTAAACTCATAGACATGAATACCTTTTCCTGGTTTTTTATCAGTATAACTACCTACAAAAAGTAATGTTGTTTCTTTTGTAGACTGACAACCCATTAGCAAAATTAAACTTAAGCTAAAGGATAAGAATTTGAATAAACTGTTTATTGGCATAATATTGATTTAATAAGTCTTGTAGTACGTTTTGCTAGTATTAGTTTCTATGGTTTCATTTTTATAGTTAAGCTTATCACCTTCTCCGATGTAAATACTCTTCAGAGTTTTATTTTCATTTAGAGAAATTACAGCAAAACTGCCTTTAAAATAAATTCCTAGCACTTCATTTTGAAATACTTCATCTTTAGATTGGGTAATTACATATTGAATCAATCTCTCAGTAGGTGTATCACTAATAATCTTCAATCCTTTATAAACACCATTTTCTTCTAATTTTTCTACCGATTTTATAGTGGCTTCTTCGTTTTCATTGAAAGGCTCGAAAACTACTACAAAAGGGTTGTTCCAAGCTTCACCTTTATTACGAATCACCAGTGTTGGTGTCGCCATGTTATTATAAGGTTCGGGTGATTCAAATGTTGTAGGTGCTTTTACTTTGGTATAGGTTCGGTTTTTAAAACCTGGAATATGAAGTTGCATAAAAATAGCATCCGTACTAAGTTTTTTAATGTTAAATGTCGATTTAACATCCTTTTCGTAAGCTTTAGATGTTTTTACTTTTTTAAAAAAATGCCATCCTGGATTACGGTATTTTTTATTATGAACCCACTCAGCATTTGCATTTGCCATATATCGTTTTGGTGTTTTTTTGAAATCCATATCCTTGTTTTCAAATACCAGTTTGTCACCTATATTATGATACAAATAATCATGATACTCATTTGGTAGTTTCGATTTTGAACGAAATACATCTACATAATAGCCTGTTGTTGGTGACGTTCGGATTAAAGCTAAAGTACGCTCTTGTGTCGCCTCTGCTTTGTCACCCTTATCGTCTTTAAAACTGGTTTGACTAAAAGAGTGGTAAGGTGAAACAGCTTTGTCTCCCACTTTAGGTTCCATTGAAATTAATTCTACTGAATTAATCCCCAAATTCACCCATCCACTTTCACCTTGCGAACTACCATTTACTATAACCGTATTGTGTGCTGCAAAAATCCTAGAGTAGTTTTCATGTAGATCTTTTCCGTATCGTTTTCGTCCATGATCAACACCTAATACCTGACCTTCACCATACAGTTCCATATTCATACCTTCCGCATGACCATGCACCATATGCGCACCACCAACAAAACCCATTAAGCCATCTTTAGGATTATTAGTACCACTTAAGTTGCGCTGTATTACAATACCTGCATGATAAACTCTATCGGTTCTTGATAGGTCTATAGTTGTAGATTCATTATCAAAACTATCATTATACCAAAATAAAGCCTCAGCCCCTTCTCGTTTATATTTTCCTTTGCCAATGGCTCTATTAATAAGTGGAGCAAAATTATCTTGAATTGCCTTTAACCCATCCATTTTAGCCAAAACATAGGCATTTTCATAAGCTTCGTATGGTGCATGAGCGGACCTGTGTCCATCTCCCCAGCGCACAATTTCATTATTAGGATATACAAAATAGTCTAATCGTGGTAAGGCATGCAAAACATTTGGGTATTTTTTTCCTAATTCTAAGGATGGATCGTATTTATTAACAACCAACATTAATCGCGTTAAAATTGAAGTCGTATGGTTTAAATATTGAGAGGTTTCTGGCCAAATATCACCTTCATTTTTATAATTTTTAACCATAACGCTTAACGCGTCTTGATTATCTGTACTCTCGGTTAAAAAATAAGACAGCCATTTTTTTCGCTCGTTTTCGTTATCCATAGCCAAGGCATTAAACACCAAACTAGGAGCTTCTAAAGCACAGTGATTTGAACCTGTTTGTCCATAATTTACCGTAATGTTTGCATAGTTTTTAAAAACGTCTTGAGCTTCATCAAAAGGAAAGTTTACATTTTGATTTTTAATAATATCAAAAGAATCCCCTTCATCTTTAAGATAAGGATGAATAAAATCATAAATTAATGGAAGTTTATAACCTATGACACGTACTTCCCTGAACCCATCATAAGGAAACAACCATCCACCTCTACCATGCCAATCTGAGAGTTTCGATTTTTGTACTGATTTGATAAAAGAATACAAAATACTACTGGCAACGTATGCATATTTTTCCTCTTGAGTGAGATAATACATGATGCTGCAATCTAAAGCCGTTTGTAGGTGTTCGATTAGCAGTTCTGCAGGTTTCCATTCTTTATCTGTCGCATTATCTAAATTTCTATGTTTTCCATTTTCAATATGGTCGGTTTTTAAAAATGGAGGAAAACTATTTCTCTTTTGATCAGACCAATTAAAGGGCAAAGTTTCTATATAGGCTTTTGGATTTTTAGAAAATAGTTTGACCTGAACATCGGCTTTCAACTTTAAATTGCTAAAAATGTCTTTAGCCCATGGTTGTGTGTTTATTTTTTCTAGTATTTGATTCCGCTCACTTGATTTTGCTAAAATGAATGGTCGCTCTATATTTTGCCCTACTACTTGTATTGCTGATATTAAAAAATAAAAAAGCAAGACAATCTTAAATTTTGTTTTTCTATTCTTAAAGTGCCTCATACTTTTTAATTTTATCCTTTTAAAACATATTTTTTGCAGTTAGACTAACTGGTAAGACTAATTAATACATTCAAAAACTATTAATTTTTAATTTCTTTTGGGATTCCTTCCATGCTCGATTCGTAAACTTTATCTAGAACTACTAGATTTTTTAAGTAATTATAAACTGAGGTATGAAATGGATCGCCAGAATTTAATTGCTTAACAAAATGTTTCTGGGTAAAGTAAACACAATCTCCAGCGAAATTTATATCCTCAAATTTATAGTTATGTTCGCTTTCCTGTTCACCCAACAATTGAACCGTTATTTTACCATCTTCATAAAGTCTAATTGTGCCTTTGCTACCTTCAATTAAAAACTTTCCAAAGGTTAATCGCGGGTTTTCACACGTGCTTTCATTGTAACGATTGGCATCTAAAAAGGCAGTACACTCATTTTCGAAATCAAATTGTATCCAACCAAAATCTTCTCCTTCAATTGCCTTATTTAAACGTTTTAAACGTGCATACACATTTGTGATTTTTCCTGCATAAAAATGCATTAAATCAATATAATGGATTCCTGTTTCATACATTAATAGCTTTTCCATTTTTCTAAAATAGGGCTGTCTATTCATATAAGCATCTTCTTGCCAACCATCACCTGTTCGTAAACGCGCATTTATAGCAAATAAATCTCCTATTGTATTTTCACTAATTAGTTTTTTAATTTCGGTATGCCATGGTTGAAAACGAAAATTTTCATGGACCATCATCCGAATATCAGAATTACGAATTGCTTCAGAAATTTGTCTACCCTCTTTCAAAGTTGGTGCTAAGGGTTTTTGGCAAATAATGTTCACCTTATGTTTTATAGCTAGTAGGCAAAGCTCTAAATGCGTTTCGGGTGGTGTAATAATATCTACAAAATCGGGTTGCTCAGCCACAAGCATTTCTTTAACATTTGTATAGGTATTCCTTATACCATGCTCTAAAGCAACCTTTTTAAGTTTTTCTTTATCAAAATCACAAACTGCGGTTATTTCGACTTCTTTGAGCCTACTCCATGCTTCAAGATGAAATTGACTAAAATATCCTAGACCTACACAAACCCCTTTTCGTAACATTTAATATTCTTTAAAATTCTTCTGAGGTTTCATTTGATACCAAAATACAATAGCAAGTATGTTTAATACTGCTCCAACAATAAAAAACAACGTCGTTGAACCAGTCCATGCCAATAAATACGGAAATAACAACGCGGTAATAAATGCACCAATATTACCAGCCATATTCATAGTTCCTGAAACTGCTCCAGCATGCTTTTTACCTATATCTACGCAAAAAGCCCAAGATGGTGGTAAGGTCATATCTGCGCCAAAAATCGCTATGCTTAAAAACACAATAGCGCCTACAGCAGAAGTCATGTATATACTCCCTATTAAGCCAACTGCAGCTAAAAAGAAACCTAGTGCTGCAGGAAATCTCCTTGAGGCTTCCCATTTTCCTTTTTTAAATGTTCTGTCTATCAACCATCCTGCGAACCAATTACCAAATGCTCCAAATATTAGAGGAATAGCAGTATACAATCCTGCTTCTACTGTATCTAAATTATAGAGTTCTTTAATATGCGGAAAAAGCCAAGTTAAGGCAAAGAAAAACGTGAAATTGCTACAGAAATATTGCCCCATAGCGAACCAAATATTCTTTGACTTCAGTAATGCCCCAAAATTGATTGTCTCTTTAGTTTTAGCAACTTGCTTATCTTGTCTAGTTGAAATTATATAATCTTTTTCATTTGGTGAAATGCCTTTATGATCCTCAGGATTGTCTCTAAATAACACATACCAAATTACTGCCCATAGAATTCCTATGGCACCAAGTATTACAAAGGTAACTCGCCATCCGAATTCAGTAATTAGCCAAGCTACTACAGGTAATGAAAAAGCAGCTCCGAGACGAGATCCGGAAAAATTTATTCCTGTTACGATACCTCTTTCTTTTAAGGGAATCCAGCTATATATTGCTCTAGACATCCCAGGGAAAGCACCTGCTTCTCCAGCACCGAATAAAAAACGCACGACCAATAATGAAATGAAGTTCCACGCCAATCCTGTTATAGCGGTAAAAACTGACCATATCGTAACAATAGAGGCCAATATTTTTCTTGGCCCGAAACGATCTACGAGTATTCCTGATGGTGTCTGAAAAAAAGCATATCCTAATGAAAATGCTGCTAATATCCAGCCCATTTGTTTGTCTGATAGGTCTAAATTTTCTGCAATTGGATCTTTAGCCACAGAGATACAGATTCGATCTACGTATAGCAGTAGCGCTAATAAAAAGGTTCCAAAGACCATAAAGTAACGCCTTGGAAAAGCATTGGTTTGTTTCATTCTAAAGAATTAATTAGTTTATATAAATCCTCTTCTCCTCCAACGTTACCAGGAAATACAATATATGGTAAATCAGGAAATTTTGAAGTTTTATCGAGCCTCCAAATAGGCACTCCTTTTAAAACTTGACCTATAACTAAGGCTTTTTTTACTCCTAACGATTTAACACAAATATCACTTGAAGTAATACCGCCTTTGGTAAGTATGTATTTTGGTCGAATAGAAATTGACCTCACCAAGTGAATTAAGCCTTCTGAAACTTTATTTACAATGTCTAGACTTTCCTTTTTTGAATCACCAACATATACTTTTCTACTTGTGTAAAGAATAACTTCCCTATTCCTTTCTAGCCGATTATTTATAATTGTGGTAATGCTTTTTAAATAGTCTTTTGATGTATCTGAAAGTAACTTCCCTACTTTTAGCTTTATAAAAATTGCTTTAGAATTCTTCTTTTTTAAATGTTTTAGTTGTGCTGTAGTTTTTGGCACATAAGATCCAATAACAATAAGCGCACCTCCTTTATCTTCTTCTTTAAAAATAGTTTGTTTTGATAATAATGGTTTTGAGGCTATCCCTGTGATTGCATTTACAAAAGATGCAGCAGTTCTAAACAAATAATTGTTCTCTTGGTCTAAAGCAGCCAAAGCAAATGTTTCTAAATCTGAATTAGAGGTTGCATTAACAATAATATGCTTTGATACTGTATCGGTAAGTCCTTTTTTAATAGTTTGAACAGTTGTATTACGCAAAGTATCTAAAGAAACAGACAACACATGATTACGTTTTACTAAACCCACATATTTTTCTTCTATATAGTCTTTTAAATTTGAATTAGAATATCCGAACGTAGCATCTTTAGCAAAAGGTGTTTCGCCTGCAGGTATAAACTGATTATTATCCTGTACATAATGTATATCTTCAAAAGTATAACGCCCTCCTTGAAAAAATGCAGGGATTAAAACATGCTTTGTATTTTGCCAGCCTAAGCCATCTATCAAAGATTCAACCTCATTTGGGTAATGCCCTCTTAATGTTGAATCGCTACGACTGATAACTACTAATTGTTTATTGCATTCTTTTGCTAACTCAGCCAATAACAGACCAATTGAATGGGCTAGACTTTTTGCTTCTGAAGATTGAAGACTTCTTGAATTTGTAAGAATAAAGAAAACAGGACTATTTTTTATCTCATGCTCAAGTGTGTCTTTATTCCAATCTGTAACAACAGAGACATCTTGTATCGTTTGAGTTCCTGTAGGATCGTCATCAAGAATTACAAAAGTACGCGGATTCTTTGCTAAAAATTCTGAGACTGCTTTACTCCCGTTTTTTGCATTACCCTTTGCTATTGATTCTGCTATCTTGTCGTTTAATTTCATGTAATTATTCTATCGCCAGTACACGAGCTGGTGCTCCATCTCCATTTTTAACTTTAATTGGAAATGCAATCAATAGTACTTTTTCTTTTGTGATCATATCCAAATTTGTAAGACCTTCAACAATTACTATATCATGACTCATGAGTATGGTATGGATCGAGGTTACTTCATCTAAAGTATTGACATCTGCAACAGATGGTGGCTCTACTCCTAAAATATTTACTTGTTTTTCTCCTAGCCATTCTGCAAGCTCAGTACTAATTCGAGGTAATTCATCTCTATAAGCAGGTGTATTTACTTTTTTGCTCCATCCTGTTTTCAATAAAAGACTTTGACCTTTCTTTATTTTATCTTTTATGGGTTTCATATCTTCAACGCCTATTAATGCCTTATTTTCAAGATGTGTAAGATCTACAATCCAAGCTTCTGAAATAAATCGTTCGCTCTCAATCTGATCTATAGTAACTGAATTTACACCAAAATGCACTGGCGCGTCCATATGTGTACCACTATGGGAATAAAGATGTAAGTTAGTGGCATTCCACCCATCAATTAGCAAGTCTTTTGCAGTTGTTATATCTACTCCAGGCATTTCCATGCTGATGGACATGGTTAAATCAATTACTTTCTTTGAAGATAAATCAAACATTAATTAAGTGCATTTAAGATTCAATAAATGAAACTACGCTCTCTGCAATCTCAGTGGTTGTTGCTGTACCTTTTAAATCTCTTGTCATAATACCTTTGGCTGTGGTATGTTCTATAGCCTGCATAATGTTTTGTGCAGCTTCTTCTTCTCCAAGATGCTCTAACATAATGGCAGCAGACCAAATTTGACCAATTGGATTTGCTACATTTTGCCCAGCAATATCTGGTGCTGATCCGTGAATAGGCTCGAACATTGATGGATAATCTTTCTCTGGATTAATATTTCCGCTACCTCCAAGACCAAGACTACCCATAATAGCTCCACCTAGATCCGAAAGAATATCTCCTATCATATTTGTTGTTACGATAACGTCAAAAACTTCTGGCTTTAAAACAAAACTTGCCGATGCATTATCTACGTACATCTTACCATACTCTACATCTGGATATTGCTCTGCGACTTCTGCCATAACCTTATCCCAAAAACCTAAAGAATAAATAAGCGTGTTAGATTTTGTGACGTTAGTTACTTTTTTATTTCTTTTTCTAGCCAATTTAAATGCAAAATGTGCGATACGTTCCACACCTTTTCGTGTAACAATACTTGTATCAACTGCTAAACCATTTGGTGTATCTGGATACATTATTTTTCCGTTTTGAACAAATTCACCCTCGTTATTTTCTCTAATAATAACAAAATCTATGTCTTTACTTGTTTTGTCTCTTAAGGGACTTTCTAATCCTGCAAAAAGTTTTACTGGTCTGTAATTAACATATTGTTCTAAATCGGTTCTTACTTTAAACGTATAATCTTTTGCAGGTAAAGTATCATCGACTTCAGGTAGCCCAACTGCACCAAAATAAATAGCATCAAATTTTTTAATTGTATCGATTCCGTCTTCAGGCATGAATATGCCATGTTTTAGATAATGGCCTGCGCCCCAAAAAAAATTTTCTGTCTCAATTTCAAAATTATACTTAGTAGCTGCAGCTTGAAGTACTGAAACTCCTGCTGGTACAATTTCATTACCTATACCATCGCCATTAACAACAGCAATCTTGTATGTTTTACCCATTTTTTAATTATTTGATTTTTATATTATAATTATTGATCGAAGTTAGAAGATAGTTTAAAGAAAACCCGAAACTATCCTTAATTTATAACGTTGCTGTCTAAAATATTTAATAAAAAACGAATAACAATCCTGTGCTATGCGGTACTTCTAATTTTGGGAGTTTTAATTTTTGGGAAGAAAATCTTCGCCCCATTTTTCATGCAACTCTTTTGAAAGTGATGCAACAAGTTCTTTAAACTCTAGTTTTTCAGCTAAATTGTCAAGTTCTAAAGGGTCCGTTTTGTGATCGAATAGCATACGTGCATACGCAATACCATCATCTTTAGTCCATTCGGTATAAAACAAATCACCTTTAATAAACGTTACTGCATCTTTGAATTTACTGACTGCCCATTCTTTTTTAGGTTTCTCACCATTAATTATTGGCACAAAACTTTTCCCTTCAACGGTATCAGGAGCTTCCAATCCAACCAGTTCTACTAAACTTGGATATACATCTATATATTCTGTAATGGCTTCTGTTTTTTTACCCTTTGTCTTTCCAGGAACTTTAATTAGTAATGGTGTACGCAATGCCGTTTCAAACGTAACATGTTTGCACCATAGTTTATGGTCGCCTAAATTCCAACCGTGATCTCCCCATAAAATGACAATGGTATCTTCTTCTAATTCCAAGCGTTTTAATTCGTCTAATACCAAACCTATTTGAGCATCTATATAGCTAACACAGGCATAATACCCATGAATGAGTTCTTTGGCTAAATCATCAGATAAATGTCCTTTTTTTGGGATATTTTCATATTGTCTCAACTCTCCGTATCTGTGAAATGCTTGTTTTGGTGTTGATTCTGGCTGCACATAACTTTCAGGAAGTTGAATAGAATTGCTATCATACATATCCCAATATTTCTTTGGTGCCGTAAATGGCAAATGCGGTCTTGACAAGCCCATTGTTAAGAAAAATGGTTGGTTTGACTGCTTTAACTTTTTCAGATCTTTTATCACTTTTAAAGCCAGTTTTCCATCTCTATATACAGAATCATGTACTTCAGCCATTTCAAAAGGTAATCCTCTTTTTGTGTTTTTTCTTATGTCTTGACTTTCGGGTAGCGCGTAATTCCATTTGGCAGGTGCTTTGTATATTTCGTTCCAAGCCTCAGCATCGTCATTTCCGCTATGATAAATTTTTCCGTTAGAAATTGTTTGGTAACCATTTTGTTTTAATAACATTGGTAATGAAACAACTCCCGGATAATCCTCATGAATTTTAGTTTTGGCATCAATAAACCGCTTTCTAGTTGGTCTTGCCCCAGACATTAAACTTGCTCTTGATGCGCCGCAAACAGGTATATTACAATAGGCTCTGTTAAACACCAAACTTTCTCCTGCCAATTTATCTAAATTTGGCGATTGTATGTGATTAGCACCATAAAAGTTTAATTCTGGACGTAAATCGTCTACAGCAATAAAAAGGATATTTGCTTGCTTTTTATCTTCAGTTTCTACAAGTTCTTTCTTTGTAGTTTTGCAATAAAACAATAGAAATAATAAACTAATGATGCATACAATATATCTATTCATAGCAATGAATTTTAATAGTATTTTATTGCTTCAGAAGTTTTTATTCTAACTTAATAAAACAACAATTTTTTAAAAGTATTTCTAATATTCACAATGTACATGCCTTTAGAAAAACTAGAAACATCAATTATATTTCCATTTCCTGAAAGAATTTTAGTTCCATTGATACTATAAACTTCCCATTTTTCTGGAGTTAGACTTTTTATATTAAATACTCCTTGAGAATTTGGATTCGGATAAACAACAAAGTCTTCATTTAAGGTATTGTCATTAACAGATAAATTTCCTTGTACAAATGTTGCAATAATATTTAAATCTGAATTAACCGTTATTGTTAAAGGGTTTTCTGTACTTTCAATATCTCCAGTCCAGCCTTGAAACTCCCAACCTTCATCTGCAATTGCATTTAAATCAAATGTTTGTCCTTCAAAAGAAGTTCCACTTTGATAATTTAATATGCCATTGCCTTCTTTAGTTAATGTTACATCAAAAGTGTCATAATCTCCTATAGGTATAAACTCTATTCTATCAAAAACAATACTACCAGTATTTACGCTTTCATAGACCTTAAATTCATTAATAATGCCTGCCCAATGCGACCAGTTTGTTAAATCTACATCTATAGTATGCCATTGATTATCATTAGGGATGGTGATTTTTTTCCTTCCTGAAGAAAATACTGTACCTGGAATATTTGCGGCCATTTGAAGAAAAGTATCTTCTGTGCTATTTTTAACTACTAACTGTAACGTGTCGTACAAATCAGAATTAATATTTAACCCTGTAATTGCTGCCATTGGGAATGCAAATCCGCTTGAATAATTCAAGGTTAATTTATCATTATCTGTATTTACATTCATTCCAGAACTAACTGCTGTCCAAGGCGAAAAATCTTCTGTAGTGGTCCAAATAACAGTTGCTGGTGTAATAGGCAAAGCCAAATCATCTTCGGTTCTAAACTCAAATTTTTCAAACGCAAAAGATGCAATTTCAGTATCTAAACTAATTATAGAACCCAATTCACCATCAGTTCGTGGAGTCGTTACAATACTTTGCCAACTACTATATTGATGTGGATTTGGATTTTGATAAGCTTCATAGGCAACTAAACCAGCTTCAGTTAAAATTCTATTTGGATCACCTCTATCATTAAAGCCGCTCATTACATAACCTAATCCGGAATTATCTTCTAAGAAATTCTGAAGTTTATTATTGCTTTTGTCATACTTAATACTTCTACAATATAAGGTTGTACCTTCTGGTAATTCCGACGTAAAAGACACATTTACCGCTTCATTATCTATGTAGTTTAAAGAACTATTATTGTAATTATATATTAAAACATCATATTCTGTAGCATTATCCTTTTTTGCAAAAATAGCATCAATATCATTTGTTAGCGTTTCTGGTGTACCAGAAATATCTGTGGTGTAATGCACTTTACCATTCATAGAATTTAAAATACTAATGCCAGGAGGATCTTGCGAACCAGTTCTATTACCCCATCTATAAATTAAATCTAAGCCATTGTCTTTGTTTTTATAATAAATATTAGAAAAATATAACTCAACAACTTCTGCATGAGATGTTTCTGCATTAATAAACCCATTACCATCAGCACCATTCATTGTGGTTACTGTTGCATACTCCATTAAATCAATGGTTGCATTCGCGTTCCATTCTGGATGATTTATTAAATCTGCAAATAGTTTATTATACTTATTACTCATATTACGTAAATTACTATTACCTAAAACGACGTAATCTGATACTCCCCAAAAATCATATTGCACATTATTATCAAAACAATATTCTATTAAATCCTCAGCAAAGGAAGCAAAAGGTTCTCCTTTGTAATTTAATACAGAACCATTTTGATAGAGAAAATCTGGAGCTCTTGTATGTAAACCAATAATTGCATTTGGTAAAACGGTTCTTACTGCACTTTCTGTATTTTCAAAATGTTCTATAAAATCTTGTTTGGTACCATACCAATGGTTAGGTGTTTCGATTTCAGAACCAACTCTAAAACGCCAAGACAACACCATATCTTCACCATAGTTTGCAACTAACTCGGTCATCAAAGCTACGATATAATCATGGTATGCCACTTTATCTGCTGGAGGTAAAGAATTTCCATAAATTGATATTTGTTCGTTCTCCCTAAAATTAATATTGTCTCTGGTTCCTTCTGGAATAAAAGTATAGCCGTGTTGAAAAGCCCAAGGCGGTTGATCTAAGACAATTTGATGGATTTCTGTTTGAGAATTAATAATATTATCCAACCTTGCTATCAGTGGCTCAAATCTATAAACGTATTGATTATTAATAGAATCATATAAACAGGTATCAAAATCTAAATCTTTCATTCGTACTCCATTTACAGTTTTTTTGATTCCTCCAATCATTCTGACTGTATTCATTTTAAGTCCTGGGCGTACATTTGATCCATTTTGAGGACTAATTCTATTAGCTATAGACCAAATATTATGTAGAGGTTCATTCTCATTAGCTTCATCTGTAAAATCTGCTGATAAAGTTACTTGTGCGCTTAAGTTGTAAAGACTAAAAACACATAATACAATAGTTAAACTATATTTCATTATTTCTCTTGAAAACATATATTTTATTCTACTCTTAAAAATTTTGATACAATATTCGTCAAGTTACTTAAATTTTCTACTGTCTGTATCCTGATGTGTACTGCATATTTTATGAAAATGGTATTTATTTGGATACCACGTTATATCAGCTTATTATCTATATAGTTATTTCAATATTTTTTATAAATCAATTCTTCTTTTTTTGGTATTACTTTTTATGGCAGCTTCAATAACTTTAATTACATTCATTCCTTCATTTCCAGAAACTGGTACCGCTTTGTTATGTCTAATTGCATCATAAATTCCATCATAATATTCCATATAATTCCCATTAAGAGAAGTTACCCTTTCTCTAACAATTTCTCCATTCTTTCCAGTATGTAATAGGCCTTCTTCTGCTTTAGGTTCTGCTCCCCAATTTGCTAAACTCGGTTTTTTTCCTTCCATCAATTCTTTTTCTTGAACATCTGCCTTCGATTTTATAAACGATCCTTTAGTACCATGCAAAATGTTTCCTGGCAAAGGTTCTCGAACAAAATAACTAGATTTTAAGGTTACGCGATGTGAGTTGTAATACAATTTTACATCAAAAAAATCAGTTACTTTTGAATTTGGACGAAACCCATTTAAGTCTGCATATACTGCATTTGGCATACCAAATAAGACCAATGCTTGATCAATTAAATGTGAGCCTAAATCATATAAACTTCCAACTGCAGCAGTATTTTGCTCTTTATGAACCTTATAACTCAAATTAGGATCAAAGCGATCATAATGAATTTCAACATCTATAATTTCACCAAGTAAACCTTTGTCTAGTATTTTTTTTACGGTTTTAAAATCACTATCATATCTACGATTGTGAAAAACTGAAAGCACTACATTCTTCTCTTTTGCTAGTTGAATTAGTTCTTTTGCTTCATCAACAGTTGCAGTAAATGGTTTTTCAACAATCAAATGTTTTCCAGCATTAATTACCTTTTTAGCAAAATCGAAATGTGTAATATTTGGGGTATTCACAACTACTAACTCAATAGTTTCATCCGCCAGTAAATCCTCTAAACTTCGAAATGTTTTGATTGTTGGATATCTTTTTTGAGCTTCATTTTTAGTTCTTTCAAGAACTCCATATAAGTTAAAATTAGGGTTAACTTCTATGAAAGGCGCGTGAAAGACAACTCCACTCATTCCAAAAGAGCACAAAGCTGTATTTATTTTAGAATTAATCATCACTACTATTTTGAAGTCCTAAAGACGCTTTAAAATTTTTAATTTTTATCCTCAAGTGAAAAGGTAAGCATCCAATCTATACACTCCACAGAACTAAACACTTTCGCATTACCTTGCGCATGATTAGCACCTTCAAATGCCGTATAACGCACATTAGTATTACCTGCTGATTTTAAAAGATTAACCATCTTTTTTACTGGCTCAACATTTTTAACATCATCTGCACCAACCATGCCCCACATTGGCATATTAGTTAATTTACTAATATCATCAGTGTCTTTAACACTTCTAAAACCACTAGCCGATGCTGCTGCAAAGCGCTCTGGTGAATTTAAAATCCAAGCCCAAGTGCCACTACCTCCCATACTATGTCCCATAACATAAATTCGATTTGAATCTACCTGTGGATATTCTTCAAGAATATAATCTAACATAATATCTAAAGTTTTCGGATCCCATTTATCAAAAGAATTTGGTTCAACTAACATCAATTCTTTGCCTGCCAATTCAACAAGCGAAAGCCCTTTAACCTTTGCAGATCGTGAAAGCTGTTCTGCCAAACTCCATGTTTTTCCACCTCCACCATGTAAGGTTATAAGCAATGGTATTTTTTTTGCAGACTGATTTCTTGGTAAAGCAACAAAAGCAGAAGCTTTTAGTTTACCCAAGTTTTTCTGTAAATCTTCCGGCCAATTGATAACACTTACGTCTACGTTCTTAAATCGTGCATTGATATCATCAAGCGTTTTCTGAATATCTTTAGTTTGAAAAGCCATTAAAAAAAATAGTGAAGTTGGAACAAGTATGAGATTTTTCAATTTTGGATTCATATTTTATTTTTTTAAAAAGTCCTTATTTATTTTTGTAGAGCTCAATCAGAATGTTTAAATGATCTCAACCGGTTTTTATTCAGTTCCGTTAACACGTTTCTTTTGCTCAACAAAATAAGGCTGGAACGTATAGTTGGATTCTGAATCCCATTTTGAATTTACCTTAGGTAAAAACCCTTTCATTTTTTCTATTTGTGTTTTGTATTTTGGATTTTCAGCTTCATTAGTCCATTCATTAGGGTCAGAACGATGATCGTAAAACTCTTCTTTACCATCTTCATATTGAATGTATCTATAACCATTCATCTTAATAGCATGGTTGTTCATACCAAACGTTGTAATTGCTTTTGATTCACTTAAACCTTCATCGTTTTGCATCATAGACACTAAGCTGTTTCCTTCATTTCTTTCATATTCAGGCAGTCCACTTAACTCAAGTAATGTTGGATATAAAGATAGCATTTCAACTGGTGCATTAATTTTCTTTCCTTTAGGTAAATTTGGTCCTGCAAACATCAAAGGTGCTTTGGTAGCTGTTTCCCATAAGGCATGTTTTGCAAAAGTGCCTTTTTCGCCCAAACGATAACCATGGTCTGACCATAAAACAACAATAGTATTATCTCCATACTTACTATTTTCTAATGCATCTAAAACGCGACCTAATTCATAATCTACATAACTGATACAGGCTAAATAGGCTTGTACAATTTTTTTCCATTCGCCACTTTCTTTGGCCCATTCTGTAGAGGGCATCATTGGCAAATCATTAATTTGCATTCCTACTGGTGGAATATCATTTAAATCATCAGACTTGTAAGGTGGTGTTTGAATGTCTTCTAAAGGATACAAATCGAACCATTTTTGCGGTACGTAAAGCGGCACATGAACTCTTAAAAACCCAAGTCCCATAAAAAATGGCTTGTCATAGTTTCTTTGTAATCGTTCTGTTACCCAATTCACAGATTGATGGTCGGGCATTAAAGAATCTTGTTCTGGAAAAGCTCCCCAATCGGTGCTTGTTCTTCCATGCGTTCCTCTAATACCTTTTCCGAAACCATCCCAAACAATTCGTTCCTTAGGATAAGGCCCAAAGCCTTTTACACGTCCACCAGATTCGTTAAACACGCTATCTGGTGCATGAATATGAAACAGCTTCCCTATTCCCATAGTATGGTATCCATTTTGCTCAAAATACTCTGGAAGAAACGTAATATCCTTTGTTGCTGGATTACCATCATGACGTATTTCATTATCAGGTGTCATTCCGTAAATCCCTGTAGTTGACGGACGTAAACCAGTCATTAAAGATGCTCTTGATGGACCACATAATGGTGCTTGCACGTGTGCGTTTGTAAACGTTACACCCATTTTTGCTAACCTGTCAAAATTTGGTGTTTTTACGTTTGAAAAATTATCAATCGGACTTATCCAATTATTTAAATCATCTACAGCAATGAATAGTACATTGGGTTTAGTCTCTTTTACTTCTTTCTTTTTTTCATTGTTGCATGAAAAGATAAAGACTAATGCAAGTAATAATAACAATTGTGCTTTTTTCATAATACGCTTTAATTCTTTAATACTTGAGCTTCCTTTTTTGAGCGCTTAATAGGCCCATTGTCACCTAACAAATACATTTTTCTGAAGTCTGTTCCTTCTTCTTTTTCTCCTACAATAATTCTAGCATCTGGATGTGGATTATCAATTAGTGCGGATATCACAAATCCTGAATATTCACGTTGTAAAAAAATAGTAGTTTTTTTAAAAGTTTCGCCACCATTAAAACTATCCCATCTACTTATCTCTCCTACATCGTCGCTGGTTTTACTTTCTAAATAAATACTAACTTCTGTTGCTGATTTCACCTCCAAATCACCATCACCTCTCGGAAGATTAGCCGTTTCACCTTGTACCCAACTCTGTCCGTCCCATCTAAAATGTTGCAAGCGTTTAGGTCCGCTTCTTCTTTCTCCTACATCTGGACCAACTAATATAGCAACATGCGGATTTCCGTCTGGATCTAAGTCAGTGATGCCTTGAAAGGTCCAGTCATTAGGTATATTTCTAACTAATGCTTTTTCATCAGCCATTTCTTTAGTTAACGGCATTTCTATAGTTTCATTCTTTACATTTTTCCATTGTCCTTTCTTAGTGCCAAAAACCATATAATACACATTATGTCGTTCTGGTATGTGTCCTCGTGCGTCTTGAGCGTTTTTATTATCTCTGCAAATGTGGTAATCAAATGCTACAATGATATCATCACCATTACCTCTACTCACCCATGGATACCAGGAATCTTCTGCTTCAATATTAGTTCTACGTTTATGTTTTAAAAAAGAAACTGGCTCGCTAAAAGTCACACCATTATCTGTTGATTTCTGGTAAACCCAATCACTTCTATGCGCTCCATGACGATAAAACAAATACATATCTCCATTATCCATTTTTATAAACTGACTGTAAGTCCCAAACAAGGATACATTATCCAGCGTTTCCCAGTCAGATATATCTAAAGGCTTTTTAGAAACCGCATGTAAGTTTTTACCATAACTATAGTTTCCTAGTGTATTTTCTCCATGATGACGCATACCGCCATGACCACCAAATGCAATATGCAAATAGCCTGCATCATCGATAAGCAATGCTGGTTTACCATGATTGTCTATTTTTTTCTTGCGGTTTGGGTCTTTTCCCATTTCACTCACACCTGCTTTAAATGGACCTTTCCATTCCTTAGTTTCATGATTATAGGATGCCACATAAGGGTCTTCTAGCGGTCCTTGATAAGCCACATAAGTCACACCTTTGTGATACACTCCTGCTGGATGTTGCACTAGCGCTACTGCATTACCAAAACCATTGTCTGCAAAATAATCTACGGATACGTCATTTTTTTCAGTTTGTGGCGTTGTTTTTTTGTTGGTATTACATCCCAAAAAGATGAAGCAAATACATATGGCAACAACTAATAACTTATTCATTATAAATCTAGATTTATTTTTTTAAAAATTCTAATTTCCACAGGACCTAACATCCCTGACGTTAATAAGGCATCTTCTTTTTGATAATGATTCCATGATGGAAACGTAGAACGTTTTGATGGACGCACTGTATTTTGTAATAACCAATCTGGTAATGTTTTCATTCTATCGTCTTTGCGCTCAATATCTAACGGTAATTTTTCATCGCCAATTAATCGGTTTGGCCAAAGGTTAGTGACTTTAACTTCGAGTGTATTTTTACCTTTCATTACAAAATCATCAATACCTATTCTAAAAGGTGCTTTCCATAACGTCGCAGTGCTTTCACCATTAATAATAACCTCTGCAATTACGGCTACACTTCCTAAATCTAATTCCAATCGCTTATCGGATTGAAGCAAATCTTCGGATAACACAAATTCTTTTTTATAAGTTGCTGTTCCTGAAAAATGTTGAATATTCTCATTCTTATGGTCAGACCAAGATATTAATTTGTCAAACTTTACTCTTTCAGGCACCTCTGAGTTTATTGGAAATATCACCTCCCAAGAATTTGATAAATCAATGGGTTCTGGTATTGATTTTACTTCAGCACTTTTAGTTTCACCAGATACAGAAGTATATTCTATTTTACCTGTATTAGGTGTTATCCAGTTAATTTTATCAGCGATATATACGAGTTCTGGTTTAGTATCGATTTTTGATAGATTTAAAACTTGCCCTTCTGGAATAAAGATTGTACGTTCTTCTCCATCTGTAGAATAGATTATTTTTAAAGTGGTTTTATTTCCTTTAATTTCTCGATTATCAGTTAACTGACTAGTTACCGGAATATTCAATTTTCCAGAAGCTACTAAAACCTTAATTCCTTCAGTAATATCATAGGTTTCATAGTTTTTAGGGATGCCTTTAGTTTCAGCCTTAAATTTTCCAAACACGGCTTTTAAAACTCGTAATTCTTTATCACCAGCATCAATAGCAATATGCTCTCGTTCTTCGGCATAAATTTGATGAATAGATTCCCCTATTTGATATTCCATTCTGAATTCTTTTTTGTAACCCATCGCCGGGTCGCAATCACAAAACGCGCGAGACATTTTAAAATCTAATACGCCATTATTAATAGCGTCATTGACTTTATCTGTGATATCAATTAAGCCCTCTTGCAAAAACGTACCATATTCAGCTTTTACAATGTTTAGGTTAGACAATGGTTCTGCTTTTGGTTGGTCTAGTTCCATTTTAACATCTACTAAATGGTTCGCATTGATAGGCTTTTTAAAGACCATAAAAACAGATGCTTCCATACCTAATTGCAACGGTACTGTTGTTGTACCGTCTTCATTTGCTTTAAAGACCACCACATCTTTTATTTTACCTGTTTCTGAATTCCAGATTTCGGGTTGTTTTCCAGCAACTCGAAAACGTGCTACAATGTCTCTAGCTTCTTTTCTAGAATTCGCTATAAAATAGATATCTGCATCACTTGTTTTGCGATGAATAAAACTAAGGTCTGTTTTGTCATCACTTTCTATCTTAAAGTCAGGTATGTTTTTGATTAAAACGTCTTCAAGAGGATTATCTTTTATCAAACCTGTTTCCCATAATTCATCAACGTAGGTTTTAACGGCGTCATCGCAATTTGGATAATCGGTTAAACTTGGCGATTGCGATGGTTGTTTGCCAATCACAGTTGCGCCACCATCAACCAATTCTTTTATTTTTTGTAGTGTTTCTGGTTTCACAAAATCAGAATTTGGTAATACCAAGACCTTATAAGTATTGCCAACAGATGAGTAAATGGTTCCGTTTTTAACGGTTAGGTCTTTTAATTTATTGGCTCCAATCAAATCATAATCAAAACCCATAGCTTTAATTTCAGGTTTTATAAATCCAATATTTGGTGAAGATTCTCCTGTAAACACTAAAACGTCTGCTACATTTTCACCTTGTTGCAGCAAGTACTGCGAACGTGCGAGATAATCCATATAGGGCTTGCTTTGCGACCACCACGTATTTAAACGGTTAAAATCAAAACCGTGATAACTTAAAGCTAAACCTGGTGCTACATCCCAAGGTTGGTGCACATAGGTGTGAAAAATAAAACGAGTAATGCCTTCTGACCAAGCGCGGTCTCCAATGGATTTTATGTTTGCTGGATGTTTGTCCCAACCTCCAATTCCGGTAAACGATTCTGCACCAACAATTGAACTTCCGTTTAAATGCGCTATGGAAGACACAAACTTAGGCGAATCAAAAAACGGATAACCACCACTCCAAAACTCACACATCACAATATCTCCTGTGGCTCCAACTTGCATATTATCAAAAGGGCCCCAATACGGTTCTACTGAAAATTTCATTCCGTTGTTGTGGCATAAATCTCTAAAATGCGCATAATAATTTTCGGCAATTAAATCGCCAATGGTTCTTCTAAAATCCCAAAGAAAACGTTCTGAAATTTCTCCATTTTCAATATAATAACCTGCTAAGGTTGGTAAATACGATGTTAAATCGTAACCTCGTAACGCTTCAAATTGCGTGTCAAAACCAGCAGTCCAGTTCGTCGTTTCTACTTCGTAGCTATCAATTAAACAATTGTTGACCGTCGTTCCTATTAAATTTCCTAGTTTATCAATAATAGGTTGAATACCACCTTTCCAGTAAGCATCAACTGCCCTTTTGCTCATTTTATCCACTTCTAAGCCTTTGGCTTCTGGTGGTGCTGGTCTGTTCGTTGTTCCAATTGGTGTGTGCCCTAATCGTAATACAATCCATTCGCCTTTTGGTACATCCCAATCTAAAATGCCTTCTTTAGAAACTTTATCTGTTAAATTGATAATGCTTTGTTTTGAAATAATGGAAGCTTCTGGAATGTCTTTCGTGTCTGGTAATAAATGATTTCGAACACGTTCAGATAGTATTTTATAGTCTAAACCATCTATCTTTTTAGTTGCTATTGGTTTCGGAAATGCCAAAACCGCAATGTCTTTGTAATAATTGAATTTCGTTTCAGGTTTTGGTAATTGCTCTTTAAATGCTTTATCACCTTCAACTGTAAGTTCACTAAAAACAACGGTTTGCATCGCATTTTCTTCTGTTACCCAAGGACCTCCTGAGGAAGACCAACCAGCACTATTGTGAAATGCTAATTCTAAATCTAAGCGCTTGGCTTCTTCAGCAGAAAATTTGAATAAGTCTAACCATTCTTCGCTTAAATATTTTACAGGCCCTTTTGGAAATCCTAAATGCACATTAAACAATTGCGCTTCTTGAATGCCAACAGATTTCATCGCTTCCAAATCTTTTGTGATTCCAGATTTAGATACGTTACCACTTATCCAATGCCACCAGGTTCTTGCTTTTGCTTCGTTTGGCGGGTTTTTGAAACCTGCTTCCAAATCTGCTGAATGCTTTTCTGTTTGAGCAGGTTGATTGCAACACAAACACGAAAAAAGTAAAACTATGAGGCTTATCTTTTTCATTAAATACTATTCAACAATTTAATCTTTATTGCAACTAAACATTAATAATATAAAATTTAATAGTAGTAAAATCCCCATTCCCATTAATACATTTATCATATCAACTATTTTTGAATCTTTTAATTAATCTATAAATAACTCATCTATATATGGACCACTTTCCCCAGTGGTTTCTAACTTAATATTGTTTGCTCCAGCCTTTAATGTGATTATTGTAGGCACGAATTTCCATTCTTTTTCCCAACCGTCTGTTGCTTTAAACTCTAGCGTCCTGATATACTCATCATTTACATACAATTTCATTGGGTGCAATTCGCCTATGTTATTATGCATATATCTAAAACGAATACTATAATCTCCTGCTTCGCCGTCATTTTCTTGATACCACGTTATCGACCCTTCACCACCATCAAATCTTACAAATCCACTACCTTTATAGCGACGCGCATCTGAACTTGCTTTGGCCTTACCACTAAGAATACCTTCCTCTGCAGAAATATTTACACCTCTACCAATCCACATATCTTTAGAATGTTCATCTCCCCAAAATAAACCTTCGTTTTTACCAAAAGTTTCATTCATTTTTAAAACGACTTTACCGTTTTGTTTTACAATGGCTTTTACGGTTGTATTATCTGAAATTTCGAAAGCTCCTTTGTAAATTATGCCTTTGGTTTCAGGATTATCTCCATTTGTAGTATATAAAACTTCTAAATCTGAAGATGGGTTATAATCCAAAATTGAGATTTGTTTTGTGTCAATTGTAATTGTTTTTGAAGTGTATAATGCTTTATCACCTAAAATTGATGCAGTTATGATTGAAGCCTGTTTTGCATTGGGTAGTTCTCTTAAAAACAATCGCGTTTTCCCAAAAAACAAAGCTCTAAAATCTGATTTTGTTCTACTTGTTGGGTCAATAGGATTTCCGTTTTCCATAGAAATTTTCTTGACATCGCCATCAATGTAATAGTAGATTTTGTTTTCGCCGTAAGGGTATAGATTATCATTTTCATCTTTGCTTTCTGAGGTGATGATATAACTTGTGGTAAAACTATCTTCAGCATCTAATTTTTGAATGCTTGTTTTTAATTGTGACGGTTGTTTACTGGTAGAAAAGGATGTTCTTTTTACTTCTTTCCCATCGACATAAGCGATCGCTTCTAGTTTTCCTTCTTCATAAGGCACCATCCACTCGCATTGCATTTCATTCCAGATGGTTCCTGGTTTGTCTTTTCCTAAAGATTTCCCGTTTAAAAATAATTCTACTTCATCTGCATTAGAATAGACCCAAACTGGAATCACCGTTCCTTTTTCCATTCTTGGATGCGTCCAATGTGGTAACATGTGTAGCATTGAATCTTTAGTCCATTGACTCTGGTAGAAATAGAATAAATCTTTTTTGAATCCTGCGACGTCTAAAGAACCTCCCATAAATAAGTTGAAAGGCAAACCTCCATGAACCAAACCTGCTTCACCGTAATAATCGAAACCTGTCCATCGAAAATGACCACTATGCCAAGGATTATCGCGCATCACTTCCCAATATTTTCTGGCAGACACTCTTACTGTGGCGTTATCATAAGACGAATTGAAACTTTGCTTTCGGTTTCTCCAGTTTTTAGGATTGATTCCTTCGTAGAAGAAAATCTCTTTTTCT
Source organism: Winogradskyella sp. R77965 (assembly GCF_044594915.1). GTDB lineage: Bacteria > Bacteroidota > Bacteroidia > Flavobacteriales > Flavobacteriaceae > Winogradskyella. The sequence continues at coordinate 3,710,340 of NZ_CP138990.1, read as the reverse complement.
GTTAAATCAGGCAACTCGTAAGTACCTGGTAATTCATTATCTCTCCACCAAGTTTGTGTTCTGTAATAGCCTCTGGTTTGCCAAGTATGTGGTGCTTCAGTTGAAATAAACGGTTTATCAAAACGTCTGTTTTCTATAAACGATTGTGTCTCCGAACCACCATTAACACCAGTAATATCCATATCTTCTGGATTGCCAGCACCAGAAGTAAATAATCGTGTTGAGTCTAAACTTTTACCGAATTTTACCAATTCTGGTGCCACATCGCTATGGGTTTCATTACCTAAACTCCAGACGAAAATGCTTGGGTGGTTTCTGTCTCTAGTAATCCATTCTTTTACATCGCGTTGCCACCATTCATCAAAAGCTTGTTTGCCGTAATCTTGTGGTGCTTTTTTATGCCAGCCATCAAAAATTTCATCCATGACCAATAATCCGATTTCATCACAGATATCATAAAACATGGGTGGTGTTGGATTATGTGACGGACGAATGGCATTGATGCCCATGTCTTTTAGTGATTGTAATTTCCAACGTAAAATCGGTTTTGTCCAAGCACCTCCAACAGGTCCACCTTCCCAATGTTCACAAACGCCTTTTAGTTTTACATTATCACCATTTAACCAAAATCCTGTTTCTGTTTTCCATTCTACCGTTTTAAAACCAAAGGTGGTTTCTATTTCATCGATTACTTTCTTACCGTCTAAAATTTGCGTGACCGCTTTGTACAAATTAGGACGTTCAGGACTCCATAATTTAGGATTTTCAACTTCTAACTGAACTGTTGATTGTGACTTCTTTAATTTTACACGCTTTGAATCCTGCAGTTTTCCATCTGAGGAAAATAGCTTCACATCGTACTTTAAGCCTTTGGTTTTACCTTTAAATTCAGCATCAATAGTAACAGTCCCTTTATTCGTTTGAATAGAAGGTGTTTTTATAAAAATACTATTGGGTTTAAAATGCGTTGGGTTAACCTCTATTAATTTTACTTGCGCATAAATACCACAAGGATGATACCAGCGCGCGGAAGGCTCTAAACTGTTATCTACTCTAACCGCAATTGTGTTATTACCTACTTTTAAATATTTTGAAATATCATATCGAAAACTGATGTAGCCGTAAGGTCTTTTTGCGATATAAATACCATTTACCCAAACCTCGCTGTTCATATACACACCATCAAAGTTGATGTAGTTAATGTTTGAAAGGCTTTCTTTTTTAATGTTGAATTGTTTACGGTACCAACCAATACCACCATCGTGATAACCACCTCCTTGACCTTGATCTCCACCTTTACGTACTCCTTTTTCGAATGACCAATCGTGTGGCACGTTTAAAGTTGTCCAAGAGGTATCGTTAAAGTTTTCTTTTGAAAAATTAGGGTTATCCTCTAGAATGAAAGACCAATCATTATTGAAATTAGTAACGGAACGTTGAGTATAAACAAGGTTTATACTAATAACTAAAAATAGAATTAGTAGCGATTTTTTCATGCTGATTTAGTTGATCTCAACGAGACAACCAAACTTAAATTTAAAAATCGTAAGTATTATCCTGTAGTGTTATGCTTTAAACATGCCCTATCTTCTGGGCTGATCATTTTGTAAAAACGGTTTATTTCTTGGAAATTGTACTTCTAAAAGTTGTCGCATTCTGTCTTCTACTTTTTTGTACTTCTTTTGTCCTGAGAGGTTTGTGTAAGACAACAAACTGTTTTTATGCTCGTAGAGTTCTACTCCCAAAATTTCGTGCGTGGTAGAATTACGCCATTCTGTATATCGCCATTGACCATCTGTTGTGGTAACACCCATTATCTTTTTCCCTCTTGCATATACACTATAAGCAGCAGCATCCCATTTTGTTTTTGGATTGTTTAGTACAGCTAATATGCTTTTTCCATCTGATACTGGTGCCGATTTCAGATCGCAAATATCAACAAGGGTTTGATATATATCTACATTTTCTACTAAGGCATCTGACGTTTTATTTGTAACGCGATTTTTATATGCTGTTTCTCTACTTATAATTAAAGGCACTCTTGTATCGATTTCTAAATTAGATTGTTTGCACCATAAGGCATATTCTCCAATTTTATAACCATGGTCACTCATAAAAATAATCATGGTGTTTTTTCTTAAATCTAAATCCTCTAATGTTGCCATCACTTTACCAACTTGTGCATCAATATAACTAACCGAGGCATGATAGCCATGAATAAGGTCTCGCGTTAAATCATCATTTAAATCTCCCTCTTTCGGAATATTTGAATAGCTTTTTAATTCCCCCCATTTTGGTAATGCCAATCTGTAAGCACCTTCTGGTTTTTGTCTTGATGGAATTTTAAAATCATTCTTATCGTATAAATCCCAATATTTTTTTGGTGCATTATATGGTAAATGTGGTTTACTTAAACCCACAAACATTACAAATTTATCGTCCTTAACCCTATGCAAGGTTTCTATAGCATAATTAGCTGCGCGTCCGTCTTTATAGCCTTCATCTGGCACATCAGCATTTTCAAAAGCAGGTCCTTTTAATGGTTTAACACCTTCTTCTTTTAGGCGTTTCATTAATGTTATATTTTCGGGCTTTAAATACGTATTTTTTTCTTTTTCAAAATAAGTAGACCATACGCTTTTATCATCTCTACCGTGGTGATACACCTTACCAATACTAATTGTTTTGTAGCCGTTTTTATTAAACAACTGTGGTAAAGACACCACCTCTTTATGTACACTTCTCAATGGTGTAAAAATGCTATAAATGCCTAAAGTTTCTGGACGTAAACCTGTCAACGTACTCATTCTAGAAGGCGCACAAATGGCTTGCTGCACATAGGCTTTATTAAACATTACACCATCTTTTGCTAATTCATCGATATGCGGTGTTATTGCAGTTTCACTGCCATAGCAACCTAATTCTGCTCTTAAATCATCTATATAAAAAACCAGAACATTGGGTTGGCTGTCTTGTGCCCTACTACTTAAAAAACAAAAAGCAGTAAAAAGTAGTGCTATAACTTTATTCATTAGGTTCTATTTTAATGTTTTATTGATTTAATTATAATGGCTTTGGTGATTGCACTACACCTTTTCCATCCTTCCAACTCCACCAATCAATGGCTCTGCGTTTTTTATCAAACACATAATTCCATTTTTTCATATAGTAATCTCTTGGCCTTACCTCATCGTCTATATTTTGAAGTTGCTGCTTTAGTTTAGTGTCTAAATCTTCTTGAACGTCTTTCAATTCTGATTTTCCCAGTAAGTTGTTTTGTTGAAATGGATCTTTGATATTATCATAAAACATACTTGGTCCATCAGGTGTTAACGCGTAGGTATATTGTTTTGTTCTTATGGCTCTGTATGAAGGATCTTTGAAATTTGCTCCAAAGGGTGCAACATTCATTATTAAGGCTACTCTATCTGCATTAGGATCTGGATTTTTTATTAATTCTGATAGATCTTCGCCTTCTATGTCTTTAGGGATTTCCATATTAGTCAACCCTAATAGTGATGGTAAAATATCTGGTGTGGTTAGTGGTGCATTTACAACTTTACCTTTATGCTTTCCAATAGTTGGGTAACTTATTAAAAACGGAACTCGTGCTGCCTCATCCCAAGCGAGTTGCTTAACGAATGGTTTTACACCATGCGCTCCCATCATTTCTCCATGATCTGATGAAAATACAATAATCGTATTATCTGATAATTTCAGTTCTTTTATCTTCGCCAACAAACTTCCTATAGCTTCATCCGTAGCTGTGGCATGCGCATAATAGCCTTGTAATTCTTTACGACTTCGTTTCATAAATTCTTCTGAAATATTAGGATTTAAGGTCAATGCTTCTGGTGGATACATGGCTTTATATTTCTTCGGTGCGCTTCCATGAGGATAATGTGGTGTTGCAATAGAAACTACTGCTAAAAATGGTTCTTTATCATTGGCATGTTCTTCTAAATACTGATTTGCATCTTTTACAATGGCGAATGGTGAATACTCCTCCCAATGTTTCAGCTCTGGATTATCATTATCATAATACGGCATTTTAGTGTAGTTATGAGAACATTCTAAAGCTTTCCAATATTCAAAACCTTGACGCCTTTCTTTTGGAATATAAGTCGATCTTCCATGTCCATCTAAATGCCATTTTCCCCAATATGCTGTATTATAGCCTTCCGCTTTAAATAATTCTGCCATGGTCACCTCTTCTGCAGGAAAATGAATATCATTTAAAAACATACCTGTCGTGGTTGGAAATTTACCAGTTAACAAAGCTGCTCTATGTGGTGTACACACTGGTGTTACTGAAACGGCATTCGTAAAGTTTATAGATGCTTTGGCAAACGCATCTAGGTTTGGTGTTTTTACATCTGGATTTCCGGCATAACCCAATGCAGATCCTCTCCATTGGTCTGTAAGGATGTAAACAATATTTGGTTTTTTAGAGGTTTCAGCAGCATTCGACGCTTTATCGTCTTTTTTTTCGTTCGATTTACAACCTATCAATAAACAAAGTCCTAAGACTAGAATTATTGTTTTTTTCATATCGTTTAATTTATTTAATCAATAATTTCAAAACCTATTTTTCTATATAATTCAGTAAGATACTTTTAACATCAGCTACTGTACCCTGTTTTAATCCATCGTTAACATTGGCTCCTGTAATCCAATACAAAATCATGCCTGCATCAGAGCAATCCCATTTTCCTTTTTGAAATTTAACCACATCATCAACCTCAGCCAGTTTACCATACGTCCAAACTTGTTGGACTCTCGGGTCTTTATGGTCTCTTGCCCAATCCCATTCAGCAATATTGACTTTAAGTTTAATATTTTGATCTGGAATGCGCACTTCTTCTACACCGAAATCCAGTATCTGTTGCCATGTATAAAAATCACCTGCATCATCATTTGCCGGATGGTGTGTCACGACTTTTACAAATTTATGTTTGTCTTTTGAACTCGCTTTGAGTGCAAAACCAATAATATCTGGCTCGCCTGCTTCTATAATCCATAAAGGGTCATTAGCTGTTGATGCATTAATGGCTTTGGCCAAATCTTTAATGGTCTCATCCATATCCCATTTGGCATCTAAAAATTTAAGGGTGTCAAATCCGCCCCAACGTCTTGCTGTAACATCACAAACACTTTGCATAAGGGCGTGTCTTTCAATTTCAGCTTTTTCAGAAATTCTGTTAACACGAATTAAATCACAACTGTGAGAATAATGTACTAATTTATCTTCGAGTCCAGCTGCTCTTAACAAAGCTATAGACACTGCGGTTCCTCCTAAATCGTCTGGGTCTGGTGAATTACCATCAGCTACTACAACAATACGACCTAATGGTGGTTTAATTACTGGTGCTGCATTTTTTACCATATCTAGATTACTTTTAAAAGGTGTTTTTATAACGTTTTTGCCCTTACCAACAGGCGTGAAAATTATACCAGACCATCGTGCTCTTGCCCACTCTTTTCTGTCTGCACTACCTATTTTGGCACGTACGGTAATTTTATCGCCTTTTTTTAGTTTTACATTTTCCCAAAGTGCATTATTATTTTCACCTTCTTCAAAAACATCTTTTGATAATGGTGGCTTAAATGTGCCCAATTTTTTACCATTGATACGTATCGTAAATTCTGATTGCCCATCATTTTCACCAACAGCAGCAAAAACCAAGTCGTAGTTTCCGTTTTTGAAAGTAAATGCTGTGGTTGTTTCTGCTTCTTTTTGCTTGTTTGGATTAATACCAAGCCAATATCCGCCAGCATGTTTGTAAAATCCAGTACCTTTTATTGGGAAATCGTCAATAGGCAAAGTTTTATTATCAATATTTGAAGCTCCAACCTGTTTAAAATAAGACCTTAAAGGCCATAGTGTTGTAACTTTTAAACCTTCATCTTTTGGAACATACGTACTGTCTTTTGTTAGAATGAATTTATCAAACTCAAAACCATCTTCGCGCATACTAAATTGTATGTCGTGCGTACCTGCTTTATCTATATCTAAATAAATTTCTTTTGGCACACCGCAATGTTCTTCTTTAGTGCGTTGTTTACTTTCCCAAGTCCATTTGTTTTTTCCTTTGCACCATTGCATACGCTGTCCGTGTTCTGGCCATTTGCCATTTAACCCAACGTGTAAGCCATTATCTTCACTTCCTGTGCTAAAAGCACGTGCCCAAACATAGTACCGTCCTGGGTCATTAATTCTGACTTTATAATGTAGAATTCCTAATTCACCAGCTTTATTAGAGAAATTTTCGCCTTTAACCAAGGTATCGGAATGCGTCACTCTGGTATCTGGTAATATTTCAACATAAGTTTTATTACTAGCATCTTTATGATGTGGTATGTCTTCATCTTGTCCAACTTTTGCTATTGCATTTTTTGCTGTGATATACCATTGTCTCACAACAGACTTACTTTGTTTATAGAAATATTCAGCTTCAACAGCGACCATACCATTATTTTCCATGAATGTCACTTTATCATCTAAAATTGGTGCATTTAAAGCTGTGGTCTGTGCTGTTAAATTCAAATTGAATATCATACACAGTAGTATGACTCGTTTTATATTCATGCTTTAAAATTATTTAATTTTTGATTGAAACGTGTATTCACCAGGCTGCACTTTTAACTCGAATACATCTTTTGTTGTATTTACTAATTTCACATTGTCGGTATCAGAAAATACATTTTCATCTAATAGTAATTCACTTTTAGTATTTGCAGGCACTATAACTACCGCAGAAGTATTTGGTGGCACACTAATATTCAGTTGAAATGTTTCACCGTTAATTTCCCAAGTACTAGATACTTTGCCGTAAGGTGTATGTAATGAAGCTGAAGCGGAATTAAGCGGTTGCCTAACTTGTGGTGCGATTTCTATGACTTTATATCCTGCTTCTAATGGTGCTATTCCACCTATGCGCTCATACATCCATTCTCCAATGGCGCCATAAGCATAGTGGTTTAAGCTATTCATGCTCATAGGATTATAGCCCTCTGTTTTACTGTAACTATTCCAACGTTCCCAAATGGTTGTAGCCCCTTGATTAATGGAATAAAACCAAGATGGATAGGTTTCGTTAAACAATAACTTATAGACTAAATCTACTTCGCCCATGTCATCTAAAACTCGCGATAACAATGGTGTTCCTAAAAAGCCTGTTCTTAAATGATAGTCGGCATCTTTAAGTTTTTGTAATAAATTAGCCTGGGCATTTTTGATTTTTGATTCTGGTAGTAAATCGAATGCTAATGCTAACAAATAAGAGGTTTGCGTTTCAGTTACACCTTTTACTTTTCCTGTTTCATCAAAAAACTTATCATCAAATGCACTAGCAACTGTTTTGTAAAGCGCTTGGTATTTAGCCTGTTCCTGTGTTTTACCAAGAACTTCGGCAGCCTGTGCTGTTAATTTAGCAGAGTGAGCAAAAAAAGCGGTTCCAATTAAATTCCTCGATGTGTCACCTCTATTGTCCCCATTTTCAGGATAAGGTTGCAACCAATCTGAAAAGGACATCATATTAGAGATATAGTTTTTTGATTTTTTTTGATGATAGCTTACCCATTGTTTCATCATTTCAAAATTATCTTCTAAAAATCCAACGTCTCCTGTTCTCATGTAAATTTTCCAAGGAATTATTGTTCCTACATCTCCCCAACCAGAACTGGCTATTTTGTTGCCACGAGAATCTGGAACTGTCCAAGGAATTGCTCCATCTTCGAGTTGTGCTTCACAAACACTTTGTAGCCAACTTGCCCAGAATTTATAAACATCAGCATTAAACATGGATGTTGGCCCAAAAACTTGAGCATCGCCTGTCCAACCTAATCGCTCATTACGCTGCGGACAGTCTGTTGGAATGTCTAAAAAGTTGCCTCTCAATCCCCAAATAATATTGCTTTGTAATTGATTCAATTTCTCATTCGAAGACGTAAATGTGCCGTTATCATCAAAATCTGAATATTGTACAATACCAGTGACCCAATCTTTTGTTGGTTCTTTTGATCCATCAAAACCACTCAACTCTACATAACTAAACCCATGAAATGTAAATTTTGGCTTATATTCTATTTCGCCATCTTCAGCAGCAATATAATAGTCCGTAGAATGTGCGCTTCTATAGTTTTTAGTGTAGAAAGTTCCATCTGGTGATAACATTTCTGCAAATCTAATTTTGAGCGTATCGCCTTTTATCATTGGTACTTTTACCAGAGGTACACCGACCATATTTTGTTGCAAATTGAAAATTACGGCTCCATCTTTTTTAGTGATCTCTTTTGGCACTAATTTAATTTTGTCCTTTACAGCTGTATGTCGTTTTGGTTCAAGATTTACATTTTTATCAAGATTGGCTACTTCAACGCTAATCCAATCTTTATCATCAAAATTATTAGTGCTCCAATTAGGCATTTCTAAATTGGCATTATAGATTTCACCATCATAAATTTCGGCAAACCGAAGTGGTCCGTTGGTTGTGCCTTTCCAGCTTTCGTCAGAAATTATAGTTTTAATTGAACCATCTTTTAGTTGTAATTCTAACTGGCATAATACTTTTGGTGAAATGGAATTGTCCCAGAGTGTTGTGCCCCAAAGTAATCTGCCAGAATACCAACCAGAAGCCAACTCTACACCAATGGTATTTTGCCCTGACTCTATTAACTCTGTAACAGAGTAAGTCAACGTTTCTATTCTTTTATCATATGTTGTGAATCCCGGCGACATGACATCTTCGCTTACATTTTCACCATTAAGAGACACATCAAACACTCCTTTAGCCGTAATGTAGAGTCTTGCCGACGCAACATCATTAGACAATTCAAATCCTTTTCTTAAATATTGTGGTTTGTGAATAATTACATTCTCCTTTCCACGAATACTATCTTTAGCGGTATCTAAACCTACCCACTTAGCTTTCCAATCGGTATTATTTAGTAAGCCTAATTCAAACTGATTGATAGCACTCCATTCTGAAGCGTCTCCATCTTGATTCCAATATTTTACTTGCCAAAATACGTTTTGGCGCGATTGTAAAGCTTCTCCACCATATTTTATCCATGCAGACTGCCCTGATTCTTGTTTTTTAGAATCCCATAAGTCGGCATTATCTGGTAATAAATCTTCCTTAGATGCCACTACAATTTGATACGCAGACTGGCTTTTATTATTCTCGGTAACTGGTAATTTCCACGAAAATGTCGGCGTTCCATCATAAAACCCTAATGGATTTGTAAAACCCTCAGAAATCGTTAATTTTTGAGGTTTTTGCAATACACCTTGTTCTTTGCAAGCAGTGACATTTATAAATATAAATGTGCTTAAAGCGAATAGTAAATATTTAAAATTTGAATTTTTAAACATGGTTTAGAGTTTCGTTTGAAAATTTTCAGGATGTTCTAAAATGCAATATTTCCTCAAAAAAACTATCCTGTACTGTCTCGATTTTACAAACATCAAATAAAAAAAGCTAGACATCCGAAAATCTCTAGCTTATGTTTAAAATAAATTATGCTTTATCTAATCATCAGTTTTGAATGGAAAACCCTTTGATTTTCATTAACAACTTTTATAAGATACAATCCCGATTTAAAACGTCCGTTATTCTTAATATCAATTCTATTAGAAGTCATGGTATCTTCATAAACTACTTTTCCAAGCATATTATAAATAATAACATTGGCGTTAGTCGTTGCATTCAGTAAGATTGTAAATTCATCCTTCGCTGGATTTGGAAAAATCTTTGCAGTAAAAGTATCGTCATCAAACTCTAATGTACTTAATGTGGTAGATTCTACTATCCATTTAGATCTGTCATCTGAGTTCCCAACATGTTCGATTATTCCATTGGAATTGTGATATATGTAATTTGAACCGTTTCGAGTTTCGAATTGATACGTACCATCACTACTGTTATAGATAACAGTAAACTGTTTATCAGAATCCTCTCTAGGTGCTCCAAAACCTGTATTAATTATATCATTTGGTGGATTACCTGCCGATCTTAAAATACCACGATCCGTCCTTTTACTTTCTATATTATAATAGTTACCCGCTTGTACAAACTCCCATTCTTTATCACCAAAAGCTATATTAATTCCATCGTTACTCTCAACAACATCTGCACCTACGGAATGCATATACTTACCAGTTACAAAATTCTTGATGCGATAAACATCACCTGTTAAATCGTTAGGGTCAAAAACTTGAATATTAACAGTGATTTCGTTTGAAGATACTGTCTCATTATTAGCATTATAAGCTATAGCTTGAATATCATAAGCTCCTTCCGTATCTGGAGTCCAATCTAAAGCATATGGCTCCGTAGTATCTTCTCCAAACAACACACCATTAAGCAAAAACTCTACTTTAGAAATACTTCCATTTTCATCAACAGCGTCTGCAGAAATAGGAATCGTTTCTCCTGTATTATAGGTTTCATCATTAAATGGCGAGGTTAGCGACACTCTAAATGGTTCTTGAACTATATCTAAATCAATGATTTGTAAATACAACGGTCTAGTATCATCCGAATATCCATTTTCCATTAAATAATAATACAATTTACCATCAGCAATATAAACTATACCGTGTCTAAATGTCCTGCCTGTTGTAGGCTGATATACAGTCGTAAAATTATTAGTTCCACCTACTGCTTTTTGTATACGAACACGTCCACTGCTTAAACCAATTAAAAATATATCATCACCAGACGTGTAAATGGCCTCTGCTCCCGAAAAATTCTCCGTAGTTATAAAATCGGTAGCACCTGCAGGTCTGTACGTGTGTAAATTCTTGGTCACATTAAATTCGTTATCCTTTACACGACTAATAATATGTTCATCACCGTTCTCGGTTACGGTCCAATCAAATCCTCCAACAATATAAACTTGATTTGTTTGCGTGGTTTGCACGTAATCTCCTGGCTCCATCAATTTTATCTCATCAGCGTTTCGTAACGGTAAGTTAAAACTTGTACCTTCATGGTTTTTCCAATTAGTCGCTCCACTTTGATCATCAGAATACGCATAATACAGACCATTCTGATATAGATACTTATCTGTATTATTTCGAGAGCGTCGTTGAAAACCGATTCTAATTTTTCCTCCGACATATTTTAATCTTCCATACATACCCCAATTATAGTCTTGACCATAATTACTGGCATTTTTATCTGCAAACTTTATAAAATCAGACCAAGTGGACGTAGCTGCATCATATTTTGCAAAGTGATAACCTCCATTTGAGCTCGAGCCCTTTCGCATAGAAAAGAACAAATCTCCTTGATTATTTAGGAAAAATTTTGGATAAGTAAACTCGGAAAACGCCCCATAATTTTCAACTCCGTTTAAACTTAAATGCTTATAACCACCATTCGCATTTTGTACAAATTTGTCTAAGGTGAATTCTGCATCAGAAACCGAGGCTGCATTTGCAATAGAATACGAATATCTGAAGTAATCATCACTTAAGCTTCCGTCAGAAGGTCTCGTATTAGTATAAGCATGCATATCAAAAAGCAGATGAATGGTTCCATCTAAAGGACTTACACCAATACCGATTGTATTATGAGATTCACCAATATACCATATATTGCGCCAACCCGTATGTTGGTGCGGAAACTCAATGGTAGCCATGGTTCCTGTAATGGTATTGTAACGCGTTAACATCATATGTCTATCAGCTTTACCTCCTCTATACCAAGTCATAAACACATATTCATTATATGTGGTTATACAATCTCCATGCGCCGAAATTTGTGGCCCAAATTTATAATCGTAACCTGTAGTTGAGTTTGGTGCTGATTCATCATTTACTTGTACACCATCAAAGTGTAAGGCTATATCTGTAATTTCAACTTCATTTTCTAGAACTACCTGAGCAGTAATAAAGAAAAAACCTAATCCAAAAAGTAGTGAAAAGTATATACCCTTTTGATTTCCATTACAGTAAGTCCTTTGCATAGTAATTAATGTTAAATTAAAATCTTTTAATTATCTAATCATCAGTTTTGAATAAAAAACTCGTTGATTATCATCAGTAACTTTTATTAAATATAAGCCTGATTTAAATTGACCATTAGTCGAAACATCCATTCTATTGGAGGTCATTTTATCTTCATAAACTACTTTACCAAGCATATTATAAATAATAACATTGGCGTTAGTCATTGCATTCAGCAGAATTGTAAATTCATTCTTCGCTGGATTTGGAAAAATCTGTGCAGTAAAAGCATTGTCTTCAACCTCTTCAGTGCTTAATGCTTGAGCAAGAATGTAACGAAGTGGGCTAATTGCACCTCCATTTTGAAATAGCACTTGATCACCTGCTGCCGCTGGAGTTACACTATATCTTAAGTTTCCTTGCCCTGGAGGTTTCGCGAACAATGCATTGTTTCCATCACCAGTCCAACCATTCGCTTTTCTTCTTTGAAACTGGTCATAACCGTAATTTGTATCACTTGTATCACTTATTGGCACACCAGTTCTAGCGTTAACTCTAATTTCAGGATCTGATCCAGACCCATCATAAGTTGATTGATCTACAATCATGGTCCATGGTCCAGCACCAAGAGCAGAGAGGTCTGCTGTAATTTCAACATACCCGCTAGAAGCTGGTTGTCTATGGTTTGTTACAGTCCAAAGTTGTGTTGCTTTAGCAGGTGCTGTCGTTATTTCTGCAGCCCACTCCAACTGGCCTGTAGCGACATTAATGGTCATATAAAGTTCACTTCCAGCCAAACCACATGTTGCAATCTTATAAACATCAGGTTCAAGCCATAATTCAGTACATGGTTGATCTGTAGGATCAAAAACCTGAATATTAACAGTAATTTCGTTGGAAGATACTGTTTCATTATTCGCATTATAAGCTACAGCCTGAACAGTATAAGCGCCTTCTGTATCTGGTGTCCAATCTAAAGCATAAGGTTCGCTCAAGTCTTCTCCAAATAAAGCACCATTAACCAAAAATTCTACTTTAGAGATACTTCCATTTTCATCAACGGCATCTGCAGAAATTTGAATGGTTTCATCGACGTCATAAGTTTCGTCATCAAAAGGGTTAGTAAGTGATACTCTAAATGGCTCTATTGCGATATCTAAATCTATAATTTGAAGATATAAAGGTTGTGCACTACCAGATGCATTTTCCATCATATAATAGTATAATTTTCCGTCAGCTATATGTACTTGACCATGGTCAAACGTTTTACCAGTTGTAGCCTGATATACTGTGGTGAAATTATTAGTTCCGCCTGCTGTTTTTTGAATTTTAACTCTACCGCTACTTAAACCAATGATAAATACATCATCTCCAGCAGTATAAATAGCGTCTGCACCTGAAAAATTTTCTGAAGTTATAAAATCAGTAGCTCCTGCAGGTTTGTAGGTATGTAAATTCTTGGTAACGTTGAATTCATCATCCCTTACGCGACTTATAATATGCACATCACCATTATCGGTAACTGTCCAGTCAAATCCTTGTACGATGTAAACTTGATCTACTTGGGTTGTCTGTACATAATCTCCAGGCTCTATGATTTTTATAACATCAGCATCGTAAAGCGGTACACTAAAACTTTGACCATCATGGGTTTTCCAATTAGAGGCACCTGATTGATCGTCGGAATATGCATAATATACTCCGTTTTGTAGTCGAAATTTATCAGTGTTATTTGCAGACCTTCGTTGAAAACCGATACGCATTTTACCATTGACGTACTTCATACTTCCATAAAGTCCCCAATTATATGTAATACCTGGTTGACTGTTTGCACCTAACGCATTAAAATCGGTAAAATTAGACCACGTTGCTGTGTTAGCATCATATTTAGAAAACTTATACATACCATTAGTATGACCACCTTCTCGCATATTCATTAAGAGATCTCCAGCATCGTTTAGAAAAAATTTTGGATACGTTAATCCATCAAATTCGCTTTGTGGAGTATTTCCTGTTAGCTTTAAGTGTTTATAGCCGCCTGTTCCATTTTGAACAAATTTATCTAAAGTAAATTCTGCATCAGAAACTGAGGCTGCATTTGCAATAGAATATGAATATCTAAAATAATCATTGGATAAACTTCCATCTGAAGGTCTTGAAATGCTATACGCATGCATATCGTATAATAAATGTATAGTTCCGTTTAATGGACTTATACCAACAGCAATAGTATTATGCGATTCTCCTAGCCACCATTTATTCTGAAAACCTGTGTGCGTGTGCGGAAACTCTATGGTTGCCATAGTACCAGTTATTGTATTATACCTGGTCAGCATGACATGTCTGTCTGTTTTTCCGCCACGATACCACGTCATAAATACATAGTCTCCGTAGGTCTTTATGCAATCTCCATGTGCGGAAATATTTCTTCCAAAAACATAATCGTAAGATGTTGTACTGCCATTGTCCGAAGACGTATTAGGTACCTTGCTACCATTAAAATGTAAACCAAAATCGGTTATTTTTACTTCGTTTTCTAAAACGACTTGCGCAAAGTTTATCTGAGCTAAGCATAGTGAGAGAAGAACGCATAAGTTCTTTGCTAAAAATCTTATACTAAGGGTATTTTTTGTCATGCTTTTTTCTTTTTCTTGATCCTATAAATTCAAAGAATCTTATAAATTTAGATAGAAAAGCTATTGACCGTATCCTGTTCTATCCTGAGAAATAGTTAAATGAAGTCTATTTCATATAGAATACCTCTTCTAAAGGAATGGATACTGGTGAATTATCTGGATTCACCTCCATAATATCTGCCATAAAATCCCACCATTTTTTTACGATGTCGTTACTAGCCAAATCCTGAGAACCTCCTTCACCAGATACTTTTTGAAACGCAAACAAAGTACTTGTTTCTTCATCAAAAAAAATAGAATACTCACTGACACCATTAGCTTTTAAAAGCACCTTGAGTTCTGTCCATATTTCATTATGACGTTTTTTATACGCTTCTATCTGTCCTCTATTTAGTTTCATCTTAAAAGCAAGTCTTTTCATAGTGAGTTATTTTAGGAATTCTTCATAAAACAAAAAATCATCCTATCTTTTATTTATCAAAAAAGATAGGATGATCTTAAAATGTCTTAATAATTTATAGAACTTATTGTTTCACTATCTTTCTGGTTAAGCTCGCACCATTTTCTCCCTCTAGTTTTACAATGTATAAACCACTTGTAAGTGTACTTACATCTAATTTAGTTGAAGTTGTATCATCAGCAAGATTGCTTGTAATTACTTGTTTTCCAAGTAAGTCGTAAACAGAGATTTGTTT
Organism: Winogradskyella sp. R77965; assembly: GCF_044594915.1. Classification (GTDB taxonomy): domain Bacteria; phylum Bacteroidota; class Bacteroidia; order Flavobacteriales; family Flavobacteriaceae; genus Winogradskyella. The sequence goes on along the minus strand of NZ_CP138990.1, from coordinate 3,695,053 downwards.
AATACTTTGATTTAAACCTTCTATTGATAACTCATCTTTAACTGGGTTTGAGATAAAAACAGAACTCGTATCAAACTCTTCTGTGCTTAGGGCTTCAACTAAAATAAAACGAATATCGTTAATTGCTCCACCATCATTAAACACTACTGGATCAGCTGCTGCCGCTGGCGCTATGCTATATCTAAAGTTTCCTTGTCCTGGTGGTTTCGCGAACAATGCATTGTTTCCAGCACCAGACCAACCAGTCGCTTTTCTTCTTTGAAACTGATCAAACCCGTAGTTTGCATCCGCCGTATCAGCTATAGGATCACCTGTTCTAACAGCAATTGTAACTACACCATCTGTATCGCCAGGACCATCATAAGATCCCTGATCTACAATCATGGTAAAAGCTCCAGGACCAGGGGTGATGTCTGCTGTAATTTCCACATACCCAGAAGAAGCTGGCTCTCTATGGTCTTGTATAGTCCAAAGTTGTGTTGGATCATCACCTGTTAATTCTGCCTCCCATACTAACTGGCCAGACCCATTAATAGTCATGTAGAGTTCCGAAGTCAAACCGCATGTTGCAAGTTTATAAACACCTGGATCAAGGAATAGCTCAGGACAATTCTGAGCCTGTACTTGAAGCGCAGACATAGCAAACAGCACAAATGCACTAATTTTTAAAGTAATTTTTTTCATAATTTTATGTTTATATGGATTAATTTGTTACAATTTATAATTTTTAATATGCCTAATTATCCTGTACTATCCTGCTCAACTATCCTGTAGGTTTTATATGCTAATAGTTTACATAGTATTTACTCGTGTTTATAATTGTTTCTTTTTAAAATAATTTATTAAATAAGAAGCTATTAATAACCCTTTCTCCTGCATTCTATTTTGAAAACTTAGAAATATCGTTATCTTATGTTACCTAAATTTCTAAAAAAGAATATACTTTTCATTTTGTCAGGTCTGCCAAATTACACCATGCTCCTATTTTTAAATAGAAGTAGTTTTATTTTTATTTAGGTTCTTGTTTAATCTATAGTAATCTTACTTTTCCACCAATTGTCATTAGGTTGAAAATCTTGAGAAAGTAGTTCCATTCTATACTTTTCTAATGAAGGCCACTTCTTATTTATGGTATTAAGTCCTCTTTTTTTAGCTTTTGCCTTATCATATTCAGTGTCTTTAGTTGGGAATTTTGCGTTGACTTCTTTTAACCATGATATTAAATCATTACTCAGATTTTCGGCTATTTCTGAATGTTGAGCAATTACATTTAAAGTATCATGTTCTGTTGATGGTAATTTATATAGCTCTTCATGTTCATCTTCCCAATAGTGAATGAGCTTCCAGCCATTTTGTTGAATTACAGACGTAGGTTCTCCTCCTTGATTGCCGTAATGTGGATAATGCCAATACAATGGTCTTTTTATATTCAAATCTTTACCTTCTAACAATGGCTTCAAACTGATACCATCGACATGTTGTACTTCATTGAGTTGTAAATCTGCTAAATCTAAAAGCGTTGGATACAAATCTGTTGCAATAACAGGATAATCAGTTTGAATTCCACGACCTTTTAACCAAGGTGATTTAATAAAAAATGGCTCTTTTATACCACCTTCCCATTGATAGCCTTTTCCACCTCTTAAAGGTAAGTTACTTGTCGCATAATGATCGCCCGAAGCAACTCCACCATTATCTGAAGTAAAAACCACAATCGTATTATCGGCTACTCCATTGGCTTCAAGTGCTTCTAAAACAAAACCAACCGCATCATCCATGGTTTCTACTAAACCTGCATAAATAGCGTTGTCTTGGACTTGGCGAATAGGTAAGACGCGTTCCATTTTATAACCTTTCTCTGCAATTCCCATGCTATCAGCCTTATTTCTGTATGTTCTCCACTTCTTTTCTGTGGTTTGAATAGGTGCATGCACGGCATAAAACGATAAAAAAGCAAAAAATGTAGAATCCTTATGTTTACCAATAAATTCTGCGGTTTCCTTAGCCAATCGCATACTTAAATTTTCTCCCTTCTGTTTGTTCGGTAGTTTAGGATTATTCCAAGGCGAAAAGAACCCTCCTCTTGGTGAACCTGCTTCTATACCTCCAATATTAATATCGAATCCATGGTCTTCAGGGTAAGACCCTTCACCACCTAGATGCCACTTTCCTGCAAAAAAAGTCTTATACCCATTTTGTTGCATGGCTTCTGCAATCGTCAACTCTTTTTTTGGTAAGACGCGAACATAATCGGCAGGCAATAGTTTATCATGCCTATTTCTACTTCTCCAATCTTCTCCAGCTTTAGCACCAATCCAATCCGTTATGCCATGTCTAGCAGTGAACTTTCCTGTCATTATACTAGCTCTAGACGGACTACAAACACGACTTGCAGAATAGCCATTAGTGAACATCATAGATTGATTTGCCAACTGATCTATGTTTGGTGTTTCATAAAATTGACTTCCTGTAATACCTAAATCGTGATAGCCCAAGTCATCAACTAAAATGAATAAGATATTAGGTTTTTTAGATATAATGACTTCTTGTTCCTTACAATTAAAAAGAACAATTAGACATAATAAAATATAATTTTTAGACAAAAAAAGGATCCTTATAGTTTAATGATTTTTTTAGCAAAATTACTATTTTGATCAGTACTTGAAATAAAATAAATTCCACTATCTAATTCACTTATATCAATTGTATTGCTTGAGTTTTTAATATTGAATTTACGCACCACAACACCCAACATATTAGTAATAGTAAGGTTTGTATTTACAGGTATATTTCTGATTTCTAATCTTCCTGATGTTGGATTTGGAAATATTTTTAATTCTTGTTTAATGATTGTTTCAGTAGATAAAGATGCATCATAACATAAAGATTCTGGGTTATTTAAATTAAACGCTGTACTATCTGAAACATCCGTTCTGCGCAACACCATTTTATCCATAAAAAAGAAATTAGACCTAGCATCTACAATTACGGAATAGTTACCTGGAGCATTAAAAGTGGCCCATATAAACCTAAAAGAATTACCATCATTAGTATTTGTTACAAAGCCCCAGCGCTGTTCTGGAGGTGAGTTTACAGGATGCCTATTCATAAAAGCTTTAAAATACCCATTTGTACTAGAACCTTCTGGACAATCTCTATTTGGGTTACTTACACAACTAGGTCTTGGCTCTAACTGAGGCGTAGCAGTGGAATTGTTTGTATTAGTCGCATAAAAATCATCAGCTACTATATTAAGCCACGCGTCGTTGTGTTCTCCTCCTGAAGTACCTGTACCAATTCGTCCACGCCATGCAAGTCTGTAAGTACCTGGATTATTAATTTTTATATTATAAGTAATTGGAGCTCCCGTTAAGGCATTGAAAGACTGAGGTCCATCCCAAAATATATAATTTATGGTCGATCCAGGTAAATTAGGATCATCTTCACTGCCAGTTTGCCAATTAGTACCAGAAGGTAAGTCGCCTGATTCCATTTCAATTGTTAACAATCCATTTTGTTCTTCAAAAGGTAATATACCATCGCAAGTTACGGTTTGAGAAAACGTTTGATTATATACTATTGAAAGTATAAATATCAGTGCAATTTTTATTGTATTTTTTTTCATAATTCTATGCTATTCAAAATTAATTATTTTCAAACTATTTAACCTTAAGTGTGATTTTCTGCAAATCCTTCTCTACAGAAGATGTGCCTACTGAAATGGTAAATGTACCAGGTTCCACAACTTTTTTCATGTCTTGATTTAAAACATTAAGCTCATCAAAACCTAAATTAAAGCTGACTGTTTTTGTCTCTCCCGGTTTTAAAGTAACACGCTCAAAACCTTTTAGTAGTTTTAAGTATCGCCCAACCGAAGCATAATCGTCTCTTACATACATTTGTATGACTTCATCTCCTTCTCTTTCTCCTGTGTTTGTGACATCAACAAAGACCTTGGTAGAGCCATCTGCATTAATGGTTTCATTCTCAAGTTTTGGTGTACTATATTTGAATGTGGTATAACTCAATCCAAAACCAAAAGGATATAATGGTGATTTATCTGCATCCTTGTATAAACCTTTACCAGAACCTATAAAGTCTGGACGCTCCAAATACGTTACAGGCACCTGCCCTACATCACGAGGAAAAGACACGGTAAGTTTCCCTCCTGGATTCGTATCCCCAAAAATAGCATCTGCAATGGCATCGCCAGAACGCATCCCTAAATACCAAGTTTCCAATATTGATGGGATATTCTCTGCGATATAATTAATAGTCAATGGACGACCATTTATTAAAACTACAATTACTGGTTTCCCTGTTTTATGGATAGCTTCAACCAATTCATTTTGAACTCCGTATAAATCTAGATTTGAACGGTCCGCGCCTTCTCCAACTGTCTTACGAGAACCACCAACAACCAGTACAACAGCATCTGATTTTTTTGCGGCTGCAATAGCTTCTAAAAAACCTTCTTTTGAATTACTCAACAAATCACAACCTTTGGCATAATTTATTTTTACCTTTCCTTCTGTTTTACTGGTTAACCCCTCTAACACAGATGTATAATATGGCGGTAATCCTGAATAACCACCTAATAACGAATAGGTGCCTTTTGCTGGTTGCTCTTCATGTGCATTTGGACCAATTACTGCCAATGATTTAATACTATTGATATCTAACGGTAAGAGATTATTGTCATTTTTCAATAGAATCATAGCTTTTTTAGCCATTTCGTAAGAAAACTCTTGGTGTTCTTTTCTACCAGCATTTACAGTTTCGGTATCAATCGCTTTTGGTTCTGTATCAAATAAACCCAATTTATATTTTGCGGTTAGAATACGAGATGTTGCTTTATCAATATACTTTAGCAAGTCTGGATTCTGAGTCACGGTATCCTTCAACACTTTGGAATTATATGCAGCCAACTTCTCATTTTTACCGATCACTAAGTCCATATCAACACCGGCTTTTAATCCTAAAATAGCTGACTCCGTTCTAGTTTCGGCAATAAAATGCATGGTTCCTAATCGAGCGACATCATTATTATCGGAAATAATAAAACCATCAAAACCTAGTTCATCTCGTAAAATATCTTTTAACAACCAAGTGTTCATATGGTTTGGAACTCCATTATAATCTTGATGACCTGGCATCACAGAACCTACCTTTGCTTCTTTTATTGCAGCCTCAAAAGGTGGCAGATAAACCTCACGTAAGCGACGTTCGGACATATCACTAAAACCACCATTGATACCACGTCTATTTTCAGGATATCCAATAAAATGCTTAGCCGTTGCAATTACATGATTCTCATCAAATTGTTCATCACCAGTGCCTTGTAAACCTTCTATAAATGCAACACCCATTCTAGATACCAAATAAGGATCTTCACCATAAGATTCTTCAACACGGCCATATCTTGGATCTCCAGAAATGACATCTAAATTGGGCGAATAACAATGTGTAACACCTAATGCACGCGCTTCTAAAGCTGTTTGAGAAGCCATTTTTCTGACTAACTCTGGTTCCCAAGTAGAGCCCGCGGCAATAGCTTGCGGATACACTGTTGTATTACCATAATAATCGAGTACAAGCCACATACCGTGTAATGCCTCTGCATACTTCATATACGGAATACCTAAGCGATCATTAGCCGGTGCATCTTGGGTCATTTCGGCAATCTTTTCATCCAATGTCATTTCACTAATAAGACTTTCTACTTTTTTAGCGATTTCCGTCTCTTTCTTACTTGTTGTTTGCTGAGAACTAGTTTCCGATTTACAGCCGGAAAATATGATTACAACGCCTATGGCTAGTAATAATTTCTTCATTTTATCTTATTCGTTTGTTAGTCAAAGTTTCGTATTCCTGGTACGATTTTAATATTTAAAAACGCTTGATCTTTTGGCCATTTTAAAATCACCAATTTTTGCGAATTCGTATTCCAAATATAATTAGAGGGATCAAAATTGTCTGGTGATTTATAAGTTTCTAATCCTACATTTTTTAGTGGATTATAAAACATCACCACATCTGAATCTATCAGTATTGAAAATCCATCAGGATAATGACGGTTAGCACCAATGAATACTTTTGATGCACCTTTAGAGTTGTCTGTCTTTATTTTTATGTCGAGCGTTCTTGTGGCATGATTAAAGAAAAACGATTGTATATCTCCTGCTATGGCTTGCGGAAATGGTCTCGATATAACATCAGTGATGTATTTACGTTCCACAGTACCAGCATCTGTACTATCACTAAAAATAGACCAAGTAGATGGTCCACCAGAAAGAAAATGCTGCATGGTTCTGTTCCCTAAAAACCAAGCTTTAATTGAGCCGACTCCCATACGATCAAAAACCTCAGCGGTTCTTATATAGAGTTCTCTATATTTTAACTGACCTAACTTGCCATCAATCAACGTATCAGTTTTTGCAAATGTTGGAAAGCCCCATTCTCCTATAAGAATTGGTGCATTTAACATATCTGATTCTTTATCAAACCGATCCATGTTTCGTTTAATGAAGTCTATATCATTTTGATAAATGTGCGGTGCAAAAATGATGTTCTTTCTGTTAATTGGTGACTTTATTTCAGCATATTGATTTTTTTCTACCTTCTCTCCTTTATTCATAAAGATGGATTGAAACAAAATCATTTTATTGGCATTGATTTTCTGGCTTTCGTCAATAATGTTTTGATAAAGTGGTATGAGGTATTTGTTAGTTAAATCCTCATATGAAATATCCATGGTTAACTTTCTTGGTTCATTAACCACATCGTAACCAAAAACAGCATCATTATCTGAAAATCGATTCCAAATCACTTTCCAGGCATCAATATACGTATTGTATTCTCCTTTTTTATTGAGCCAAAATTCTTCCCAAACAAATTTGTCGACACCATAAACCGTCATTTTAAAGACCGTTTTTATACCATGATTTTTGCCAAGAGCAACAAGCGTATCTAATTTTTTAAGGTAATTTGGTTCTAGTTGACCTCCAGGAAAGGCACTTAGCTTGCCTAATTCTAAACGGATCACTTGGGTATTGGCACCCATTCTTACCATTCTGGCATAGTCGTCACTATTAAAAAAGACTTCGCCTTTATGGTCGTTTGTATTAACTACAAAACCTCTTGGGATAATATGACGTCCTGCATCATCTCTTAAGCCATGTTTTATTTGCGAGTAAGTCAGAAATGGTACAATAAAACATATCCAGAAAACAACTTTTAATTTCATTAAATAAGGTATTAGCTAGCAGAAGACAAGATAAGTTTCATAAATAATATTTGTACCCTGTACTATACTGTATTTTTATATTGTGAGATTCCATAATTAAAAAATTATAAAGTAAAGAAGACCGAAATAAATCTATTCCGGTCTTCTTTTGTTTTAAAACTAGCTAACTCAAATACTAATTCTTATCTATATCCATTATTTGTTGGATCTGAATCTAATAAATAATAAACTCCTAATAACCTGGATTTTGAGTTAAATTTGGATTTAACTGCAATTCATTTAAAGGAATTGGTAATAAAACATGATAATCCTTTATATTTTCATCAGGGTTATAAGTTATAAATTCTGCATTACGAACAACATCTAAATAAATACCCCATCTTATTAAGTCGTATCTTCTTGTTGCCTCTGCAGCTAACTCCCATTTACGCTCGTCATAAATAGCTTCTCTAAACGCTTGTTGACTTAGACCTAAAATTTCTTCTGCTTCTTCCGTGGTAGCATAAGCTCGCTCTCGTATACTCCTAATATATTCAAAAGCAGTATTAGCATTACCACCTGGACGCTCGTTTTCACATTCAGCAGCCATTAAATGCACATCTGCCATTCTGAATACTAATCTATTATCACCGTGATTAAATCTTGGAGAAGTCTCAAATTTAAGACTCATGAATTTAGGCATGTATGTATGATTCAACTGAAAACCCTCATAAGAGTCCATAATATTTAAAGGTCTTCTTAAATCATTAGCAGGAAAATTATCTGCAAAATCTTTCGACGCTATCTGAAGTCCAGTACCATTAAATTCTTCTCCATTGGCAGTTAGTGCTGCTCTCAGAGGATCTCTATCATCTGAATTTGCTGGCTCATCTCTTATACGCGGATTAAAGAGACTTGGTCTCCAATAATTGTTTCCAGCAAATGAACGGCCTGGAAATGCAGGCTCAAATTGCCCTGTAACATCCTTAGCAAAATCTAATGACCAAATAATTTCTGCATTATATTCATTAGCAGGGTCAAACACTTCCGCATAAGTTGGTAATACGATATGAGGAGATCCATTGATAATCTCTAAACATTTATCTAAGCCCATTTGCCATTCTTGAGCTTTCATATGTATTTTTGCTTCAATAACAGCTGCTGCCCACTTAGAGGCTCTTCCTCTATCTTCATCTGGCAAAACAGATGGCAAATTATTTTGTGCAAACTCCAAATCATCTAGTACACTTGCTAAAATAACATCTTTATCAGTTCTTGCAAGTGAACCAATCTCTTCTAGGGTAAGAACTTCTGTATAAAAAGGAGCATCACCCCAAAGGTTGGTAATATGCCAATAAGCCATAGCGCGCAGAAATCTCGCGTTTGCAATAGCATTGGTCTGAACATCTTGAGAAATGGCTTCATTTCCTGAAACCCTATCAATAATAACATTAGTATTTAAGATAACTCTATACAAATTCTGCCAAGTATCAGACACACTCATTTTTTGGTTTGAGATATCAGCAGTAGCCGCACTTAAACTGTAATTACCCATTATCTCGAAAATCGGATGTGTACGATTTGGCTCTATAATATCGACCCCGTTGTCATACCAATTATCCAACCCTGCCTGTCCGTAAATAGAGTTGTTTTTAATTACGGAGTATATACCAGTAATACCTTGTTTTGCATCCTCATCAGTGGCAAAGAAATTTTCTGGAGTAACAATATCTCTTGGGTCTTCCTCTAAAAAATCATCACAACCAAAACACGTGAACATAATTAAGGAAATACATAAAAATAATTTATTTGTTTTCATAATTCTATTTTTTAAAAAGTTACGTTAAGTCCTAAACTTAAAACACTAGCATTGGGATACTCTCCATTTGCAAATCCTTGAGCAAGATTACCCAAACCAGTTCTACCAAATCGACTCGTTTCAGGATCAATTAATCTAAAATCTGAAAGCAGCAGTAAATTGGTTCCAGTTGCATAAATTGCCATACCTTTAACACCTTTCCACCCCATTTCTTCAACTGGCAAATTATACGTAAATCTAACATTTTTTAGACGCAAGTGTGTAGCGTCCTCGACATCAAAAGAATTGGGCTGATAAGCACCTTCAACAAATCCAGGTCTAGGAACATCAGAATTTGGGTTCTCAGGTGACCAATAATTAGCAACTTCTGCATATTTTGGAAGCTCTCCACGAATGAAAAAACTATTACGTGTTCTTAAATTAAAAACTTCACTACCAACCGTTCCTTGAATATAAATACTTAAATCGAAGTTTTTATAAGAGAAATTGTTTTCAAATCCAAAAATCAAATCTGGAAAAGGATTTCCTAGTACCTCAAAGTCTTCGTTGGTTATAAAACCATCTCCATCTGTATCCTTATATCTTGGACCACCAACAAAATTTGTAGCTGCATCTTGTCCTGAAGCATCAATTTCATCTTGACTTTTCCAAGTTCCTAAATACTGGACTCCCGTAAATACTGGTGCCGTTTCACCAACGATTAACCTTAGGTTACCAGCACCTAAAATCTCATCTACAACTACATCAATAAACTCCTCACCTCCTAAATCCAACACCTTATTTTTATTAGAAGAAAGCGTTAATGTAGAATTCCAATTAAAGTTATCATTACTTATGTTAGTAGAATTTACTAGAAATTCCCACCCTTTATTTTCTAAAGAACCTATATTTTGTAATTGATTTGTATAACCTGTTTGTCTAGGTATAGTAACATCTAATAATAAATCTTCTGTCTTCTTACGATAGTAATTGAACTCTGTAAAAACTCTACCTCCAAAAAGCGAAGCTTCTAAAGCAATATCAAAAGACGTTGTTGTTTCCCAAATTAAATTAGGATTTGCTGGTCTACCCAAAAGAAGACCTGGAAGTTCAATACCATTAGTCGAGGTGTTTGCCTCGGCATATACAGCCAAAGTACTGTATGGATCTATGGCTTGGTTACCTGCTTGACCATAACTAGCTCTAAGTTTTAAATCACTAAATATGTCTTGATCTTGCATAAATGACTCTTCACTAATTTTCCAAGCAGCTGCTATAGAGGGGTAAAAATTATACTTATTACCAGGAGCAAACACAGAACTACCATCACTTCTACCAACCAATGTTAACAAATACTTGTCTTTATAGTTATAATTAAGCCTACCGAAAAAGGAAACAAGTGTTCTTTGACTATAACCAGAACTCACTACATTTCTTGTAGGATCAGTTCCTAATCCTAAAGAGTTGAATGTCGTTGCATCCGTAGTAAACCCAAAAGCCTGAGCTGAAGCAGTTTCAATAACATCTTTCTGAAAAGAGGCACCACCTAAAACCGTATAACTATGATCCTCTCCAACAGTTCCAGAATACTGCACCGTATTTTCGTTATTCCAATTAATAGCAGATATAGTACTTATCCTAGCATTACTGTCTCCTACTTGTAAATCTGGTCTTTGGCTAGACGTAAATTCGTTTCTTTTAGAATTGGTAATATCTGGATTAAATGTAGAACGTATAATTAAATTTTCTATAGGACTATATTCTAGATATATCGTTGCTAATAAATTACTGGAGGTAGTCTCATCTATATCTAGTGCTGCTATTGCAACAGGGTTCCCAAATGGATTACCGGTTACTTCATTGGCCCCATTAAAAGAACCATCGTCATTGTAAACAGGTTGGGTTGGTAAAATACCTAGAAGACCGCTATAACCAACTACACCATTGTCTAATTTAATTCTTGAATAATTAAAACGAGTTCCTGCTTTTAAATTATCAGTTATTTTAAAATCTAAATTAGACCTAAAGATATATTTTTGTATTCCCGAATTTTCAATAAGACCATCTTGATCGAAAAAATTTAACGAATTATAATAACTCGCACTTCCGTTTTCTGAAGAGCCAGCTATAGAAACATCTACATTAGTAATAGGTGATACATCTAATAAAAGGTCTAAATAGTCATTATCTGGGTAGGTAGATGGATCATCAGGAAATGGTTCAGCTACACCCCTTATTATTGCATCCTGATTGGTGTATTCAATTTGTTGTTCTTGACTTAAATAGTCTGGTCGTTCAGGCACTAATTGTGAGCTTGTTCGAATACCTATATTAATTTGTGGTTTACCACCACTAATATTAGCACCACTTTTTGTGGTTACCAAAATAACCCCATTTGCACCTCTCGAGCCATAAATAGCAACAGATGATGCATCTTTTAAGACCTCAATAGATTTTACATCATTTGCATTAAGATTGTTTAGGTTAAAATTAGTTCCAACAATAATACCATCAATAACCCAAAGTGGTTCGTTACTACCAGTAATGGAATTACCTCCACGTACTCTAATGGAGGTACCAGCACCTGGCGCACCACTAGTTTGCGTTACTTGTACACCTGCGGCTCTACCTTGCAGGGCTTGATCAACTCTCGAAACTGGTACATCAGCTACATCTTGAGCACTAACCGATGAAACCGAACCTGTTAAATCAGATTTTCGCTGGGTTCCATAGCCAATAATAACGACCTCATCAAAGGCATTGTCTGGCTCTAAAATTACATTTATTACAGTCTGACTTCCTACAAGCACCTCTTGTGAGGTATACCCGACATAAGAAAACACTAATGTACTTTCCGAATTGGCTTGGATTGAATAATTACCGTCAAAATCTGTTTCAGTTCCTGTTGTTGTTCCCTTAATTATGACTGAAGCACCAGGAAGAGGAAGTCCTTCTGCTGTAACCTTACCAGTTACCAATTGCGCATTTGACATTGCAACAAATGAAAATGTCAAAATTACACACAGCCATGTTTTACGAAAACTCAAACATTTGTTCAATGTGATTAATAAATTCATAAAATTTTTGATTAATTGTTAATATTCTTCTAATTTATTATGAAAAAAATTATCAACTATCCTGTTCTAACCTTTACTATCCTGCACTATCCTGTAATTCTAAATGTATTTTAATATCAAGATTATGAATAAAATTCTATAAGCTGTAATGAAAAATTTAACAGCAAAGACATGGTCATAGAAGACCTCCCATTAGAATGGTATCTTTTTTTTGATGACGGATGTATTTTAATATTGCTTTAATTTTATATTCCTGTATTCAACCTTCATAGGCGGACCAACATGAACCTGAACACCTATATAGCCCTCAGTAGATCTATTAACTTCATCTAAATCGTTTACCTCACTAAATAGCGCACCATTTACATAATGTTGCATTTTATTACCTTGTATTTTGAGGTGAACCGTATTCCAATCGTTAGACTTAATGATTGATTTTAGCTGCGATTTCAATTTTGTTTCTGTAATAGTTCTAGTTTGCCAGCAATTTTTCTTTACATTTTTACGCAAGTTGGTTTTGGGTATACTATCAGGCATCTGTGGAATGGTTACAACTTCGCCAATATAAGCCAATGTCGTACGTTTTTTCTCTTCGTAATTCTGACCTGTATATTTATTTTTACCATCTATATCGCATTGATAACCTTTTAATGCGAATGGTACATTATCTATAATTTCGCTTCTGTAATTAATACCACTATTCCCTGAATTGGTTATTCTATACTCTAGTTGTAATTCAAAGTTTTCAGGCTGTTCTTTTTCATAAATGACGAAAGAATTACGTTTTAGAATTGTTTCGGGTGTCACCTCTCCTATTAAAATACCATTTTCAACACGCCAATATTTTGGGTCACCACTCCAGCCTTCCAAATCCTTACCGTTAAATATGGATTGAAATGTGTTTTCTTTCTCTATTGAAGCATCTTTGTTTTTACATGATGAAGCACATATGATAAGGCTACATAACAAAACATGAATAATTGAACGCATAAAATTATTTTTTAATTAAATGATACAGTTTACTTTGTCTGTTCAAGCGCAGTCGAGAACTATTGAAATAAAATTGTTAAACCACTATAATAGGTTTCGACTGCGCTCAACCAGACATAAAGGAAAACTAGAAACCTAATTAAGTGACTACCTACTTACTCATATTTTCATATTGAAGCTTTTGAATATTCAATCCGATATTTCCCTGAACCCAAAATCACAGCTCCATCTATAATGTCTAATGTATTTTGCTTTTTAAAATCTTCAAGGGATTTACCATTTATTTTTAGACTCTCAAGTTCTGAAGACGTTACTACAAGTTTCGCTTTTGTGTTGAATGGCACATCAAGATCCATAGTTAAAAGACCATTACTAGCTTTCCAGTCATTTTTTATCGCACCATAAGGTGTCGGGACTGTTATTGTTGTGCTAGTTATTTCACTTGGGAATTCTGGATTAACTACAAACATCTTATAACCAGGATTTGATACCGAAGACTTTATGCCTCCTAAAGATTCATAAAAATAAGCAGCAAAACCACTATGCATTGGATGGTTTAATGAGTTGGTTGGTCCTTCCATTTTCTCCCATTCAAACTGGCGTTCTGGCCATGTTGTGAATCCTGAATTCATAACATAAGTCTGACTCGGAAACTCTGGCGTTGTTAATATTTGATAGGCTAAATCTGCCTTTCCGTATTTGGATAAAACGGTGTAGATATATCTATTACCATGGATTCCTGTGGAATGATGTCCGCCTTTAACTTCAACGATATCATGAGCCAAACCATTGACTACCGATTCAATTTTATCTTCAGGTACCATATTAAATTGTAAAGCTTGAACCGTAGCTGTCTGACTTTGATACCATTGATGATTTGTATTAGGAATATCAACTAAGAACTCATTATTGAATGCCTTTTTCAAATCTTCCTTTTCTTGTTTCATTTGAGCTTCATAAACTGCATCATCATTCATTTTCGCAAAACGCTCCATAATTCCTAAAACATCATAGAAATACGCATTAGCAGAAATAATAGGGTCGCACTCCATAGCACTAGGATTCTTTCTTCTATCCCAAAGTGGTGGGCACCAATCTCCCATACCATCTTGCATAATACCATTTTCTCCTTTAAAGTTTAAGTAGAAATCGGTCAGGTTTTTCATGTCTTCGTAATATTCCTTTACAATTTCATCATCACCATATTGTAAATAATTATACCAAGGCAAATACATGGTAGCAACTCCCCAATCTATTTTGGCGTACGTTGACGTACGTTTTCCAGGTGCAATCATCGTAGGCACTTGAAATTTAATTTCTGGATTGTTATGACCTTTAGTAGGTCGCATTTGCGTTCGAATATCTTCCATGTACTTTTTATAGAAATCATACATATCATAATTATACAAAGCGTATTCGCAAAAGGCGTGTGCATCACCTAACCATCCACATTTCTCGCGATGTGGACAGTCCTCTGGAATTCCATGTAAATTATCTACAATGGTCCATTTACTAATGCTGTGCATTTTATTAAGCAACTCATCAGAAGATGAAAAACTCCCAGTTTCTTCTATATCAGTAGCCACTAAAACTGCTTTAATCATTTCGGCATCTGGCTTTCGTGAAACTCCTAATATTTTGGCATATCTAAAACCATGGTAACTGAACTTTGGCTCCCAAGATTCTATACCTTCACCTTTGCAGATGTATTTGTAAACTTGAGTCATTCCATTAGCTCCTCCTCCTGTTGAGCCTTTAAAAATATCTTTGCCATTGGTTAACAAAGCTTCTGTTGTAATGATTTCAATCAACTGGTTTTTCTTTTCTTGAACATTGATTTTAACCCAACCTGCGATGTTTTGACCAAAATCTACAATCCATTCGCCATCTGCACCTTTGAAAACTTTTTGTGGTTCTAGCACTTTCAATTTTTTGATAGGCGGAATTTGGTTTGCACTTATTTTTTTAAGTTTTGGTGTTGTTACTTTTGCATTTCCCCAAGAGATGTCATCATAATCAACCGAAGTCCAATTACCTAATTCAAAATTGGCATCATAAGTATCACCACCATAAATATTATTGAACACAATTGGACCTGTAGCTTCTTTCCAGGTTTCATCAGTATAGAAATCGGTTTCCGAACCGTCATCATATTTTAACTTGACTAATAACTTTACCGTTGGTGGTCCATAAGCCAAATCTTTGTCGGATTCTGGATCGCGTTTCCAAGAAATATTCTGTCCATAAAATCCGTTTCCCATTATAATTCCGAATGCATTCTTACCAGATTTTAACGCATCAGTAATATCATAATTGACATAATACGCCTGTTTATCGTAATTAGATGGTGCTGGGTCTAATACATGGTCGCCTACTTTTTCACCATTCAAGTACAATTCATAGTAGCCCAATCCGCAAATGTAAGCTTGAGCGTTTTTAATAGTTTTAGTAACATTTATTTCGTTTCTAAAATAGCTCGCTGAAAAACCATCAACAGTTTGAGGTTCTTTCATCCTCCCTGTTTTGTAGCCTCTAAAACGATGTTCTGAAGTTCTAGTATCTTTATTTAAAGTAATCCATTTTGAATCTCCCCAATTAGTTTCGTTCATCAATCCCATTTCAAATTTTTGAATTTCCGACCAGTCTGAAACAGTACCTTGATTATCCGAAATTTTTACTTTCCAAAAATAGGCTTGCAAGGCTTGTAAAGGTTTTCCTTGATAGTTTACAAATGTAGATTTATCGCTTTCTACTTTTTTAGAATTCCATACATCAGCATCATTCTCGTTTAATTTATCTTCTGAAGATGCTACAAGAATATGATATGCCGATTGTGATTTATTGTATCCTTCAGCATTTACTATCCATGAGAATAGTGGTTGTTTACTTTCAATAGTTAATGGATTTTCTTTTGAGTTGACTAATAGTTTTTCAAATGCTAGCGTATTACTTTGTTCTATATTCTCATTGCATGAAAAACAAAATATGAATAATAATAGTACATAGATTTTTTGCTTTATCATTTCAGGAATTGTTTTTCGTTGGTTTTAGTGCTTGAAAATTAAAATAATCTTCAAATTTCTTTATCCTGTACTCTCATGTAAAACTAAACTGAATTTCTAATGTCTATTAAAAACATAAATAATATCAACATTCCCTGTAGAAATTATCCATTCACCTTCATGATAACGTGTTCTTAAAAGCTCTTTTATTGAATTACCAGAGTTTTTGTAATAACAATACCTTTCTGTTCTCTGCTTAATGAAGGTTGTGTTCCTCCTACTGAAATTTGATATTCACCAGGAAGGACTACTTTTTTTCCATCTCCATTAACAACACTTAATTGATCTCTATCAATCTTAAATGTAAGTAATTTTTTTTCTCCAGATTTAAAAGAAGTTCTCTGAAAACCAGCTAAAGTTTTATGTGGATTGAACTCATCTGCATTGGCATTATTAATATAAATCTGCACGACTTCTTCTCCATCATAAGCTCCTGTATTTTCAACTTCCACTTTAAGAGTAAAGTCATTTCCAGATTCAATTACTTCTGGCATTTCAAGATTATTATAGGTAAAGGTTGTAAAACTTAATCCATACCCAAACTCATATAATGGTTCTCCTTTAAAATAACGATAGGTTTTTCCTTGCATTTTATAATCACTAAACTCAGGGATGTCTTTAATATCTTTATAAAAAGTCACTGGTAATCTTCCTGCCGGATTATAATCTCCAAAGATAACATCTGCAATTGCAGTTCCTCCTGCTTGACCTGGATACCAAGCTTCAATAATTGCAGGTATGTTATCGTTTTCCCAATTAATAGATAAAGCACTTCCATTTAATAAAACTAGAATGGTAGGTTTTCCTAGTTTCTGTATTTTTTTGATCAGCTCAGTTTGAGTTTTAGGCAATCTGGTATGAACACGATCACCTCCTCCAAAGCCATCTACTTTTACTTTCATTTCTTCACCTTCTAACAAAGGACTAATCCCCATACATAAAACAATAGCATCAGCATCTTTGCTAATGGCAATTGCTTCCTCTTCTAAATTTTCTTTTGGAGCTTCCCATAATAATCTCATAATTGAATGTTCCGTATTATTTTGTACACATTCAAAGCGTATTTGATACTTTTTACCAGCTTCAAGTTTTACGTATTCATATACTTTTTTAGGATGATGATTTCCATGGTAACTTACAATTAGTTTTTCATCTAAATAAAGATTCATTTCTGAAAACGCTTCTGCTCCTAAAGCATAATTACCTGTTTTATTTACTGACAATATACCTGTCCATTTTACAGAATAAGCATCATAGTTCATATCATTAAATGGAGGCGTTGTTCTCCATGTAAAATCTACGGTTTTATCTGTACGTAAATGTTTTGGCTTACCAATAAAAGAAATATTATCGTAATACTCACCTTTCAATCCATTCACTTTTAAAGAATTATCAGTAAATAAAACAGATTCTGGTATGGCATCAAAAACAGGAAGTCCATCCGCTAATTTACTCCCAACAGCATAAGAAACCCTTGCATTTGGCAATTTACGTTTAAAACCTTCTAAAGGTGTTATTGGATCTGTTGGATACCCATTGTAGTTTCCTAAAAGCACTTCTAAATCGTCTGCATTTGCACCAATTACGGCTATTTTTTTAATCTTATTTTTATCTAAAGGGAGTACGTTATCTTCATTCTTTAACAACACCATTGATTTACGTGCAGTTTCTAAAGCTGCTAATCTATGTTTTTCAGAGTCTACTACATCATATGATATGCTTTCGTATTTAACATCACCTTTTGGAGCAAATAAGCCTAACCTTAAACGCGCTATAAATAGTCTTTCCAAGGAAACATCTAATTCACTTTCTTTAATTAAACCATCTTTAACAGCCTCTACTAATGCTGGATATGAATTTCCGCAGTTTAAATCGGTACCTGCTTTTACGGCCATAGCTGAAGCTTCTTTTTTATCGGCAGCTATTTCGTGAGTTCCTTCATCATAAAAATCTCTTATAGCCCAGCAATCTGATACTATGTAACCATCAAATTTCCAATCATCTCGAAGTAGATTACTCAAACTCTTATTACCACAACAAGGTTCTCCGTTATAACTATTATATGCACACATTATAGAATATACTCCCGCTTCTTCCACTACTTTTTTAAAGTGAGGACTGTAAGTATTTAAAAAATCTTGTGGACTTGGTGTGGCATTAAAACTATGACGATCTATTTCTGGCCCGCTATGTACAGCAAAATGTTTTGCAGTAGCGATAAGTTTAAAATAATTTGGATCATCACCTTGCAAACCTTTGATAAAACGAACCGCTAATTCACCAGCCAAATAAGGATCTTCTCCATAGGTTTCCATACCTCTTCCCCATCTTGGATCTCTAAAAATATTAATATTGGGTGTCCAATATGTTAAACCTTGATAAATACCTCTTTTTCCTCTAGCTGCAAACTCGTGATGTTTTGCACGAGCTTCGTCAGAAATCATTTCTGAGATTTTACTCATTTGATTTCTATCAAATGTCGCTGCTAACCCAATAGCTTGAGGAAAAACCGTAGCTCTTCCTGCTCTTCCAACTCCATGCAAACATTCATTCCACCAATTATATTCTGGTATTCCAAGCCTTTCAATAGCTGGAGATTCGTAACTCATTTGAGAAACTTTTTCTTCAAGAGTCATAGAACTTACTAGTTCTTTAGCTTTTTTTTCGAAATCTATAGCTTTGTGTTTGATTTTAGAGCTATCATCTACACAACTGGCAAATAATAATAGGGTTATAGCTAATAAAAGTATTTTTATCGAGGTTGTTTTTGTCATATCGATTAGTTTTTAAATTTTCTCCCTTTACACTGATTAAAAGGCAATTTAGTCATAAAGAATTACCTATACCAACCAATATTACGGATAAAACAATAATTACTATACCTGCTGTAATTGTGGTTTTTGTTTTTTGAGTTACACCATGCCATTCCTTTCTATAAATGCCCCAAAGATTTGCTGTTAAAATTATGGTTGACATATGCAAAATCCATGAACTTGCTCCATTCCCTAATTTACTTTCTCCCATTCCATAGAAAAAGAATTGCAAAAACCAGACAGTTCCTGCTAAAGCAGAAAACAACAGGTTCTTTCTAATTGGTGTGGTTTTATTCGTAAAATCTTTATAGGATTTGTTTTTGATACTCAATAGGGTTGTCCAGATTAAATTAGTTACTAATCCTCCCCAAAGTATAACGACAAAAGTGACATTGTTTGCAAACAAGCTGTCGTAACCAGCAGTAATTGCGGCATCCGCTAGCGGCTTTCCTGCTTCTATTCCGAAACTAAAAAATGAACTTAGAATTCCTGACAGAATAGCCACTATCAACCCTTTTACCAGATTAAACTCTGAAACACTTTTTTTCTTTTCTTCGTCCGAGAGCTCTTTTTCTTTTAACATACCTGCTTTTCCGCAAATCGCAATGCCCAACAAACAAATTAAAACACCAAGCAATACGATTTGACCTCCAGAAGAACCTAACATATCCGTAAAGGATGTTTTACCAACTTCGGGCTTAAAATTGTAATATATAGATGGCACAATAGCTCCAAAAGCGGCACAAAATCCGAGCACTACAGAATTCCCTAAAGACATACCTAAATACCGTACACCTAAACCGTAGGACAATCCTCCAACTCCCCAAAGCAAACCCATTAAAAACGTAAAGCCTAAAATTTTACTTGAGCTTGCTGCTATAATATCCATAAAACCAGGAACGGTTAAATAGGCAGCAATTGGTGGCACAATGAGCCAAGACATAACGCCACCTACCATCCAGTAGGTTTCCCAAGCCCAACCTTTTACTTTATTGTAAGGCATGTAAAAACTTCCTGCTGCCACACCTCCTAATGAGTGAAACAACACTCCTAATATTGCTTGCATTTTTTTTGGTTTTTAGTTATTTACCCGTTAACAAATATGAACGACTCGTAAATTCAAAAGGTTTCCTAGTTTTTCAATCTTATTGGCAATATGACCTACTCCAATAGCACAATGATGCGATGGTCCTTGTTTAGACCATTCGTTCATAAACGCTTTGGCGCCAATTGAAAATCGATAACGGCTATTTGTATTTCCTATTTGTAATATTGGGCCTTCTACGGACTCTCCTTCTGCGACTAATAAAAACACATCGTCTTTACCTTCTACAACAGATAACAACGTTACAGGTCCATGTTTTACCGTCATTTGAATGGATAGCCCTTTACCTGGTTTCCCGTGATAAACAGGTAATGGCACAAGTTGTACATTCCCTTCGGCAATGGCAAAATGTGCAGGACCATCATGTCCCAACATCACAATATCATCATTAAAATCCATTGCATAGAATTCAGAAAACGAACCACCCACTCCAAAGGCGTCCATAATTTTCATGGCTTGGGCATTCTTTACTTCATATTCACCTGCGACAGGTACATTCTTCCCTGTTAGTAAGGTGTTTCCTGCGATAACTGACGTTACAATATTTTCATATGCATTACCGGTTTCTCCTTCATAATAATAAGCTAAAGAACCTAAATCGTGATGTTCTACTAATTTATCTAAGCCTATTGAAGTTTTTGCTGCACGAATAATTTCAGCTTCCTCACAAGCATCAACAACCTCAAATACGTTTTTAAATTCTAATATTTTTTCTTCTATTTCAGATGCTGTAACTGCATCTCTGTACTTTTTTAATTCACACATTTCAACAATTTCTATGTGTGTCCCAAACGCTGCAGATTGTTTTGTTAAATCAGAATACACATCTAACATTCCACCATAATAATGTCCTAAAACGCCTAGTCTGTTATTTTGCATTACTGAGCCTACACGAGCTGCATCTATCCAATCCTGAATTTCCGTCCAAACTTGTGGCTCATCTAAATAACCTGTTACAAACTCATAATCTATTCCTGAACGATTAAAAACATTTGCTAATTCGGGTACAGAACATGCTTGACAATGAGCCAACCACTCGCCTGTCATTTTACCACGATCACCTAGTGCATTAAAGCTTTCGTAATCTATAGCGGCAACAGGCTGTATGTTTAATATAATTATTGGACATTTTACTTTTTGAACTACAGGTAAAACTGTTGACGATAACGCATAGGTCGAAACATATAGAAACAAAATATCAACATCTTCCGTCTTTAACTCTCGTGCCTTTTCTCTAGCGACAATTGGTGAGTCTGCCAAACCAACATTTACAACCTCAGCACCAAAACTTTCCATCTTATCTGCAATCTGGCTTTGATAACCTTGTAAACGCTCTAGCAAGGCTTCAAATTGAGGCCAATAGGTATCTAATCCTATTCCAAACAATCCTACTTTTATCATCATTCTTTATTTTTATTGGGTGCTATACTTCAATGTATAATTCACTTACTTTTTTTAATCGATTGGTATCTAATTCCACTCCAAAACCGGGTTTTGGTTTAAAAGAATAATAGCCGTTAGCCTCTTTTTTTGTTGCAGCACTTTGCAAACATTCTAAATAGATTTTAGAATCTTCTTTTTTCTCTATCGCTTCTATCCAAGTGGCTTCGACTCCAATTGCTATTTGTTGCCACGCAGAACAAGCAGGTCCAACTAAACTATCATCACCTATCATCACTTTTGCACTTATGTCTTTTACTTTTTGAGCCAATTGCGCAGTGTGATATAAGCTTCCCATAGTCGAAGGATGTAAATTATAAATTCTACCCATCCCTTTTGTTATAGTTTCTAAACCTTTCCAAGCTGGACGCATTGGTGCATCTGGAATTAAGTTCAACGCGCCAATCATTTCCTGTAATTGCACCCATTGATTTGGTTTTAAATTTGCTGGGTCTTCAATGGCATTTAATCCATTGTCTTTAAAACGGTTTAATATGGCTTTTAATTCATCTAGCGATTGCCACTTTTTATAGCCTTTATTCACATCTGAAATCACCACAGCTTCATCTCCTAAAACATCTCTTATCGTTTTAAGTAATTTCATATCTACGACTTCATCACCATACATTTTGAATTTTAAGTGATGTCCTAAATTTTGTTCGATGCTTTTTTCTGCTTCTTCTCTTACTTTTTTCTCGTCCTTATCTAGAATGCAATACAATCCTGGTACTGAATTAGTTCCTGTTAAGCCTAATAATTCAACAGCCGATTTATTTTGAAGTCGTCCCGAAAGATCTAAAAGTCCCATATCTAAGGATTCTAACATTTTTAAAGAGCGTTTTGAACCGAGTACTTGTTCTGATGTCAATAATTTTTGAGCTTCACCAATCGTTACCCCTTTAAACTGCTTTAAATATGCAACCCAAGCCGTAGGTTTAAAATCAGGATTGTTTTTTGAAGCTGGTGTTTCTGTCCATCCGTAAAAATCTCCTGAAGATATCTTAATAAATAAATGCTGACGATTGTGCCAAGTTCCCCAAGAAAAATAACGAGGTATGTTAATGTCGTATCTAAACAATTCGATTTTTGTAATCTTTTCGTTTAGATATTCGTTTCCGTTTTGGTTGACGAAAGATGATAACAAAGGATATGTTACACCTAGAATACCAAGTGCAGACATACCTTTTATAAAATCGCGTCTATTTGTTTTCAAAAGTGATTTATTTTAAACTAATAGTAGCTGGCATTAACTTCCCAAATACCTGGCTCAACTTTAAATTTTAGAAACTTTTCATTTTCACTATCATAAGTTAAGCCTTTAAGAGACTTCCTATTTTTACCTTTTTTCCATATCAACTTACCATTAACAACAACTTCTCTAATTCCTTTATCCGTTTTTGGTATTCCTAAAACTGCAGCTGTATTTTCTGGTGAAACTAAATTTAACTGATATAGATCTTCTGTCTTTTTTATATCAATATTTATAGATCCTTTTACCGTTGGAATCACTTTTTTCAACTGCTTAAAATGTACCAAATTCGGCATGATTTGATACTCTGTCCAAGACACTTTGGTAGGTTCAACTCCTGCGATGTATTTTGATAAAATTTTATTGGAACCATTCCATGCGTGATTATAACTTCCGCCTTTTGGAAACATTTCATAGAGCGTAGACATATCCTCTTTATCTACTTGACTTTGATATTGGTCTTTCATTCTTGCTAAAGATGCTTCATATCTTCCCGCAATACACATGGCTTCTTCTACCATCCACTCAAAATGTGGACTTGAAAAACGGTTGGGAATTAAAACATTATCTACAATTTGATTGTGAAATTTTGGATTTGCAATTCCTGAAACGATAGCAATCGCATTAGCTCTATCGTCCTTTAAATTTTCTTTGTTTGAACTATAAAAACCATCTTTCCAGTATACTGTTTCAAATGCAGGTTTCATGGTTTGCATTCGCGCTTCATACCATTTGGCATGTACTTCTTCTCCTAAAACTTCTGCCATTTCCTTAGCTTTATTTAAGGCGAGATAATAAAACGCCGTTTGAATTGGTTCTTTATCTGCTGTTTCCTTAACTCCCCAATCTACCCAATCCCAAGCATCTGGACTTTGGCGTATTCTGTATTTTGGCAATCCATTTTCTTGCATTTCAAAAAGTGCTAAATAATCGTAAACAAATGGATACACCTTTTGTAAGGTTTCTTTGTCTCCTGTATTTAAATAATAAGGCCAAATTCCTTGAGCAATGAATTGTAAACTTTGCGCTACCAACTCACGAACTCTTAATGGACCTAATGCGCCAATGACTCCATCCTGGCTAAACGACATGGTTTGTAATATTGCTTTTTTAAGTAGTTGACGCCCTGCGTTATCCATAGAATTGAATAAATAGCCAGTTTGATCTGCAACATCGCCTATCCACAAAGCGCGTTCTCTATCTGGACAATCCATAAAATTATCTCTAGCACATACAAAGAGTGTGTTATTACCCATCCACCATAAACGGTTGTAAAACGGATCGTCAATTTCAAATTTACCGACCATCTCACCTACACTCATCCATCTGTATTTTAATGCCTTAACAGTCACACCTTCTGGAATCGTGTAAAGTATTTTATTACCATTCATCCAAGAAAAACTTTCAAACTCTTGAGCTCCAGCTTTGGTAATGTAAGTGGCTGTAATCTTATTAAGTCGATTATCTGTTGTTACAAAAATTGTATCTCCTGCTTGGGCTTCAATTTCTAGATAAGGCGTAATTTGCTTGTTGAAAGGCAATTTACAGGTAATGGTTTGTCCTTTACTTTTAAATGGTAATTGTAACTCATCGTGATTTTTATAATTTTCTAAACCATGGTTGATCAGTTGCGGCACAATATTGGGTTCTAAATTGTACCAAGGTGCCACACCAGCATTTCCTTTTTCTGTTGCTTTTGGCCATTTGCTGTCGTTAAAATTAGACGTGTACCAAGCACTATCAGCCCAGTCATTCATGGAATTTTGAGCATTATATTTAACGCTGTATTGTACTAAATTTTTACTTGGTGGTTCTATGGTATTATCATATCCAGGATGTTGAATGGCTTTCCACGAGCTATCAGACACAAGTTTTTGGTTTCCGATTTGTGCCGAAAATAACAAACCGCCTTTTCCACTGTCAATATGTGTCCCTTTATGAGTTTCACGTCCCCAATACCAAACTAAAATTGCAATCGTATTTTTTCCTTTTTTTAAATACGGTTGAATATTAACTGTTTCATACCAAGAGTTTGTGGGTGTTATTTTTTCTTTTCTATTCCAGTCGCCTGCCTGACTAGGACCTCTAGAAAGTCCACCTTCAAAAAGCACCATCTCACCATTTATCCAAAGCCAAAATTTACTATCTACAGCAATATGCGCATCCACTAATTCAGGAATTTCATTTAGAGTGATTGTTTTTCTAAAACTCATCCATGTATTTGATGGTCCATTTTCTTGTTGCCAGATCCATTTAGCACCTTCCCAATTCAGGGTGTCGGAATACCCTGAATTAGAAAACACAAAAATCATTAGAATAAAGAGAAATTTGCCTAGGTAGTTTTTATATTCTAATCTCATTCCCTTATTGTTTTATTGTTTAACAAATCTTGACGTATAAGCATTCCCTTGAATATCTATCATTTTAATAAAATACACTCCACTTTGGAATGAAGACACATTTAGCTGATTGTCATTTACAGTAACTGACTTTATCAATCTTCCAGATAGATCATACACTTTAGCATTCATCATATCAGCACCTACAATGTTAAGTGTTTGATTGGCTGGATTTGGAAATAATGTTATTTTATCATCATTAGGTTCATTTTCAACAGTACTTAGAGATTCTAGGTATGCTTCTAAATCCTGTATATTCATCACTTCATTTATCTCTGCCTCAGAAAGTACATCATTGAACATATACACTTCATCAAGCATTCCTGTAAAATTTCGGACCAATGCATTTTCAGAAAATGACCCAAAAATAAGTTTACCAAAACTTTGTGGCTTACCTGTTTCAAATTCATAACCTTCTGCAGTACTGCCCCTTTGTTGTCCATCAATGTAAAACTTATGCTGTCTTTGTCCTGCCCTCTGATCTATAACCAAAGCGACATGGAACCAGTTGAATTTTTCAGCATCATCTACATCAAATGAAATTAACTGTTGCTGATGAGAACATCTAAAACTTAAATCACCGACAGAGTATAATAAAGTCCGTCCATTATTAGGCTGCAAAATGTCTCCACGAATCGTATAATCTGACACTTTTAACCAAAACGCTATTGTGTAAGCAGTATCTCCGCTGTATTCGAAGATATTATCGACTGATGTAAAATACGACCCTTCTGTATAACTAAAGACTCCTCCATCACCATATTTTCCAGTAGCATACATAACAGCAGAGCCCATAGTGGCATGGTTGTCATTTCCACTAAGGTCATCACCATTGTTTTCTAGTGGTAAATAAAACATTAGTTTGGTTGTAAAAATAGCAGCTAGGTCAAGTACACTAATATTAATACTTGTTTCAGCAGTTTTACCATCTGTGTCTGTCGCTGTAGCGGTTAACGTATAATTTCCGCCAGCTAAGTCGACCAAGGCAGGTGTATCGGATGGGGAAAAATTAAAAGGGGCTACTGTTCTGGTTCCAATTAGTTGGTCATCAAGATACAATTCTACCGTTTGAAGTCCCTGATCATCGCTAGCATCCAATTCAATATTTATTTCATCAACTCCCACTTCGAATATCGTACCATCACTTGGTGTTGTAAAGGAAATTTCAGGCGGATAGTCAACAAATATATCTGCATTAAACTCCCAAACTCCAGGTACTACATTAAATTTCAAAAATAATTCATCCTCGCTATTAAAAGAGATTCCTGGAACGTTATCCACAAACGCTCCATCTTCCCAAACCGTTATACCTCCAACAGTTACTTCAAATATTTCTGTATTGGTTTTTGGTATGCCCACAACGGCCGTTGTGTTAGCTGGTGATTCTAGTTGAAGGTTAAAATTTGTTGGTCCTGCCAGAACATCAACTATTATATCTCCTTTTACAGAAGGTACTACAGTATTAAACGATGTGAAATCAACAAGAGTTGGACACACTTCATAAGTACTCCAAGCGACTTCAGTAGCTTTAATTCCGGTAATATAACGCGACAGCACATAGTTCGGTGCATTCCATGCGTGGTTTGGTGTACCTGGATTACTATTTGGATCGCTTTCAAAACGCTCGTACAAGGTTGTTAAATTTGGATTATCAACCTGAAAATCATACACTTCTCTCATTCTAGTTAATGCTTTTTCGGTTTCTCCTAATTGCATCAACGCCTCTTCTGCCAACCATTCAAAATGTGGACTTGATTTTCTAACAGGAAATAAAACTTCATCAACTAAAGTCTCGTAATGACTTTCATCTGCTAAGCCTGCTATAACCGCAAGAGAACTTACACGTTCTTCTATTGGTCTACCTGACGTATTATAACTATTTCCTCTCCAATATTTGTCCTCATAGTTTTGCTCAATACTATTAATTCTGTCATCATACCAAGGTATATCTTGGGTTTCATCTAATACAATAGCCATTTTTTTGGCTGCTTTTAAGGCTATATAATACAACGTGGCTCTTATGGCATCTCCATCGCGGTCACTGCCCCAATCTGTCCAATTTACACCTCCTATTCTGTTTTCAGGCATACCATCTGGAGCCATATCCCATAACTCTAAATACGTTAATATAGCAGGATATGCATTTTCTATAGTAGCTATATCTCCAGTATTGTAATAATACTGCCATACGACATTATCAATAAATTGCAGACTTTGTGCTGCAAATTCGGCACTTTGAGTTTGAAAATTGCCAAAACCTGGTGTTAAGCCTTCTATAATATCTCCTCTTCTGTAGTCAATGGTGTTGTCTATCGCTTTTTTTAATAATTGTCTTCCTGCTTCATCTAAAGTATAGAAAATTGCTCCAGTCTGATCGCCAACATCTCCAATCCACAATGCGCGTTCTCTATCAGGACAATCCATATATCCATCTCTTGCACAGATGTATAATGTGTTACGCGCCATCCACCATAAACGATTATAAAATTCATCATCACATTCAAAATTACCTGTCATATCTCCTACACCTGTCCAACGATATTTTAGTTCTTGTACTTCTACTCCTGATGGGATGCTGTACTCTACAACATGACCATTAAACCATGTGTAACCTTCAAATTCTTGAACTCCACTTTTGGAAATATAAGTTGATTTCAATAAGTGAAAATTGTTATCAGTATCAATAACAACAGTTTTACCAGATGTAGCATTTAACTTTATGTAAGGTGTAATTTGTTGATTGAATGGAAGTTTTGCTTTTACAATTACGTTAGACCCTGTATTGTTAGTATAAGGAAGTTGTATTGTTGCCCCGTTTACCGTCATTGATGGATAATCTGTCAATCCTCTATCGTTCCATTGCGGTATAGCACGCTCTACCAAATTGCCCCAAGGCTGACTATTTATGCCTCCTTTTTCTACAGGTGTATCCCAGCTACTGTCATCATAACCTTCTGTATACCAAGCACTATCTGTCCAGTCATCTAAAGCATTTCGAGCATCGAATTTTACGCTATAAGGTGTAATTCGATTATCTGCTCCACCTCCACCACTATTTGGATCATAGGCTGGATGCAATTTCATTTTCCAAGAGGTATTTGTATTTAAATCGGTGTTCCAATCTGCAGAAACAAATAAACCTCCTTTACCACTATCTAAGTGCGACTTTCGAGTACGTCCAAAGTACCACGCTAAAATGGCAATCGTATTTTCACCCACATTTAGGTAAGGTGCAAGGTCTACTGGATCGAAATAAATGGTATTTGGTGCAGCACCTCTTGCTAAACCTCCTTCAAACAACACCATATCTCCGTTTACCCAAAGCCAATATTTACTATCTACAGCAATATGTACTATTGCTTCTGATGGTACTGTACTCACATTGATGGTTTTCCTAAACGCCATCCAGGTATTTGCTGGCCCATCTGCTTGTTGCCAAATCCACTGAGATTGTGCATTTATGAAAGTTATTGAGGTTGCTAAAAGAATTAAGAGAAAAAATAATACCCTCTTACTCCTCCTTTCTCTATTCATTTCTTGTATGTTTTTCATAAATTTTAATTATGACTTTTTATTATCAAAAATTTTCAGTTCCTTAATTGAAGGTGCTTGCTTTGCATCAACAATAAAAATCCTGAATTTTGTAGATGCAATCGCATCAAATTGATGAGTTTTATTGGCACCACAAGTGGTTCCTTTTTCTATAGTTTTCCATGCTCCGTTTTCCCAATATTGAAGTTCGTAGGACGAAATGTTATCCTCATGTTCATCAATAATGACTTGATTAAAGGTTTGAGGTTTTACCCATTCTACTTCTATATATTGGTTTTTAGTTTCGGTAGCTAGCCAGCGTGTTTCCTCGTCGTCGTCATTAACTCTAAACGCCTCAAAAACGGGTAGTTTTTCCGATTGAATAAACATAGACGACACGTTTACTCGTCCTAATTTCGCCAAATTCTTTAAATCGTTTAATGGTTCAGGAAATTGCGTTACTGGCAATTCGTCTACTTTAAAATCATAGATTCCTGATGGCACATTAAAAATCACATAATTGCCTACCGCTTTGTTTTTTTCTGTTCCTATAAACTTGATGTATTCCGCTTTCGCGAAAACGTCAACAGCAACACCACTTTCCTGTATAACATCCTTACTCGTAGCCGGAAAATATATTTGAGCACTTGTATTTGCAGGGATTTCAATATGAAACGTAGCGGTATTATCTTCTTTTTTCCAGTTAACGACTACGTTTCCATACATAGTTTCATATTCGGTATTTGCAAAAGTCAAATCGCCGACAATCGCCGGCTTAATCATCATACGTTGCATACCTAATTGTTCTGCATGCGGACGAATGCCACCAAAACCTTTGATGAAATAGCCGCCAATACCAGTATAACAAGTATGAATTTGACTATTACCAACGGCTGACCAACGTTCTGGCCAAACGGTTTTTCCTTGCTGTAAAAAGTAACCATAACTTGGGTGATGTTTATCTCTCAATAGCTCATAGATTAAATCCATGCGCTCACCAGACTCTGTGAAATACCGCGTATATAAGGCTTGCCCAGAACTACCTGTATCGTAATACGGAAATTTATACAGCACATTATCTACTAGATTGGCTTCTACTTTTTCTTTTTCAGACGCTGGTGTTACACCAGAGACTAAGGCAAAGGCTTGGTCTACCTGATAGCCTTTTATGTATTTGCCAGTTTCTGGATTGTAAGACAATTTATGAGTCGCTTCTCGCTGAACTTTTAAACGATCTTTAAATGTTTTAGCATCGTCTGTTTTACCTAAAGTTTCTGAAATATGCATGGCATTATCTAGCATAAACGCATACAGACAATTATTAAAATGCACCGCTTCTGGTGAGTTACTGCTGGTCCAGAAATTACCACGAGGTGTGCACCAATCTCCTAATCCTGGGAATTCTCTTAAGCCTTGTCTTCCTGCTTTTATAGCACCTGCAGTTTCATAATTTGAATTTTCAAGTAACCATGTCATCCATTTTTGCATGGATTCATAATTGTCTTCTAGTACTTTTTTATCACCTAGCATGCGATAGGTTTCCCAAACGGTTAATGGATTGTTTGCCTTCCACATTAAAAATGGACGATCTTCTTCATTAATGACAGCTCTTGTTCTTCCGTCGGGAAATTGCGCATCTCTGGTATATTGTAGATATTGATCCATATAAGCACCACTTTCAAAATTAGGCAGAGCATCACCATACATGGCTGCAACGGTAACTTCGCCCCAACCACGACGTTCTCGATGCGGACAATCTACTAGAATACCATCCATCGTATTTGCTAAATAGGTATTTAGATTGACTTGATAAATTTGATTCAGTTGTTCATTAGACGATTCAAATTTGCTGATTTGTTTACGATCGTTCGTTACCACATAGCCTTTTGCATCTTCTAGCTTAGGCTGGTATTTTAAACCGTGAACCGTAATCCATCTTCCTCCTGCGACATTAAATCGATTTTGGAATTTCCCCTTGCCTGATTTCCCAAAGATGTACTTACTCTTTTGTTTCCAGTTAGACCTCACTTCTGTTCTATCCGTAATTTCAAATAGAATAGAATCTCCTTCAACGCCATTATACAAGTCCATTTCAAAAAATCCGGTGTAGTTTTCACCCATATCAATGCGATAGGTGCCATCATCATTTTTATCTACTGCGATGGCTTTAAGCTCCTTAAATTTTACCTGAGGTTCTACCATTTGAGCGCTTAACTGAGCCGTGATAGGTTTATATAACGCACGTACTTCTCTATTTTTTCTGCTATTCAATGCAAAACCAATATTGTTGCCTTCAGGAATTTGAGCGTTTAAAATCTCATGATCGTAAACACTTGCATTCATCCAGTTGCTATCATCATATGCCGCTGTATTCCAATCGTCCTCTCGGTTTCTATCGTCGATGGTTTCCCCACCAAAACGTAGGATATCCCAATCACCATAATATTCAGTATGGCTTTTTTTAGTTTTCCAAGTGGTGTCAGATTTTAAGGTAATTTGCTTGCCTCCTGCTACAATTTCGGCTTGTGCTTTAAATACAAAAGGGATATTTCTGTATTCGCTAATACGTCTCCAACGCGACCATCCTGCAGCATGCCAAATCGCTATGACATTATCTCCTTCTTTTAATTGATCTGAAATCTCGTAGGTTAAATAGGCAATCCTTTTTTTCATGTAGGTTGACACTGGATTCATCACATTCTGAGTGATTTTTTCTCCATTCACATATAATTCGTGATACCCAAATGAGCCTACAAATACAAATGCTGATTCAGCATCATCTGAAAGAGTTATATTTTTTCGATACCAATTGTGGTCGGTTTTTTTCTGATCTGATTTAAGAATCCAGTCGCCTTTCCAATCCGATTGTTGTAATAAACCCATTGAGAATTTGCCGTAATCACTCCAGTTTGAAACGACACCATCCTTGTCCCAAATCTTTACTTTCCAGAAATACTGTTTTGCAGATTCTAGTTCTGTGCCTCGATAGGTATTATTTACAGATTGATTGGATTCTACCTTACCAGAATCCCAAACATCGCCTGTGTTATCATTTAAGAGTTCTACACTACTCGCTACTAAAACTTGATAAGCCGTTTGTTTTTGTCCTGTTGTTTGATGGTCTTCTGTGAGTTTCCAACTTAATCTTGGCGACGTATTATCAATCCCTAATGGGTTAGTACGGTATTCACATTTAAGGTCTGATAGTGAGACTTTTGAATTTGAATCGCAGCTTGTTAGGCATATTACCACCGTAAGCAGTAGTAGTTTGAATAACTTCATATAGATATGTTGATTTACTTGATTGGCTTTGTGTTACATAAAACATCAACTTACTGATACAGAAATCTCTAAAGCTTCATTTGTTTCCTTATCAAAAAATGCCTCAATAGGAATAGCTTCCACACCTGGCACCATATTAAAGGTTCTACTTCCAGCCATTTCTTTTATTTTTAAAGGGACATTAGCTTTAATCGTCACTACAGCTTCTGGTTTCTGAATGGTAATTTCTGAATCGGAAACATGAGTAACGACTTCGTTATTTGGCGAGACTATAGGCAATACAAAAGCTGTTTGCGCTGTAATATCTTGTTTTGTAGTTACTTTAATTTCTGTTTTATCTGCAGCACATGAGTAAGTGATATCAAAAGCAGATGCTGTTCCTTCTACTTCTTTTCTATTCACATTTTTTAGTTTTACATCTGCTATTAATTTAATAATATCACCTGTATCTTCTGAAGCTACCGTTGCTGGTAAATCATATAAATTAGTGTACCACAAATCGTCTTTAAATACCTCAACTCGTGGTGTTAAACAGATGTCTTTATTAGGCTGTACTTGTTGATTGTTTTTTTCTACTAACGCATATTCTGCCATGCTTGCTGCACATAGCAATCCTACTTTATCATGATATAAAACGCCTAAAGCACCACCAGATGCCTGACGGTAATCTTCCTTATAATGATACTCTGCATCATAAGCACTCACGGTTCCTCTCCAATCACCTCTAGCAAATAAGAACACATCTAAGTCTTTAAAATGTGTAACACCATCTGCTGTAGCTCGTGGTAGACTCGTATTTGCATTTATTTCTGGTAAATGATCCCAATGATCTAATAATGCCGCTAATGGTTTTGCATGTGTAAAGGTGTGATGTACACAAGGCGGAATTTCTGCTTCTATAAAACCAGGACCGCCATGGATTAATCCGTCTGCTGTGCAACGTTGTAACAATTCGGTGTTTTTTACTGCTGCGGTTCCAAAAGCGGAATTGATGTGCGCCATCATTCCAAAGGCTGGCTGGCTACCATCACAGGTTCTGCTTCCCCAATAGCTCCATTTATACATTCTATTTCCCCAACTATTATCCCAAGCGCCATCTGGCAACATAAATTCTAAGTGGCTATTTAGAGACTTGGTTAAAATCTGAAGTAATTCTTCATCTTTTTCTTTAAGAGCATACATCACTAAACTATTCAGAGTCTCTTCTACATTATACCCTAAATCAACACCATATAAACCCTTTTCACTTAATCTACTTGAGGTTTTTTTACATTCACCGAACAGCAAACCTTCATTTGGTGTAAAATATGATTTAACTTGAGAAGCTAATGTTTTACTCTTGGCCTTAAAATCATCTCTTTCTAAGACGTTTCCTATTAAATTCAATCCATAAACAGCTGTTCCTGGATAATTAATATTGGTAAAATCTATTGTAAACGTGTCGTAAATATACTGACCTGCTTTATCCAGACGATTAGTCCAAGCTGTCCGAGTTTCCTCATCCAAAACATGTCCATGGTAATGCAATGCTTCTGCTAGTGCTATCGCACCAAAAATGGTAATCCCTTTCCAAGATTTTGGATTAGTAATTACCGTCCAAGCTCCATTTTCTTGAGAGACATTATTCTCTGCCCAAGTCATTACTAGTTTAGCGCCTTCTAAATATTTATCGTCACCTGTTTTATCTGCCATGTATAAAAACGGATATACCGCATCCATACAACGCCCGTGAATATGAGAACACGACGGACAACCTAATGCACCATGAACCTCTAAATTAGACGGATCATTAATCTGTACGTTTAACATTCCATCACTCCAGTCCTTCAACAAACCTGTGATTAAATTTTTAAATTCTAAGGAATGTTCAGGATGGCTAGTACAAGAATGTAATAGTCCAGACATAGGAAGTGATAAACCCACTCCTGCCAATGATGAAAGTCTTATAAAGTTGCGTCTTTTCATGTGTTAATATTTATTTTTTTATAGTCACATGGAACATCCTAATTATCATTCTGTTGTGTGATTAATAATTAATAATAGATGTTTCATTTTTCTGTTTTGTGAGGTGGTATGGAAAAGTAATATTACTTCAAAGAAAAACTATCCTGTTTTGTCCTGTAGTTTTAAATACAAAAGAGGCTGTCTCATTAGACAGCCTCTTTTAATTAATGATATGATCTTATTATTAGTTTATAATCAGTTTTGTCTGAACAGTTTTATTATCCTCTGCTGTAGCAGTTACTATGTATAAACCAGAGGTTAAATTTCTATTATTTCTAACTTCAATTTTTCCGTTAGTAGTTAATCCTTGATAAACTACTTTTCCTAACAAATTGTATATTTTAACCTCTGCATTAACATTGTTGTTTAATGCTATGGTAAAATTAGTATTTGCCGGGTTTGGATATACTTTTATAGAAGTCGCACTTAATTCATTATCCTCAATACTTAAAGATTCACTCGTAGGTATGGCTTCCCATACACTTCGTAAATCTGTTTCAGCCGCTGGTAGATGGTACACATTGCCGTCTGTTTCGTGATACAAATAGCGACCACTCGTTCTAGACTCAAATCTATAAGTGTCTTCAGTTTCATTATAATGAAGAATCCAAGTTTTATCAGTATCGGTATTAGGTGAAGCTCTACTCGTACTAACAACAATATAAGCCCCTCCTGCAAAACCACCACCTGTAGCTCTAATTGCTCCATAGGTTTCACTATCAATATTAATATAAGACCCACTTTGCTGAAACGTCCAATATGTATTTTGCGGTTCACCTGAATCTGTCATTGTAACTGGCGTAGCACCTACTCCAACATCTGTTAAGAATTGTCCTGTTTCCTTATTTCTTAATCTATAGATATCATCACTTGGTGGTGGCCCTGAAGTGTCAGGGACATCAGCTTTTTCATAAGTTGTGTTTGCCCATCTCATCTGAGCTCTACCTCCTCTTACGCGATACGCACCATACCTTATACCTGATTCGGTGCCGCGTTCTGGTTCTGGGATATTCCAATTAAACGCTTCTCCTCCAATTACGGCATCACAATAATGTATTTTTAAATCAGGATTATTAGGATCTTGTCTAAAACCAATCTCTAGCTCAAAATCAACTTCTTCATTTTTATTCACTTGCTTTAGAAAAACAACTTCTCTACCGCTACTACCTGATCCACCGCGGACCAATATACGTTCGGCATAAATATCGAAGGCCACTTGCTTGTCTGCATTGATACCTGTACCATAAACAGGATGTGCTCTATATAAACAGATGGCGGGATCTGGAGATCCTCCACCACCAGTGTGTTTACCTTTAGCCTGTATTAAATAACTACCATCTTGGCCAAATGAGCCTCCATCGCCTACTTCAAGAATTCTTACAATTCCAGTGAATCTAGCAAAACTGCCAACACCTGTTTCATTAGATCGAGGTAAAGAACGCTCTATTCTGGGTTGTAATGTTGCTCCATCCCAATGATTAGAACCATCGGTAATATTATAAACACCCCAAGTTTTTCCATTAACACTACTTTCTGAGTAATCAGAA
Source organism: Winogradskyella sp. R77965 (assembly GCF_044594915.1). GTDB lineage: Bacteria > Bacteroidota > Bacteroidia > Flavobacteriales > Flavobacteriaceae > Winogradskyella. The sequence goes on along the minus strand of NZ_CP138990.1, from coordinate 3,659,531 downwards.
TAACAACTTCGGTCATCAGCAGTACCAACATTAACCGAGTTTGGTATATCTACATTTCTTGTATTGTCGTTTTGGAATTCACCTGAAGCCGGACAACTAAGATCTGGATTTGTATCTTCATCTGGAGCCGTCTCTGCCGGAGTTTCAACAAAAGGAACAAGCTGCCAATTACTTCTATTATCTGTTTCTGGAATAACAACATGGGTTACAGTTCCATCTGCGTCATGATACATAAATCTTCCGCTAGTTCCCGATTGAAATCTATAAGTATCATTCGTTTGGTTATGTTGTATGGTCCATACCTTATCACCATCAGCTGCTGGTGCAGCTTTAGTTGTACTAACAACAACATAAGGTCCTCCTGGTCCACCAGCACCTGGTCCACGTAAAATTCCTAAAATTTCACTATCAATATTATAAAATGCACCGCTTTCTACAAACCTAAAATGAGTACTTTGATCTGTTTCACCTAGGTCTGTCATAGTAACGGCTGTTGCACTAGCACCTGTATCTGTTAAAAATAGCCCTGTTTCTACATTTTTCAATCTGAAAATATCATCGGAAGGTGGCGCGTCTTGTGCTTTTATGCCAAGAGCGCATAACATAAAAACCAAAAATAATATGGCTTTAAACTTAATTTTTTTCATAGCTTTTTTTAATTTTTTTTTAAAATTATTAAATGTAGCTAAAAAAAGTATCCTGAACTATACTGAAATGAAAGATAATTACCTTCTATTTTGTTAAAAGTGGATATTTAAGGATAAACGAAATGTCTAAATACACAAATAAAAAGGCTGTCTTGTTAGACAGCCTCTTTGAATTACTTATTTTTTTTAATAATTTCATCTACAGTACTTGTAAATTCATACATCTTGTAATCATCATCTATTACCTCTCCATTTTTAGCAATAACTACATATTTAGGGATACCATTAAATTTAAATAACTGGCGTAAGTAATTAAAATCATCAACAGGTATTCTGTAAGTGTTTACAAGGTCTTGATTTTTTACAAAGCCCTTATAGCTTCTTTCCGGTGATTGATTTGTAGGAGTAATAAATACAAAATCGATATCAGGATTGTTTTTATAAGTAGCTCTCGTTTCTTTCATTTTTTTTATGGTAGCAATGCAAGGCGCACAACTGGTAGCCCAAAAATCTACAAACAAAATTTTGCCTTTATGAGGTTTTATAATATCATTAAAAATAGTTGTTGCTTTACCTTTTGGAAGCTCTGTTACAACAGCTTCAATAGTTATATTTTTTCTGTTAGAATTTTCGAAATCATTTTGAGCCATTTGTTCAACAACAGGAAATTTTTTATTTACAATGCTTTCGCCTTGCGCTACGAGAAAAGGTTCATCTATGGTTTTTTTTAATTCACTCCAATAGTTGTGAGCACTTTCACTTTCAGTTCTGTCAATATCAAATGTTAATGCTCTAATTTTTGTAATATCTTGTACAATGTTTTTATCTAAATGATATACGTTTTTTAAAACAGAATCTCGTAACCGCCATTTTTCCATGGTAGGCTTATCTAATATAGGACGTACATATTTTTTATTATAGTTTTTCAATGCATTTTGGTAAGGCTTACTAAATTTCTTTTGAAATTCCTGATATGCTTCATAAGATGTAATTTTTTGATTTTTAGATTCTTCTAAATTTTTATCCTTTTCAGTAATTGCAATTTTGTTTTTTTCTAAATATTCATGAAACGTAATTTCTGGGTTAATTTTAGGCTGAGGAATTATACTTATGGGTTTACTAAATTCAAACCTATTTACAAATTTTGAAAAACTTTTAGGCACTAAAAAAGCCTTACTATTAAAATCTATTTCGTTTAAAAAATCATAATATTCGTTTGTAATAGGTATGTTTAGAGTAGCATTTAATCTGTCTTTCTTTGCTTCATACGCTCTATTTTTCAAAAAATCGAAATAGATTGAAGCATAATCTGCGATTAAAGCATTTTCTAATATTTGTTTTGTTTTATTGTTTACATTGTTATTATCAATATACGTATCCAATAGATTTTTGTTTGCTTTAAACGTGGCATCATGTTCTTCTCTAAATTCTGTTGGCGTTTGGTTTTTAATTCGTTCTTTGAAGGCTCTATAATTAAAATCTTCAACCATAAAATTCATTAGATGGTTATTGATTTCGGCTAGAGGTCCTTTAAAAACTGTGTTTTTAAATTTATAACGCGAAGAGCGCGTCATTCTAGAAATTGCATTTTTTCTAAAATCCTCAGCGTCCAAAATTATAGCAAGCGTTTGTCCTGGTTCTAGATAATAATCTATAGTAGATTTATTGATGCTTAAATAATTGGTTTCTGGATGAATTAAAGGTATTTCGGCCTCAAAACGACCATCTTCATATACTTGAACAACAATAGGGTAATCTTCTCTGGTAATATTATTACCTTGATATACAATACCTGTCTCAAATTTCAACCTTTTGTCATATTCTTTTATATAACCAATGAGTTTTGCTGGTTTTTGCTTGAAAAATTCATTTGAATTAAAATCTATTATAGGGCTATCTGTAACTTTATTTAATTCATCTTCTATCCACTTAGTGACGTGTTTTGGTACTTCCTTCGGCTTGTCACTTCTTTGTTTGTCTAAAGATATTCCATAAACTGCATGTTTAAAATCTACTTTTTTCACACCTTTATCTAAAGGTGGAAACACAAGTACCACTGTTTTTGTGCCAGATTCTGGAATTAGTATTTTTTCATTAAACTCATGATTTTCAATCTTAATAATTGTATACTCTTTACCGGTTTTGTAGTCTTTTAAGAAATCATTTTTTCTAAATCTCATATGCCAACCTGGAATAATAGTACCTCTAACATGAACTCTAGTTTCAGTTTCCGTGAGCTCTATTTTATCAACATCGTAGATACTAGATCTTTTTACTTCGTAATCAGGATATTCTATTACTTTTTGTCCAAAAAGTGATGTAGTTATTAAAATTACCAAAAGTGTTGTAAATGCTTTTTTCATGTTTTTATGTTTTTGATAGCTCAATTTTTATTTATTTGCCTAAAAGGGTTTCTAATTCCACATTTAATTCTTCCGCATTAATATTTATGGCGATGATTCTTCCATTTTCATCAATTAAAATATTAGCATTGTTAGAATCTATGACTCCATATTTATCCCATATTTTCTCATTAGAATTCACATCTATAAGCGTTAACCATTCTAGGTTTTCTTGTTGGATATTTTCTTTTATTCTTAATAATTTACGAGGACTGTTAGATTTAGAAATTCCTATAATTTGTAATCCTTTATTTTTAAATTTCTGATGAACGGGAATTAACGCTCTTGTTATTTGTTTGCTTGTACCTATTGTTGGATTCCAAAAAGACAGTAGCGTGGCTTTATCCTTTACAAGTTTAGATAGTGGTATAGAATTATCATCAACGGTTGTTAGCGCAGCATCTATATATCTGTCACCAATTTCAACCTTGTTATAATCGAGATAATCTTTATATCTTTCTAATCTTTCGGTATAATGATTCCGCCAGTCAAGGTTTTCCGTTTTAGTAAAATCTACTGCTATAGTTTGGTGTTTTATAGCTTGTTTAGTAAAACCTAATTCAAACAAAATTGCTGCATACGTATCATTAATATGCCCGTTTTTAGGATCTAACTTAACACCTATTTGTGTCCATTTTTCGGCTAATTTTAAAGCAGTAATATCATTATGTTTCTTATAATACATAAATACATCCCATCCGATAGTATTGTAATCTGAAGTATTACTGACATTACTTGAAAAATAGAGTTTTGCTTTTTGAAGTAAATAATCCCAGTTTTCAGCAGATTTATCATCGTAATACAATTTTCTTGCTGCAAAAAAAGCTGTTCTATATTCAGAGCTCTTTATGTTTTTTTCTCTTATCACTAAATATTCTTCTTCATAGTTTTTAGAATCGATATGCAATGCTAGAATTGTTCCAAAGAAAAAAACTAAAAAACCTATTAGTAAGTATGTACTCTTTTTCATTTTAATCGTTGTTTTTTATCGTAGTAATTAGTTTTTGTAAATCAGAAGAATTTAATTTTAACAATTGAATTCTTTCCAATAGGTATGGCAATTCTGTTTTGAAAAAGGTGTTTTTTTCATTTTCTAAAATTCGTTTGATAGCGTCTTCTGCAACAAAAAAACCAACCCCTCTTTTATTTATTAAAATATTTTCGTTTTGTAAATACGTAAATGTTCTCATTACTGTATTTCTATTAACTTCTAGTTCTACAGCCAAATTTCTTATAGAAGGCGCCCTTTTTCCTTGTTCCAATTCTCCTTTTAAAATTTGATTACAGATGTTATCTGCAATTTGGAGATAAATACTTTTATGAGATTCAAACTCCATCTTATACTTGTTTTTCTTTTAACTTAAAATAAGTGAGAGGTAGTAGAAATAAGCTTGAAAAAATTCCAATTATATAGGTGCAAAATTGATCTGATCGTAGTCCGTTTTCTAAATATCGATGATAAACCTTTACATCAAAACCTTTGACTTCATTTGGTAAAAAAAGATGAGATAACATAACATTCAGTAAAAAGATACTAAGAGCAAAAATGCCGAATAAAACAATGGTTTTTAGCATAACATTTTTCTTAAAATGCACAGCATTTAGCAATAAATAGGATGCAAATGAAAGTATGCCAAGTATTATTGCTGTTTTATCTAAAAGCTTTATATAGTGCGGAAACACATCGAACAAGGCAAAATTGGGTATAAGAATAGTGTCTTTAAAATTAAATAGTTTGTAGGTAAAAGAAGCCAACTTAAAATCTGCCCAAAAAACCACTATAAACACCATACTAAAAAGAAGAACTCTAATTACAAATTGCACCAAAAGCTTTTCGAATGTAGAAGCAGGATGTAGTAAATAATTACTTGTACTTTCTTTTTTTCTAAATGCAGAAAACGCAGAACTAACCACTAAAAACATCGTTACTAAAAAGGTGATGACTAATGAAGATTGATAGTCCCGTTTTCTATAAAAATATTCTCTATCATTGTTTTCTAATACTCTAAATGTACTTCCAGTATCAATGAGAATAAGATCTAAAATGAATAAAACAATAATTAATACACCAATAAATATTAAATACTTTTTAGTATTAAAAGAAATGTCAAATTTTAACAGTTTGAAAAACCGATTAAAATTAAAATAGTGCTGAAAATTCATCATTATAAATTAATATTTTTATCACTAACCACTGCATTAAAAAGTAGTTCTAAATCTATTTTAGTTTCAGTGTTGCCTTTTACAGGTAGCATCACTTTATAACCTTCTAAACTTTTTTCCTTGTAAATTATATCTTCATAGTTGGTAGTATTTGCAACACTTTTAAATTGTATTTTTTTTGAAATACTGTCTATATCTTTATGAAGGGCAATTTTTCCATTATTAAGAATTACAATGTCATCTATTAAGTTTTCTATATCTTTTACTTGATGTGTAGAGATAATTACCAATTGATTTTCATCAATAGAATTTACCAACACTTTTCTAAAAGTACTTTTTGATGGAATATCTAAACCGTTTGTAGGTTCATCTAAAAACAAATACTTACAATTTGTAGATAGCGCAAAAGCGATCATAAATTTTTTCTTTTGACCAAAGGAAATTTGCTGAAGTTTATAAGATTCTTTAAGTTCAAATTCCTCTAAAATTCTTTGCATTTTAGATGCGTCAAAATTTTTATAAAATGGAGCATATAACTTTATGTATTTCTTTAAAGTTAAATTTGGTTGATAGATTTCTTCAGAAACAAAGTGTATTTCTTCTAAAAAGTCTGGATATCGATTAAAAGGAGTAAAACTATCTACTTTAAAGCTTCCTTCATTTGGTTTTAATAAACCTGTTAATAATTTTAATAATGAAGTTTTTCCTGATCCATTTTTACCAAACAAACCAATAATATTTCCAGATTCTAAGTTAAGAGTAAGGTCTTTAAATAAAGGCTTATTTTTATAATTAAATGTTATTTCCTTTGCACAAATCATGCTTATTGTATTAGTGTCATATTATACTATGACACAAAGCTAGTGTTTTTTTAAATACAAAAACAATTATTTTGATTTTTTTTGAGAATTTGTGTAATTCTACTAACTATACTGAATGATTTAGAAAATTTTAAACTAAATTTTTAACTATTTCTGTTAGAACACAGATTTTAACGATACTGGTCCAATTAAACCAGATGACTCTAATTCAGTTTCATCTTTTTTTGGTGGACTTGTTGTCCATGTTTTTTTCTCGTCTTTCGGCCTAGAATTATCATAAATGAGTTGATTGCGCCAGGTATTGGTAACTTTAATTTCAAGTGTATTTTCTCCTTTTTGAGCATATTCTGTAATATTAAATTGAAAAGGCGGCGCCCACTTAACACCAACCTTTTTACCGTTACACCATAGCTCTGCAATATTTGAAACTGTTCCTAAATCGATTAACACATGACTTTCAACTGTTTCTAAGTTGAATGTTTTTGTATAGGTAGTTGTTCCTGAATAATGCTTTACAGGATTGTTATTTAATTCTGTTAGTGATTTTAACTCGTCAACTTGAATGGATTCTGGAGTATCCCAACCTTCCTCAAAATCTAAAATCCAATTTGTTTGCAGTGATTGCTCTTCTAAAGAAATAGTTTTAGATATTTTAGTTCCATTTTGATGAAAACTATACTCGCCATCTTTTGATGCGAAGAATTTATCGCCTTTCCAAGATAATTTCGGAAAATCATCCGTATCATGAATTTTGTACCATCCTGTTTCTGTGCTTAAAATATCATCATCATTATAGGTTACTTTTGAAGCATAAGGTTGTTTATTGTCTTTTGAAAAGACCACAATTGCACTTCCGCTTGGCGCAAAAGATAAGGTAACATTTGTTCTATTATTTGTTGTACTCCAAATTTTAGCGTCTTGTTGTTCGCCATTAAAAGCATTCCATAGTTGCGGACTCCTATCTTTTATTCTAAAACTTAATGTCGCATCAACTGGTTGATTATGATTTGACGCTATAAAATAAATATCGGCATCTGCTGTCTCACGATGAATCCAATTAATATCTAAGTCTTTTGGCACGATAACGTCTTGCGCTATACGTTCAGCATTTAAAACGGCATCAATTGATTTTCCCCAATACACTTTTCCTTTTCCTACTTGTCTTTCACCCTCAACAGAATTTCCCCATAGCTCATCAGCTATCGTCGCTAATGCTTTTAAATCATTTTCGTCATCCATTAAACTAGGTGAATCTTGAGGTTTATCACCAAGAATTACAGCGCCCGCTAACACCAACTCTTTTATTGTTTTTGCAGTAGATAACAACATCTGTTTTGAGTCTCTCAATGTAATGACGCGATAATCTCCAGCATTCTCAACATGAATTTTACCGTTTTTAATACTCAATTTATCATGCAATATTTCAGCATTTAAATAATCAAAACGATAGCCTTTAGGAAACGCATCTAAATCAAAAGGCGGACGATCAAAATGATCTCCATAATATCTCAATACATCTGCTACATACTCGCCTTGTTGTAACACATATTGGTTTCTAGCTAAATAATCTGTCCAATCTTTCATGTAAAGCCACCACGTTTGTTGCCGCACTAAAGGAAATCCAATATTACCACCAAAACTAGATCCTGGATACACATCAGTCTGTGGCGTATGGGAAAAGGTATGAAACACCAAATGGTTAACACCTTTTGTAAAATTATAATCGATTAAGTATTTCACAGAAAACGGATGTTCGTTCCATTTTACGCCAACTTGCGTGCAAGCTTCCGCTGCTAAAACTGGCTTATTATATAAGTGTGCTGCCGATGCCGCATTAAATATTGGTTTTGCATATTCTCTTTGGGCCGACGGTTCTTTAGGATACCAAAACTCAGTCATGGGAATATCACTTACACCATAATAGCGCATAGGGTCAATAGGTAGCACTTCTCCTCCTGCACCTTCGGTATATACCTCAGCTCCCATATCGTGGGCTACAGTAGCAAAATGCTTGAAGAAATTATCAATAAACACTTCATCCATGGTATGACGCAAATCTCGTAAAAACTTAGTGGTTACCTCAGGACTTTCTACAATATAACCCATTGTTGCAGGTAAATACGGTTTCATACTGTAACCTCGCCGAGTTTCAAACTCAGTAAACATATCATCGGAATTTATGGTCCATGTGGGCACATGACTTTCCCAGCTGTCAATCAATAAACCCTGTAATTTACCATCACCTATTGGACCACCATCTTTTATTAAATTACCAATCATACCATTACGCAAATGGTTTTCAATAGCTATTTTATCTAATTTACTCGATTCCCAACCCGTTGCTTCAGGAACTGCTGGTTTATTGGTTAATCGCATATTAATATGACCAAAACGAACTATGGTCCAATTACCTTCAGGCACATTCCAGGTCAATTTGCCTTCAGCGGTCATTTTATCTGTGAGGTTGATGATGCTATTAGACTTAATGATGGTGTTTTTTGCATAATCATACTGCACCTCTTTTTCAAGTCGTCTTAAGACCTTAGCTGCTTTGGCCTCGTGGTTATGCAACTTCGGACTTGAGCTTAATCGAATAAATTCTGGTGCGATGGTATGTTCTCCTTCAAACGTAAACTTAAACACGTTAGATGTTGTTTCAGGAATTGTAAGCGTAAGATGTTTGCGTCTGTCATTCCAATTCGCATCAGGTAAATTTACGGTTGTGATCTCTGTTAGTTTATTTTCAATCAGTGCTTCCACTTTAATATCAACATCCATTACTGGATATTCCGTACCCATTATAATATGACGCAATTGAGGAAAAGTAATCGTTCGCAATGTTATGGATTCGTCGAAGGTTGTTTTTACCCAAGTATCTTGATTTTTTACTTTTGAAATACCATTGGCTCTAAATTCTTTTAAAGGTTTATCTAAGCGCGTCGTTTTGCGCGTAACTACAATTTTTGAATTAGGATTGAAGATATCTTTCCAAGGTACTATAGTATTATTTGATTCTATTTTTGAAGGATTGAAGGGCTCTAAATCATCACCTTCTGGTGTTGGGAAAGCCAATACCTGAATATCTTTATAATCGTAATCCGATGTATGATATAATGAATCCATTTCTAATATGTCATCAAAAGTCTTACCTCCAGATACTCTAAAAATTGTTTCTACGACTTCGCGTTGTGCTTCTTCTGCTGGCACCCAAGGACCTCCTGTCATAGACCAACCAGGACAGTTTTGCATGGTGAATTTTAAACCTAAGCGTTTACTCTCATCTGCAGCATGACGAATCATATCTTCCCACTCTGATGATAAAATTTTAATGGGTTTTACATTTGGATAAGGTCTTCCGTTTTTATTAAAAAGATGAATCCCTTGTAAACCTGCGGCTTTTATAGCTTCTAAATCTGAGGTCAAGCCCTCTTTACTGATGTTATTTCCGTTAAGGTGAAACCAAGTTTCTGGATAGTATTTTTTGGATGGTGATTTAAAATTCTCTGATAATTCTTCAAAACTAATTTCAGATATTACCTCTGTTGTTTCAGATATATTGGGTTGACAGCTTAAAATTAAAACCAGTACAAGGCAGTTCAAAAACTTAATCTTCATAATGCGAATCTTTTAAAAAATAAAGTAACTGTTTTTTTTAATTAAATGTGTCCTGCTGAATCCTGCGGAAAATATTAGCAAAACCCATTTTAAATATGCACTTGTGATTTATTAAATCCTCTGTATTAACTGCACAAATGATTTTCTTGTATTAAAACCCTTATACATCAGGATACCACAGAACAGTTAAATTAGAGTAAAGCTTTACCTTTGATTAAAATTGTATCAAATTATGAAAAAATCAAAGTTCAGTTTCAAAATTATTTCGTCACTAACATTAATCGTTTTTGTATCCTTCTCTTCTTGTACAAAAGATGGGCTTGGATTCTCCGAAGATATAATTGTTTATGAAATCCCAGACCCTAACTCAGATCCAGATCCTGACCCAGATCCAGATCCTGCTGTTGTTATAGCTGCAGATGAAGATACGAGCACAGATTTAGCTTGCCCATCTTCAGGTGAATTCGAAAACAACACTACCAGAAACGTAGATATACCAGACCCTGCTAATGTAGGTGAGGTTGATGATAGAAGTTGCTACTCGGATTACTCAGAAAGTATTATTGATGATACTACTTGGGGAATATATAATATTACCGACGGTTCTAATCATTGGGATACACCAGGCACCTTGCAACCTCGAATAGAACGCGCATCACCCATAGCAAACGCTAATGTAGGCTCATTTGTGAAATTTAATGGGGATTTTAGAATCCTTGAAGTAGCAGATACAGGCGTTTTTGGTTCGAGTGGATCTTACATTGCACAAGCCAAAGGACAACATACAGGTGGAGGTGGTTCTCCTGATCCTGCTATTTGCTTATATAGAGCACATCCAGTTTACGGTACAGGCGTTAATGCTGATAAGCAAGTAGCGTTTGATATTTATGCAGAACGCATTCTAGAACGTGGTGGATCAGGTGACGGTAGAGAAGTTGTTTTTCTTAAGAAAGTCGATAAAAACGAAATAGTTTCATTTGAAATGAAAGTAGGTTTTATACAAGACCCTAATAATCCCGATTTAAAAATACATTATTGCAATGCTATAATTGGCGGAGAAGCATTTAATTGGAATATCCCAGAACCAGATAGAGGTACACAATCTAAAATGAGATATGGTGCTTACCGCGTTAGAGGAGGAAGAGCACAAATTAGATGGGCCAATACCACACTTGAAACTGTTAATGAATAAATTCAATTTCCTTGAAGATATAATTAATCGTTATTCTACTAAGTTTCTATCGACTTAGTAGAATAACGATTATTTTTTTGGATATAGCAAAGCCATAAATTATTATGAAAAATAACAGGAGAGATGTCCTTAAAAAGTTAATTATAGCACCTGCCCTATTATCAACTCCTGCCTTATGGAGTGCTACTTCTAAAGATGAGACCGAATCTACTGCGACGCATCAGGTTCAGTGCAGTGTTAATGCGTATTCCTTTAATGACGAGTTTAAAAGTGGTCAAATGGACCTCTTTGATATGATGGAATTTGCTTCTGATATTGGTCTAAATGCAGTGGATCTTACGGCCTACTATTTCTCATCTTATCCCAAACTTCCAAAACAACCTGAAATTTTTGCTTTGAAAAAACGAGCATTGGAACTTGGGTTAAACATCTCATGGACTGGTGTACGTAATAATTTTGTGACTGCAGACAAAGAAGCTAGAAAGAAAGATCTAAAAATGATTAAAGAATGGCTAGATATTTCATCTGGGCTAGGCTCCTCTATTTTGCGGATTTTTACGGGTAGAAACATTCCAAAGGGCTATAGCAAAGCACAAGTAAAAACATGGTTGGTTGAAGCTTATAAAAGTTGCGCCCAATATGGATCGGAAGTTGGTGTCATTGCTGCCTTACAGAATCATAATGAGTTCTTATTTACGGCTGATGAAGTTATCGATATTATTAAGCGCGTAGATTCTGAATGGTTCGGACTGATTCTTGATATTTCTGGTCTTCGCACCACAAGCGATCCCTATGCTGAGGCTGAAAAATTAGCTCCTTATGCTAATTATTGGTTTATCAAAGAACATATATATCACAATCAAGAGAAAAAAACTACCGATATGGCAAAGATGGCCGACATGATAAAGCGCCATAATTTTCGTGGTTATGTCTCTTTTGAAAGTCTATCCGATGGTAATCCTAAGGAGATTATCAAGGACATGCTAACGGATTTTAAAAGGGAATACAACAAAAGCTAGGCTTATTTTACAGCTGTATTGCGATGTCTTATAAATTAAACGTTACTGTTTCACTAGGAACAAACCCAATACGATGTGCCTGCACATGTATTTTTTCTCCTTCTAAAAGTTCTATTGGAATTTGATACACCATCCATGACTTTGGTATTTTTCCCTCTTTTATAATTTTATAACCAATAGAAACACCTTCAGTTTCGCAAGTCACGCTTACTTTTCCATTTTGAGAAGTCAAAATAGGTTCCGAAGTTTTAGGCTTACTGTCATTGCCAGACCATAAATGGTCGACTAGTTTTCTTTCGTCTAGATTAGGTATATCATTAACTTCAGTAAGCCATCTATCCATTTCTGAACGCAACTCATTAAGCTTTTCTTTATAGTCAGGATTATCTGCTAAATTATTTAACTCAAAAGGGTCTGCTTTACAATCAAACAATTCTTCTTTAGGCTTTTGTTCTCTAAACCATTGCATTTGTGCGTCGGTTAATTTACCTTCATCTTTCAATCTTAACAATTCTTGCATGGTTGGAATTCTCTCCCTGTATGCTACTGGCAAATAGTAGCCTTGTTCTGGCCTGTAATTGCGTATGTATTTGTATTGGTTATCTCTTACAGCTCTTATGGCATCGGTAAATCCATCAAACCTATCTGCAGCGGCGTGAATATATTTGCGTTCATCAGCTTTATGCTTTCCTAAAAAAGCTTGCCCTTGCATGTATTCTTTCGATTCCTCGCCAATTAAGGACAATAGTGTTGGGGCAAAATCAATAAAGCTTACCAATTGATTATCTGTTGTTCCTGCATATTGCCCATCAGGGAATCTTATAATCATAGGTGTATTTAATCCTGAATCATAAATTAAGCGTTTTTCTCTTGGTAATGGTCCACCGTGATCACCATAAAAAACAATAATGGTGTTTTCTAATAATCCGTCATCTTCTAGTTGTTTTAATACAGCGCCTACTTGCTTATCCATTTCCCCTATATTGTTATACAGCTTCCACATGTCTCGACGTGTGGCTTCTGTATCTGGCAAATAAGGTGGAATATTGAATTTTGTATCTTTTGGAAGATGTATGGTTGTTTCTTCTTCTGTTTTTCGGTTATTAGCATGAGATTTGCCAAAATTCTTCCATTTATAATTTCTATCTCCTGCCTTGTATAATCTGGTTTCAATTTCTCTGAATCCGTAAGGTTCAAACAAACCAGATTCATGGGTTTCCGTAAAGTTGATTACCGAAAAGAACGGCTGATCCTCATTTCTATTTCGCCAATGTGCATAAGGACTACTTTCGTCCCATGCTGTAACAGGTGCTTTAAATTGATAATCGGTTTTATAGTTATTGGTACAATAATAGCCAACTTGTCGCAGCAATTCGCTTATCATTTTTACTTGTGGTGGTGGCACTGCTTCATATTTTGGTACGCCAATTTCATCGTTATATGAATTGGTTCGCATATGGTTAGCGCCAATACTTGACGGATACATTCCTGTCGCTATAGCAGCTCTACTTGGTGCACAAACACCAGATGTTGAATACAAGTTAGGATATATGACACCTTCGCTTGCTAGTTTACTTAAGTTTGGGGTTGCCACTGTCATATCTCCAAAAGGTGGAATATATGGTCCCATATCCTCGGTGACTAACCAAAGTATATTTGGGCGTTTGGGCAACTCCAAAACGGCTTCATCTTTAATCTGTGTATTGGATTTATCTTTTGATTGACAGCCTACCAAACAAACACAAACTATAAGTAATAATCGAAGAAATCTCATACCATAACTATTTTAAAAAATAAAAAAGGATAATAATAAATTTAATATCCTTTTTAACTTTTCTTATTTAAGAATCTATTCCAACTTCAAAATCTCACTTCCTGCTAATAGAAAGGCACCTGTTCCGAAATTTTGCCAAGAATCTGCAGTTGCTGGCTCCGGAAATGCACCAATATTTTGCACCCAACCTACACGACCATCTTCGTGCTGACAAGCAGCCAATGCTTTCCATGCTTTTTTAACTGCAGGTGTATGTTTTTTATCTATCAAACCATTGTTTATTCCCCAAGTAATTGCAAAGGTGTAAAAACCACTACCACTGACTTCTCCATGATCATAAGATTCTGGGCTTAGTAAACTTGTGCGCCATAAGCCATCTTCTGGTTGTATTTCTAATATCTTACTGGCCATTTCTTTATACAAATTAACATAGAAGCCTCTGTGCTCATAATCTTTAGGCATATCTTCAAGTAATAATGCTAAACCACCAATTACCCATCCATTGCCTCGAGACCAAAACACTTTTTTACCATTTGGTTCTTTTCTATCTTCATCATTGCCTTGCCAAACAAATCGCATGTCTCTTGCAAACAAGTTCTCTTCTTTGTCATACAATCTATTATAAGCTTCCATGTAATACTTATGCATATCGTCTAAATACTTTGGTTGCTCTGTTTGTTTAGCATATAAATTGATTACAGGTGGCGCCATAAACAAGGCATCACACCACCACCATAAAATGGTTTTATCTTCTTTACTTTTATTTGTGCCAGCTTTCCAATTATTATCTTCATAGAGATGTGAGTCTAAGAAGTTTTTTGTAGGTTCTAAATCTGCAAAGTTTCTTCTTTTTTCGTTTTCAGAAACATACAAATAACTATATGAAATAGCGACATCGTCAGCATGGTATAATCGTTTAAATGGCTCCCAATTATTAGCTACAGCTTGATTTTTTAGCGCAGCCATATACATCATATTTTTAGTTGTATTATGCGCTCTTGCTACACCTGTGTAATAGGCTCCATTTGTCCAATCTGTAGGATGTATTGCAAAAATAGGATGTGCTTCTTGCCATTCTAATGCTTTAATCATCGATTTTTTAATCTGAGTTTCATTAAAAACATCTTTCTCTTCTGATGTTGTTTTTTGAACTTCAGAACAACTAAAAAGACATAATAGAACTACTAGTGTTAAGATTGATTTATTCATTTTAAATCTATTTTTTTAATTTGAATGTTGTTTCTAAATATTCTTGTGACGAGGTTCCTATTTTAACGGTATAATCTCCTGCTTCTAAAACTTTTTCCATTGAAATTCCAGTAAACTCTAACATTTTAGGAGTGATTGTGAATGTTACTGTTTTACTTTCTCCAGCATCTAATTCTATCTTTTCAAAACCTTTTAATTCTTTGTCTGGTCTAGTCACCGAACCTATTTCGTCCTTAATGTACATTTGTACTGCTTCTTTGGCTTTCATGCTACCGTTGTTAGTTACTTTTACACTAACTTCCAACTCGGTATCAGGTGTTATTTCTTGACTTGATATTTTTATATCTGAATACTCAAAATCGCCATAACTCAATCCATGACCAAAAGGATACAACGGTCCTTTTCCTAAGAATAAATATTCTTTTTTATAGTTAATTTCTTTCATGCTATAATGATAAGGCAATTGTCCAATAGACCTCGGAATTGTTACTGGTGATTTACCAGATGGCGATACTTCACCAAAAATAATTTTTGCAGTAGATTCATCCCCAAATTCACTCAAATCCCAAGTATCTAAAATGGCATCTGCTTCGGCTGCCATGGTATTTATAGATAACGTTCTTCTATGCTTTAAAACCACTATTACTGGTTTCCCTAAGGCTTTAATTTTTTCTACAAGCTCATCTTGCGGTCCAACTGGGTCAATCGTAGCACGATCTCCCAAAGTACTGTTACTAAAATAGGCTTCTTTAGCCGTAAACTCATCACCTCCTAAAAATAGGATAGTCACATCAGCACTTCTAGCTGTGTTCACCAATTTCGATATGGCTTGTGGGTCTCTTTTTAATAATTCTGGCGCTCCACCTTTTTCATTGGTTAAATGAAACCCTTTTTCGGCAACAAATTTGACATTTGAACCTGAAACAGATTCGAACATTGCTTTAGTATCATCTTTTAATAATGGCCCTAAAAGTGCAACTTTCATTGATTTTTCTTTACTTAATGGCAATGTTTTATTTTCATTTTTTAGTAAAATAATAGATTCCAAATCCGACTCTTTTGCCAATTCTAAAGACGATGCTGCACGAACACCATTTTTCGTTTCTTCAATATCAATATATGGATTATCAAAAAGTCCAAGGATGAATTTTGTTCTTAATACACGACGTACCGAACGGTCGATTAATTTTTCTAACTCAGGATTTTTCTTAACCATTTCTGGTAAATACGAATACGAATCTTCAGCGTATAAATCAATATCAATTCCTGCTTCCAATCCCATTTGTGCAGCAGCTTCTGGCGACTCTGCAACACCCATAAAATAAAATAAACGCGCAATATCATTAGAATCGGAAACTACGTAACCTTCAAATCCCCATTGGTCGCGAAGTACACCAGTTAATAATTCTGGATTTCCGTGACTTGCGACACCATTTAAATCACCATGCGATGCCATAATACCTAAAGATTTAGCTTCTTTTACAGCGGCTTCAAATGGTGGATAAATTTCATCAATCAACGTTCTTTCAGAAATTTCAATAGCTGCGAAGTTAGAACCACCTAATACTTGCCCATAACCTGCAAAATGTTTTGCTACAGCACCAATATGAGTTCCGTTGCCTAAGCCTTCATAATTACCTTGAACACCTATTACAGCATTTTTAACCATTTCAGTTGTTAAATAAGTATCTTCCCCAAAAGCTTCAGACATACGACCAAAACGTGGATCCCGAACAATATCTGCCTCAGGTGAATGACACATGTGCATCCCTCGTAATCTGGCTTCTCTACCAACCACATCCCATTGTCTTTGCACCAATTCCGGATTAAATGATGCTGCAGATGTCATTGGGCGACCAAATTTGGTACAACCTTCCGCATCAACACCATTATAAGATTCTGTGACGAATAATGCAGGAATTCCCCAACGATTATTCTCGATGATATATTTTTGAAGTTCATTATTTAGTTTCGCTGCAGCCGCAGGATCAATATGTTCTCCTGGATTTTTAACACCTGCAATACCTAATTTTAGTTTTTCTATGACTTTTTTAGACAATTTTAAATTGCCATTCTCATCAGGTTTTGTACCAATATTGGCATGAAAAATTCGCATTTGTGCTACTTTTTCTTCAATTGATAACTTCGGAAGCAAAGCTTCAACACGTTCTTCTATGGATAACGAGGCATCTTTATAATCTTTCTCTACGGGTTCTGAACACGATATTATGGATACTGCTAGAATTGCGAATAGTATTAGTGTTTGTCTTTTCATTATTGCTTTGATAATTTTAGTTGATGTATTCTTAGTTGTTTTTATGTAAATCTAAACCTGTTAATTTTTAAATACTCTACTGCAGAAGATTTAAACACCAAACATATGGTTTGTCCATCGTTCAGATCTTCTACCTTGAACCTTTTAGTTTTAAAGGCTTTTGTAGTATTAGCATTGAACTTACAAGTTGCTAAAAGTTTTCCATTTGAATTGCCCTCCCTTACTTCAATCTCTGTATCTGTTTGAGATAAAAATTGAAATTCTATGTTGCTTTTTTTATTCAAATTATGAATATTTGGATAAGTTACAAAACCATTAGTTTCTTCTGGAATTATTGAAAAGCCTCCCATTACATTCTCCGCTTTATTCACAGCGTTGGCCCTAAAATAATCTTCAGCTTCAATATAGCCATTATTGGCATCATACTGTCCTACACCAACACCATCGACTCTTATTATTGCCATTTCACCATTTTCTTTATAATGAACATAACTAATAAAAGAATCCCTAAACCATCGATTTCCTGTTTGACTGATATCGCAATACACAAAGTACGATTGGTTGTGCCTTACGAAAAAACTGCCATGACGTCCTTGTAAAAAACCATTTGGCCATGTTGGACTATCATACCCTTCAGCAAAACTATCTTCTTTGATGATGGTATCTACATAATCGAAAGGTCCGTACAAATTATCGGACATGGCATAAAAACAACCCCAAGACAAATAATATTTTCCGTTATACTTGTGCACAAATGGTTTATCATCCGTTGGCATGTCCTCGTTTTTGCCGTCTCTGTTATATGGACCTTTTGGATTATTTATAGTAACTTTCTTTGGTGCTTCGGCGAGGCTAATCATATCATCATTCAACTTAGCGACGTAATAATCCCATACTCCAAATAAGATGTAGTGTTCTCCATTTTCCTCAAAGATGGACATATCGTACTCGTGCGTTGGTGTTAAATCTGAAGTCAACAAAGGTTTTCCTAAAGGGTCTTTCCATGGTCCAACAGGTGTATCTCCAACGACCACACCAGTTTGTTCGTTACCTTCTGAAAAATACCAATAATACTTTCCATTTTTGTAAGCTGCGTCTGTTGCCCAACATCTTGAATAGTCTTTACCGATATACGTATCTTTTGGATTAAGAACACTTCGTTTTGTCCAATTCACTAAATCTGGTGACGACCATACCCACCAATCTTCCATAATGAATTTATCATTATTTATAGATTTATCATGTGATGCATACACATAAGCCGTATCATTGAAAATATGAATGTGTGGGTCGTTTAGGCCTTTATTGGGTACTATTGGGTTTTGAGCATAACAATACATGGCAACACTTAAAAGAAGTATAGTATGTAATAACCCATTTTTCAATATCCTGAATTTTGTAATAGATTTTAAAGATAAAATATGATAAAATGATGTTTATCCTGTACTATATGGTATATGAAGCTAAAAGTTTATTCTTTGGTTTTCTTAATCAAGATTACCCAATCTTTTTCGGGTTTTGATGGTGGTTTGCCTAATGCGACTATCCCTTCAGCTTTTACTGAAACAATCGTACCTTCTTGTAAATCTCCACCTTCTCTTGGATTGAACCATTTTATTTCAAAAGTATTTCCTGAATCACCTAAATTTATTTTGATGTTATCAGCATTCCTTTCTGCATATACAACATAAACTTCTCCCTCTTTTGCTAAACAGTATGAAGAGTCATCTGAAGTTAAGTTATCATTAGGTTCCATTTCCCAAAAGGGAATATGCGTGTTAAAAAATTGAAGTGCGTATCGGTTTTGATCCCAGAACAAATCGCGACTCCTAAAATCTTGACAAGTTAAATCTGAATTCGGACTCGCATAACCAAAGTACCATTCCACGCCAAACCCTCCTGCCATTAAAGTTCCCCATAAGGCTCTCGAACGCGCAAAATTATGTTCTGGGTCTTCATCATCTGGAAGCAAGGCGATATTAGCTTTACCTGGTTCATCCACAGCTATGGCCCATTTTCTGCCAGTGGCATTCGAGTTATCTCTCCATTTTAAAACTCTTGAATGTACATCATTAAATTCGGGATGACTTAACTGTAAAGAAGCACCTGTAAGTGGTGATTGGTCTCCTATAAATTCTGCGAATCTATCGTCTTTATTTGGATAGGTATGAATTACTAAGTGACTGTTATAAGCATCTAACTTAGACACGTATTCAGCTACTTTCAACACCTCTTCAATAGGCTGATCATTTTCCTCTCCCAAATTCCAGTTCATCGATAAATGATGCCCGAATCTTGCAATCAATTCTCGATAATACAATTTACCCTCAATACCAAAAGTTCCTTTATCCATTAAATGGTCCGTTTCGGTTTCATGGGTTTTAAAATGTAAAAACATGCCTTTTGTTTCGGCATATTCAAAAATGCGTTCCCATTGATCTAGCTTTGAAACATCGAAGCGTGTTTTATGAAATAGGGTTTCCCAAGCTTCTTTATTCTTTTTTACACTTGCATAGGTTTCGTAGTCTTCAATCGACACTTTTAACAGATGCGGAAATATATTTCTATCGTCACCATCTACATTGAACGTTAAGAAAGAAAACACATTTAATGCTTCACTAGCTAAATAATTAATGGCACCTAAAAGGTTTTTACCCTTGCCTTCTTGCCATAAAAATGGTGTTGCCGTTTCTTCAAAATCTTTGGCATGTGGTTCCCATTGTTTTTGGAATCCTAAGGCGTTGGTTGATACATCAAAATCTGAATAGGCTAATAAGTTTTCTGGTGCATCCACACCCAATTTTATGAAGTATTTTTGAGATTCAGCAAACTTTAAATAGGATTCGCCCACATAATGTAAACGTCCTTTGGTACGATTGTCAATATCTGTTTTATCAGATTCTGAAACGGTAAATATTCCCGATTGCCCATCCATAAAACCTGCGCTTGACGCCTTGTCGACTTTATCAGCTACTGCAATATTTTCACCTTTTTTAAATGAAACTGTATAGGTCCATTCGCCAACGGCATTAGGTGTAAAACGCGCTTGCCAAACATTTCCACTATCACTACTCGTTTCGGCAGCATTACCATCAGCAGCATAAAACCCTGGAATAACGAAAACATTATCCTTGTTTTTAAATGTAACATCTAATCTGTAATTTAAAAACGGATTGGCTTCTGCTAACTCATCAGTTTCAGGTCCTTCAAAATTTAATGTAATACGATGCCATTTTTTTAGTTCACCTTCAACTTTAACATCAGCCTGTTTTTGGCATGACATCAGCGCAAAAAATGCAAAAATTAATGACAAATAAGTTTTCAAATATCAAGCAATTAAAACGAATTTATTTTGAGTTGTATCGTATGCTTTCCTGGTGCTAATCTAATATAATCGAAAGCAGACGGTACTTTTTGTCCATTATGGATTAAATCTTTTCCATCTAATCCATTCAATGAAAATTCAGCAACCATATTGCCTGGTATTTCAATTTCGTACGTCTGTAGTCGAGCTCCGTTATAGGTGTATTTTGCTTTTATAGTACCTCTTACTGTTGGTACTTCTATCTCACTATTTTTTAATTTACTCATTTGAGGTTTAATGGTCGTTACAGCAAATCCTGGTGTTTTAGGTTTGATTCCCCATAAACCTCTTGGAATTACATTGGCAGGTGCTGCACCCCAAGCATGATTCCAATCTAGGTTAACCTTATACTCATAATCCCAAGCTTCTAAACTAATTGTTGAGCCTACTCTAATCATATTGTACCAGCTTCTTTTAGCTTTACTGGCTAACAATTCAAGCGCATAATCTGCTTCTCCTGCATTGTATAAACCATCCATTAAAAATTGTGCACCATAAACACTACAAGCCATGCCTCTAGATTTTACATAATCTACCACAGAATCAAAGTGTTCTTCTGGAACAAGCCCAAATGCCAAAGGCATCATATTGGCGTGTAAAGAGGCATGGTCTGTACCAATACCATCGACATAAACACCACGCTCTTTGTCAAACATTTGTTCGTTCACGGCTTTTTTTGCTTTTGCAGCTCTATATTCAAAATCTAAAGCTTCTTCTGTTTTACCTAATATAGTTGCAAACTCCGTCATGATTTTCATGTTCTCGTAAAAGAAAGCATTAATAACCGTACTGTAAGGTTTAAACACAAAACCATCACGTTCGCCTTTAGTCTTGCTTCCTGCAAAATTCTTTGATGGCCAATCGACAATATCGGTCAATGGCTTTTTATAACCAGGTTTAAAACCTAACTTGTACATAAATTCTTCAGTAACTTTTGTAGATGTAATTAAACCATCTTCATTAGATAATTCATAAAGTGTTTTATGTTTTAAAGGCTCATAATAACGCTCTATAAGTTCTGTATTTCCGGTATACATGTAATCTGCATAGATTAACAATGCCACATGCTGCTGCCATTCTGTAGGCCATGTTGGATGCTCCATAAAATACTCAATGGTGCGTCTTGCCATTGCAAACTCTCTATCGGTTGTGTAGTGACTTAACTGATTTAAATAGGCATCGGCCTCATACGGAATACGCTCTCTATCTCCATCTACATACAATCCGTTAAACGTTGTTGCTTTAATAGAGTATTTAGAAAAATCCCAAACTTGATTCAAAATATCGTTATTACTACTAAAACTACTTGCATTATCATCCCAATAGCTTGTGTGTCTTAACTGTTCGAAGTCTTCTGCTTTTAAAGCTGTTTTAGCCCCTTCAACTTCCGCATATCTAAAAGGCTGTAGTACAGGAAAACCTTCTGGTAAAGGGATAGCCTTACTTGGTCCTTTCATACGCTTGTCTGGAACTGGGTTAATTTGTATTTGGTATTTTGTTTGTCCTGGTGTTACATCAACCATAATTTCTTGATAACGAATGTTACTTTTTGCTGGTGGTGTTCTATTTACATTCCCATTATCATCCACCATTTCGCCAATTCTAACTGTTAATGTATGTGGTTCTTTAGCGACATAATTAAAATCTATCGTCGCAAATGCAGCTTTACCAAAATCCATAAAGTAAAAATCGCCTCTGTTTTCAAACATTACAGGCTTTACTCTATCTACTTCATATTTGTTTTCAGTAGAAATGATATAATCATCTGGTTTACCTGTGGTAAATTTTTGAGCTTCAGAATAATCGACTAATCGATTTTCTTGTTCCCAAATTCTGACTTTCCAGTAGTATGTTTTTCCAATTTCGAGAGGATTTCCAGCATATTCAACATCTGTTGATTGCGTAGAAGCTACGCGTCCGCTATCCCAAACATCACCATTGTTATTATCAATATCTGTTTTATTTGAGGCGACTAGAATTTGATAAGCGCCTTGAAATTTAGACCCTAAAGGTACTGTCCACCCGAACTCTGGTTTTAGGTCAAATATTTTAACATCTGATCCAGGTTCTCTAATTAACTCAACGGTTAATTCTGTAGGTGCTGCTCTGTATGCGTTGCTATTTTTCTTAATTAACTCATCAGTTTTTGCTCGAAGTTTATCTGCAACAGCTTTGTATTTTTTCTTTCCGATTAAATTCTTAATCTCTTGTGGGTCTTTCTCTAAATCGTAAAGCTCTTCAATACTTTTGTCATTGACGTATCTGAAGTATTTCCACTTTTTAGTTCTAACACCTTCACTTGGTGCTATATTTTCAAAATCCCAAATATGTTCTATCAAGATAGTGTCTCTACCAATAGTTTTAGTGTCCTTTTTCACCATTGGCATCAGGCTTTTTCCTTGCCATGATTCTGGTGCTTTTATGCCTGCTAAATCTGCAATTGTTGATGGCACATCGATATTTAATGCCATATCACTAATATCTTGGTGCTTGTTAACTCTAGGGTCAAAAACAATTAATGGTACACGAATAGAGTTATCGTACATTAACCATTTACCGGCCATTTGGCGCTCTCCCAAGAAATAACCATTATCACCCATAACGATGATAACCGTATTCTTGTCTAAACCTTTAGCTTTAAGCTTTTCTTCTGATTTTTTTGATTTCTAAATCTACTCCAGAAATCATACGGTAATAGCCTTTTACACTATGCTGATATTTCTCTGGATTGTCGTATCTCCATGTCCAGCGCAATCTATTAAAGCCTTTTTTTACAATTTCAGGTTGCGCATCAAAATATTTATCATCACCCAATTCTGGATCAGGCATTGTTGTACTCGCTAACATTTTATCCATTTCAGACTGCCAAAAATATTGGTCTTCTGCTGGGTCGTGTGCATGAGGTGCACTAAAACTTAGTGATAAGCAAAATGGCTCTTCAGTTGATGCATTATCAATAAAATCTAGCGCTTTTTGACCTGTGTAACGTGTTAAATGTACTGTGTCGTTATCTATGGTTTTGTAATAATAACCTCTTCTATCTTTGAAGCGGTTATTTCTGTCGTAAGACTCATACTCATCAAATTGCTTATCTAAATTATTATAACGCACACCGTATTTTCCGTAAAACCCAGTATGATAGCCATTATCCTTTAGTAATCTCGGATAAGAGTTCTCCATATATTCGTCACGAACATTACCAGTTTGAAAGTTAAAGTTGTGAGCACGCTCATGCAAACCTGTTAAGATACTAGCTCTACTTGCCGCACAAATTGGTGTGGTTACTATGGCTGTATTAAAATAAGTTCCTGACTTTGCTAAATCATCCATTTCTGGTGTTTCCACATATTTATTTCCAGCGTAACCGATGGCATCAAAACGTTGGTCGTCTGTAAGAATGAAAATAATATTTGGCTTTTGGCTATTGGTCTTTTGCTGTGCATAAGTTGTGTTAAAACCATACATTACGCTTAGTAGCACTAATAAATAACTGTTTTTAAACATGTATAAACGGATTAATTGTTTTGTTGAATTGATAACTTATTTTGGATAACTTATAAAGATTATCCTAATTGTTAAAATTAAGTTTTTATGATTTGGCTTGTATCCTGTTCTATCCTGAAAAAGGAATAAGCAGAATCGTAAATAGTTTACGGTTGCCATTGGTCTGTTCTGAAAACAGAAATAGGTAATCCTGATTTTGTTTCGAGGTTACTTTCAAAACAAGCTTCGAAACCATATCTTACAGCTACAGGTTTTCTCACCTTCTTACTTGATAAGATTACCTGTTTACCATTTTTGCGAAATTCAATATTAGCTGGATAAAATATCTTGTCAGCTCCTGCTATTGAAAATCCTTTTACATTTTTAGAACTTATAAGTTTATCATTTTTGAAAAATTTAAACTTAAGTATTATCTCATCATTTTTAATTTTGAACGATTTAAATTCAGCACTCCTGTTGGATAAATTTTTAAAGCGATACTGCTTTGCTAACGCCAAATTTGAAAGTCGCTTTGCTACGATTTCTTTTTTTGATGGATGAATGTCATTACAGTCTCCCGCATCAGTAGTTACAACTACACCAGTATTATTTATTTCTTGAGCAATTTGTAATTGGGCTTCTCTAATTAAGTTTGGTCTAATTGAAGTCCCTTTTTTATTTTTTGAATAATCAAAAGGTGCAATTTGCACAAAGTAAAAAGGAAGGTTATCATCTTTCCATTGTCTTCTCCAAGCATCAATTAAATCCTTCATAAAATCTTTATATGAATTTGGCTGAGTTCTATTAGATTCACCTTGATACCAAAGCACTCCTTTTACGGTATAGTTTTGAAAAGGGTGAATCATACCATTATATAAAAATGATGGCTTTTTCTGTTTATTCTCCTCTTTTGGTAGTTTGTCAAAAAAATTAATGCCTTTGTATTTCAGCAAGTCTTTTTTAGGAATCCAACTTTCTATTCTTGTACCGCCCCAAGACGCCTCAATAATTCCTATGGGCACATTTAGTTTTTTATATAATTCAACAGCAAAAATATAGCCAATAGCACTAAACTTTTTTACTGACTCCTTATTAGACTCTTGCCATTCTGAATTAACATCATTACTCGGCAAAACACTTGCTGTTCTTGGTGTATTGAATAATCTAATGGTTTTCTTATCTGCAATGTCAATGTATTTCTGAGCATTTAATACCTTAGATTTTCGAAAGCCTCTTAAAGCCATTTCCATATTGGATTGTCCAGAGCAAAACCAAACTTCGCCAATTAAAACATTTTTTAAAAGAATAGAAGAAGACCCTTTTACTGAAATCGTTTCTGAAACAAAAGATCCTTTTTTAGTTTTAACACTAGTTTTCCAATGACCATTTTCATCAGTTATAACCTTTGCTTTGCTTCCCCAACTTGTAATAATAGTTATTACTGAATTAGGACTATCGTTACCCCAAAAAGCTACATTCTCTTTTTGTTGCAAAACCATGTTATCTCCAAAAAAAGAAGGTAATTTCGTTTGGGCTTGTAGCGAAATTGTAATTAAAAAGATACTAAAAAAACAATTTCTTACCCCTTTCATACTCTTACTAAAGAAGGTTAGTATTCCATTTAACAATTTCATTATTATACATGGCATCGAGCCCCATTTGTACGCATATCGCAGTTTTTGCGCCTGTGATTATATCAGATTTGGGTTGTTTATTATTTAAAATAGCGTCTTTAAAATCTAATAGTGCTTGTTTTGTTGGATTTAGATGTTCAACATTTATTTGGTAACCTTTTTCTTTATCCCATTGAACGGTGGCACCACTAACACCATCAACTTCTCCAAGAACTCTGTTCTTCTTTTTACCTTCAGGATAAAACCAGGCGTTTTTCATATCAATGATTATCGTGCCTTTATCTCCAATCACTTTTATTTGGTAACCATCTTTCGCATTATTGGTTAAGTATGTAAATTTTGCTTTAACTCCGTTTGGATAGCTATAGGTTAAATGGACATTATCATAAGTTTCTCTTCCATCTTTCCAATAATCTACACCTCCAATACCCATAACTTGGTTTGGAGTTTCATTAAGCACCCAATTCACAAAATCGATTTGATGCGACGCTAATTCGGCCGTAAGACCTCCAGAAAATTCTCGGTACATTCTCCAATTTATAGCTTTTTCATATTTAGGCTCAGGAACTGGCCGTCTCCAATTGCCGTGTCTGTTCCATTGACATTCAAATGCAGTTATGTTCCCAACTTTTCCTTGTTGAATTAAGTCAACTACATGTGTATAAAGTCTTGAACTATGGTATTGATGACCTGTTTGGAATATGTTTTTGGATTGATTTGCTTTGTTTACTAGTTCACCAATTTCGTCGTATCCTTTAGCTAATGTTTTTTCACAGAATACATGTTTACCAGCATCGAGCGCATCCATTGCAATTTTTGAATGTGTATTAAAGGGTGTTGCTACAATGACAGCATCGATATCCTTATTATCCAATAATTTTCGGTAATCTGAATAGCCCTTTGGGTTTGAATTCGCTTTAGCTAAACCTTTATCTAATCTAAAAGGTAAAACATCACAACCAGCAATCACATTTACCTTGTCTATGGAATTGATAATCGACATTAATCCACTTCCGCGAACTCCTGTACCAATAACACCAACGTTTATAGTTTCATTGGCCTTTATACTAGATAATATATTACCGTATAAATACGAAGAACCAGCCATTACTGCAGTGGTCGCAGCAGTTTTTTTAATGAACGAACGTCTTTTCAAATTTTAAAATTTTGGTTCCCAGCCAGACTCATACGTTCTAGACCAGAGTTTCATAGCTTCTCTATCATACATCGTACCAGTTTTATCGTCTATATCAAATCCATTCTTAATTCTGAAAGCAATATTCGCATAATGCACCATTGCCATACTTTTACTAGCATCATCAATAGGTGCTGTTAATTTCGCCTTACCTCTAATGGTATCAAACAAATTTTGAACATGTTTTGTAGAGGTATCGCCTCCACCACCTAAAGCGTTTCCGGCTTCTTTTGATGCTGAATCAAACTCCTTTACCACTTTGCCCTTGCGGTCGTATAAAATATATTTTCCTCTATTTACAAATACAGAACCTTCGGTACCATAAATAACCGTACCTCTTCCTCCACCATACGTACTATAACTATTTCTAGATTTTCCATCCCATTTAACCACTTTGTGGTCAGCGAATTTAAATGTCGCTTCCATATCATCATACATTTCCCAACCATCATCTAAAAAGTGACGTTTTTCTGCTTCGACATAGACGTGCTGTGGAATATCTACTTGTAATGCCCAACGTGCTACATCTAACTCGTGTGTACCGTTGTTCCCAGCTTCGGCTGTTCCGTAGTCCCAACCGTACCAATGCCAGTTATAATTCCATGTTTCAGATGTGTAATCGCGTCTTGGCGCTGGTCCTTGCCACAAATCCCAATCTAAACCTTCTGGCACAGCAGCCGGTTTTTGTAGTGGTACTTTACCACGTCCGTTATTGTAAAATGCAACAGCTTTATACGGTTTACCTATTACACCATTATGGATTTCATTTATAATTTCAATAGTATGACCAGATGAACGTTGCTGGTTACCCATTTGAACCACTTTATTAAAATGCTTGGCTGCTTTTACAAGTTGTTCATTCTCGTGCATGTTATGACTACAAGGTTTTTCTACATACACGTGCTTTCCTGCTTTCATTGCCATAATCGAACCTGGCGTGTGCCAATGGTCTGGTGTGGCATTAATTAACACATCTACGTTTTTATCGTCTAATACTTTTCTAATATCGTTCTCTAGCTTTGGGTCGTAATCGATATGCTCTCTAAATCCTTTTAAGGCCTTTAGGCGTTGACTTTCCATAACATCGCATAAATACAATAATTTGGCGTTACTTTGTTTTGAACCCATTGGCGATTTAAAGGCATTTAACCGTCGTCCTAAACCAGCAATAGCAACATTCAAGCGGTCGTTTGCGCCAATAATATTATTGTAACTTTTGGAAGACATAGCATTAATACCACCTGTAAAACTCACGCCAATAGCGGCTGCCGTTGTCTTTTTTATAAAATCTCTTCGGTTATTTCCCATCTTATTTCTTTTTTGCTTTTGGAACTTTGATTTTAATGTTTCGGAACGCGACTCTGTCTCCATGGTCTTGTAGTAATATCTGTCCTTTATCTAATAGTCCAAAATTTGGCCATTTTTCATATTTACTTTCTGAAACTAACTTTAAAAATTCCTCGCTTCCGCGTTCGTATTCTAAAACTTTAACATCATTAATCCAATGTTCAACATGATTATTAATTGATTTAATGTACGCCGTGTTCCATTCTCCAATTGGTTTAATTGGTTTATCAGGATTTGCTTGAATTAAATCGTAGAGTGAACACACTGTTCTACTACCTTCGTGAGAACCTCTTTTTGCGTCTTCATGTAATTCATCATCTAAAATTTGGTATTCTAAACCTATTGATGAACCTGGGCCTTTATTAAGTTCAGTATCTACGTAATATTTAATACCACTATTGGCACCTGGTGTTAACTTAAAATCTACTAACAACTCGAAATTTGTATAATCTTGAGTCGTGACAATATCACCTCCTGCAGCCGATTCTGCTCCTCCAGAAGATAATACAATTAATTCTCCATTTTCTATGACCCAACCTTTATCCGGAAATGTATCTAATTTAGCACCGCGCCATCCGTTAGTTGTTTTTCCATCCCATAGCATTTGCCAACCTGACTTTTGTTCGTTAACCGTTAGGTTGTTTTTTGTAATAATAGGCTCTAAAGGCGACTCTGTACTATACTGAGAAAGATTTTCTGTTAGAATCTTGGCATTCCTCCACATGACTTGTGTTCCTTCTTTATCTTTATTTCTAATAGAATGGACTTGCAAACCAAAAAAACCACTTGCTGTTTTATCGTCAATTAAATAAGAAGCAGGCACCTTATTTATCCAGGTTTTTATAGTATCACCAATAGCTTCAACACGATAATGATTCCATTCATTTTGCTTAAAAGCTTTTTGGGCAGTTGGATTATTTTCTAAGGTGTGTAACCATTTACGTCGTTTTTCGTCATAAATGCCACCACTCCAAGCGCGCTTTGATGGGTCTATTTCTATCTGATAGCCATGAACCATACCATCTCTGTAGTATGGTAAGCTATTGCTTCGCATTTGGATTCCGGAATTCATTGTAGAATCGACTTTAAAATCGATTTCAAAAATGAAATCATCATACATTTTATTAGATGTTAAAAATGTATTTGGAGTATTCGCCACTGTTGTACCAATGACTACACCATTTTCTACTTTATAGATTGCTTCGCCACCTTTAATATTCCAGCCGTCTAAGGAATTGTTATTAATAAGGTTTGTCCATGGTATGTCTTGGTTTTTCTCCTCACAAGAATATAAAACTAGACTAATAAGAATGCAACTAATTATTGATGTAATGAATTGAAATTGTCTCACTTTAAATTATTTTTAGTTAAAACTATTTACCATTTGAAATTACTGTTAGAGAAAATAATGGTTGGTATAAGATATGGCTTATTTATTATTTTTATTAAAAAACCCTCCATTATATAGCTTATAATAAAGGGTTTGATTTATTTTTAAAAACGACTTTGCTAAAACTAGAGCCTGTTGACCAACTAAGCAAAACTATTTATTAGTCCACTGTTAAATCAACCACAAATTCTTCGAATTTCACGTCTCTGTCTCTAATCACTAATGTGTCATTAACAGTATGCGTTAAATCTAGTACAGATCTCTCAATCTTTGTTCCAAAAGCAACGACTTGTTCTGCTGTGGCAACATCACTATACTGGTATTGTAAATAAATAACGTCTCTACTTTCTCCTCCCCACTCATCGCCATCTTCCACGAATTGTCCTGATCCAGTTACAATAAAATTATCCCCTTCGACATCTGTTATCGTAATATTATTATTCTCATCAAAAGTCAATATAATAGAAATATCATCATCACTAGGAAGTCCAGCTCTTCTAACTCTATTAGTATAAAAAACACTATTCCTTCCAGTTGTTTTCAATTTAGTAGGTTCATCTTGCACAACAAAATCTGCTCTGTAAACAGTAGAGGTATCAATCGTAACGTTATTTGATTCTAATACTACTCCTGTGGATACTCCTCCGACAGCTTGAAGCACCTCATTTATACTTGCTCCTACAATCCTATCTTCACCGCGTCTTAAATAGATACCTTCGTATTTATTCATAAATTTAATACCGAAAAGCGTGTAGTCTTTTGGTAATGGATCCCAATCTTCATCTTTTATTTTAATAGGATTATCAACTAAAGGAACACCTGTTAAAAGCGAATCTAATTCTTCAAAATCTGTAATTCTTAGAGGAAGTACATAATGTACTTCTTCAAAATCTGCAAATGCTAATGGATCATCAAAGAAGGCATCTGAAAGCTGCACAGGAATACGACCATTTGTAGAACCAGAAGGAATTGTTACTGGACTTTCTTGTTCAATGGTATAGTAAGAAGCTGGTAAGATTTGAACATTTACAGTATCTACGCCTAAAGCAGCCGCATCTATTAATTCTGGAGCCAACTCAAAATGTACTCTTCGATCTATATCATTATTGTAAACCCCTGACATGACGACACCGATTTCAAATCGTCCATTATTATCGTTTTCGTTAAAACCCAAATCATAATCACCCTGAATTAGCGTTCTTACAGGCGTTTGAAATGGAAAATATACTGAAGTTGACCCAAAGTCGTCAAAATCATTTTCCTGATTTTCACAAGCTATCGCACTGAAGACCAGAGCGACTATAAATATTAATTTAAATTTTATTTTCATGTCTAATTTTTTTTATTTCTTATAAAATACACATTTATCCTACCAGCCCATATTTTGCTCAAGTTCAGAAAATTTTAAGATCTCAGCATTTGGAATAGGCATATAAGTTGCAAATGGTTGATAATTTCTAATTTCCACAGACGGCAACTCAATATAATTATTTCCGTTAAAAAAGTAACCTTTAGCTGGTTCAGTTAAAGGTAATCCCCATCTTCTAATATCCCAAAACCTATGTCCCTCAAAACTTAGCTCTATACGACGTTCATTTCTAATAAGCTCTCGCATATCCTCTGTAGTTGTAATAGATGCTAAATAATCGTCCGGCTGTGAGATTCCTGCTCTATTGCGTATTGCCGCAATGACATCACGAGCGGTAATACCGTCAACTGAGCTGTCTGGGCCACCAATTTCGTTAGCTGCTTCAGCTAATATTAAAAACAATTCCGTATATCTAAAATACACATTAGCGTGACTTTGACCTTGAGCAGTTCCATTATCATTAATAAGAACGTCTGGGCGTAACAATTTTTTGAGGTAATACCCAGTAGTTGTAGACTGCTCAGGAATAGAATCTAACCTATTATTTCCTCCACCAACACCAGTATTAATTATATCACCTCCAGCTCCAAAAGAAGCGCCATTAACAATAACATATTTTTCTAGCCTAGGATCTCTATTAGCATAAGGGTTTTGAGGATCAAAACCATTAGCCGCGGTTGCAGGAAAGCCGTCTTGCATTGGAAATGCCATTACAAAGTTATGTGTTGGGTTAATCTCACCATCTCCATTAATTGAAGGCGGAAACATTCTTTGTTCATAATTAGAAGTATTACCTCCTATAGACCCACGCCAAAGCGATTCATTACTCTGAATATTACCATCTGATATATAAAACTCATTACCTGTTGGATCTAAACCAGCAGTACCTCCAATAGTATTTAAAATTTGAGCGGCATTAGTTGCTGCCATATTATAATAACTCTGACTATCTAAGAATGAAGGGCTCGCTGCAAAGAGTGCTAAACGTGCTTTTAATGCTCTTACTATTTTTCCTGAAAGACGTAAATCAAAAAAGTTATCATTTACTGTACCATATTTATCAAATTCAAAGTTTTCTAAATCCGAATACCATGGATCTACCTGTCCTGCGCTTAAACCATAATCTGTTGGTAATAAATTAAGTGCTTCATCAAAATCTGCCATAATAGCCTGAACAGAAGCTTCAAATGATAAACGTGGTACATTAAAGTTACCATCAGGTTCAATAAACTCCGTATAGTATGGAATACCAAGTAATTGCCCTGATTCACCTATACCAGCATGGGCTTGAAGCACATAATAATGGTGTAACCCTCTTAATGCCAACGCTTCTCCTTTCAAGCGCATTGCAAACATCGTGTTAGTCAATGTGTCTCTGCTCCATTGTGTTTCTCCTGTTTCAATAACTTCTAAGAATCTGTTTACCCAGAATACACGTTCAAAACTACCCCAACGGGCTGAAGGGTTAAATTGAGCATTTAACTCACCACGTGCCATTCGTTTAAAGTTATTATTTAAAATATTATTAACAGCATCATCTGTAGCTGCTTCAGAAAATGAATATTGGTTAACCAATCCCGTATATCCGTTTAATAATACACCTTCTGCTGCATTTGGATCTGAGAGAATAAAATCAAAATCCAACCTATTTTCTTCAATAGGCTCTAAGGTATCACAGGCAATCATGCCAGTAAATACAGACACAATTAATATATATTTTATTAAATTCTTCATTGTATTTGTCTTAATTTTCTTATTCTATTAAAATGATGCTCTTATACCTAAAGTAAAAGTTCTAGCTAGTGGTGTTGTTCCAATCCTTAACTGACGAACATCTCTATTTTTACCTATTTCAAACAAATTAGTTCCAGAAAGATTTAGACTTAAACCCTTAATACCTAAATCTTTACAATAGGCATCCTCAAACTCATATGTTAACTGTGCACGGTTAATGCTAAAGTAACTCGTGTCGAACAGCCAAAACGTAGATTGTCTAAAGTTATTTTGATTTGTTTGTGATGATAACCTTGGGAATGTTGCCGTACTTGCAGTTTGCGGTGTCCATCGTCCTAAAACAACTTCTGAGTATTTATCATTACCATCTACTGAATAATATTCGTTAAATCCGCCACTTAACTTATTACCGTCAGCTCCAGATTGACCTACGCCCAAAACAAAAAGGTTGAACCTTTTATAATTTAAGTTAAGGTTTAGGGCATACGTCCATGGGCTACTAGATTGCCCGATTGCTCTTCTGTCATCATTATCTATAATATTATCCCCATTTAGATCCTGATATTTTATATCTCCTGGTTGAACGATACCAAATTGAGGTACAGGTAAACCCGTATTTAAATTACCATTTGTATCAAAATCTGCTTCCCCATAAAAACCTTGATCAACTAATCCGAAGATTGTAGAAATCTCTCTTCCTTGTGTTCGTAGATAATCTTCAGCAAATACTTCAGATCTTATAGATCTTTCAGTTTGACTGTATAGAACGTTTGCACCTAAAGTAATTGACAAATCTTCATAAGTTTTATTGAAATTCATACCAATTTCAAAACCAGTGTATAAGTTTTTATTAAAATTATTATACGGTCTAAATGTGTTATAAAAAGACGGGAATTGATCTTGTAAGAATGTTATTTGTTTATCTAATTCTGTTTTAAAGTAATTAGCTTCTATCCAAAGTGAATTCATTAGATACGTTTCGAAACCTAAATTTAAATCTATACGCTCTTCAAATGTTAAATCAAGATTCTCTCCATGTGAAATATCTATTCTACGATTAGTATTACCATCAGCCCAATTAAAATTGCCACCAAAAGAATAGTTTACATCATATAAATAATAAGCGCTAGCATCATCATTAACAGTACCACCAGAATTAAGCGCAGTAATACCTCTATCTGACTTTAAAATACCACCAGAAGCCTTTAATTTAAGGAAGTTTATAAATTTACTGTTCTTCAAAAAAGGTTCTTCACTGATAATGTAAGCTATACCCGACGTTGGTGAAAATGCTCCTCTATTTCCTTTTGGCAGTTTTATTGAATTCACATAGGTTCCTGTAAAATCAAAAAACAGTTTCTTTTTGTAGTCAAAAGCCATTTGTAAGCCTACGTGCGCATCAACATCTGTTTGAATAACATCATTTCGCCTTTGTGAATTATAAAAACCTAATAAAGTGGTATTTAAAGAATAGTCCTTAGCAAAAGTGGTATCATAATTTATAAGTCCATAAAGACCAAAGCGAGATAAAAATCCATTGGTAGTAGGGCTTTGTGTTTGATCTTTTAAATCTATACCAAAATCAGCAAGACCTGTTATTCTATCACCTTCCCAAATTGGTTCATAGGTTTTAAATTGATTCGCTATAGTTAAATCATAAGAATCAAAAAAATCAAAACTTAAATAGGTTTTAGCTGATAAGCCCTTTGTTATTCTATCTAAATCAAAATTAATGGTATTATTAAACTGTGTAGAACGAAACACTCTGTTTCTAAAACCACCGGCAATAGCTAAAGCTATGGGTGCATCTGATCCAAACTGTTGGGTTGACCCTAAAAGAAATCCATCAAAGGTGTTTGCAGCTAGTAATTGTCCAGCAATTGTAGGATCACTAGTGTCTATTAAATCAACAGGTAAAAATGGTGAATAAGCGTTTGGTCTCAAAGTAGTTCCAGCACTTAATAAATCGGCTCTAGAGCTTTTGGTTGTACTTATAACTGCAATACCATCAAGACTACTCGTAATCCAATCATTTATTTTAAAATCTAAGTTACCTCTAACATTAAAACGGTTAGTACCTGCATTTATATCTTCATTAATATCCACCCATGCATCCTCACGATTCCATCCCACGTTAACATAATATTGATTTTTATCATTACCACCTGAAAACTCAGTTATAACATTTGTGAAATTGACTAAACGTTGAACGTATTCTTTTGAATAAAGGTCTACATCTGGATATTTGTATCTATTAGTACTTGTTCTAAACTCTTGTATAAGCGATGGTGAAAAAAAATCATCTAAGCCGTCATTATTTCTAGCTTCATTAAAAAGATTCATATACGCCGCTGAACCTAAATAATTCGGTAAAGAGATAGGTGCTCTAATACCAGAAATAATATTTACGTTTACTTCTTTTTTATTCGCTTTTCCACGTTTGGTATTAATAACAATCACACCATTTCTTCCTTGACTACCATAAAGCGCAACAGAATTAGCATCTTTAAGTACAGTGATCTGCTCAACCTCTTCCATATTTAGGATATTAGGATCACGACCAATGACACCATCAATAACAAAAACAGCATCGCCTACTCCTCCTATACCTCTAATATTATCAGAACCTCTAACCCCTAACTGGAGTCCGTTAATATAATCTCTCACCCGTTGGGTATTGTCATAAGTTAATCGATCTTTAGTATTAATTGAGGATACTGCACCAACAATATTACGTCTGTATTTAGTGGCAACTCCCATATTTAATTCGTCATCTCCAGAAGCGAGGAATGGAGATTTTTTCATGGTAATATTACCTATTAAATCAGACATAGCTACAATGGCTGATACATAACCCTTTTTTTCAAGTACGACAGACTCATCATCTCGTAATTTAATTTTAAACTGTCCTTCAATATCCGTAGATGTCTTATTTCCATTTGGGCTAAAAACATCAACTCCTTCTATGGGGCTACCTTGCTCATCAACCACAGTTGCTGTTACCTCTACACCATCTGTTTGAGCCATTGCAACATTACAAATGCAAAACAGCATTAAGCCAAATAGCGTAAACAACCTATATAATTTATTTATCTTCATTTTTTTCTTTATATTAGTTAAAGCGAATTTATCAAAGACTACCACTACCATCCTGGATTTTGAGGAAAGCCTTCGTAAAGTTGTGTTTGGGCAACTGGAAATGGTAACCAATAATGCTGAGGAAACTCACAAATTCTATCTACAAGAAGTGTTTCTGTGAAATTACTTTGGTCTTGCGGAAAATCTAAGGCTAATTTTCTTCTATATTTATCTAAATGGGCTACTCCCCATCGTCTAATATCAAGCCATCTGTGTGCTTCATAGCTTAACTCAACAGATCTTTCTCTTCTTAATTCATCCATAAACTTATTGTTATCGCCAACTATATTAGGATGTACATTAGGAATAGTACCTGGCGTTCTATTTCTAATTTTATTAATAGCCCCTTCAGCAGTTAGGTTGTAAGAAGCTGGTGCTGTGGTTGCACCACTAGAAGCATGTAATGCTTCTGCATACATTAAATAAACATCTGTAAGTCTCATGTGCAGTCTTACTCCAACGTGTTGATCTATAATAGGATTCCATCTCGTATGATACTTACCATCAACTTTAGGATAAAATTTTGTCCACATGTATCCTGTATTATTAACTATTTTAATGTTTTCAGCACCAGTACTGCGGTGGACACCTTTATTACCAGAATTTTCAAACCAAAGCTGGGCTGTTTTATGCGGATCGTCAGCTCCAGGATCTATAACTTGTCCGTCAATGATATGCCATCTGTAAAAACGCGGATCACGGTTTGCAAAAGGCTGAGTAGGGTCGTAAGTTGGTGGCCCATAATTACCACTAAGATCATCTTCAATAGATAATCCATTGGCCATACCAAAATTGTTATGAATAAAATTATGTGTAGGGCTGATAACTTCATATCCAGCAGAAGTGGTATGAATAGCTCTACTTACTCCTGATGCCATAAATCTTGTAGCTTGCCCTTGACTACCACCAGTTGCAGCAAAAATAAATTCTGTACTTCCTGGCCATATAAATTGACCAGGTGTTGGTGATCTCCAAAACACATCATCGTAATTTTCCCAAGTCGCTAATGCATAACGTCCTTGGTCGGCTAATTTTAGAATTCCTGAAAAAGCCTCGACCGCCATATCACATAACTCTGTATCATAGTCATATGTATTTACACTTACATTGTTACCTTTCATTAATGGACTTGCTGCTAAAAGTAAGTTTTTACCTTGAAAAGCATATGCCGTACCTTTAGTAATCCTACCTCCATTTTCGGTTCGTGTTAATAGTCCATAAGGCTCATCATCCCAATCTACGGGCAATAATTCAATGGCTTTTATGTAGTCTTCATTAGCTCGTAAAGCAACTTCTTTGTAGGTCTCTGGACGTGGTATTTCAAAATCATCTACTAAAACTCTATCAATATATGGATAACGCCCCCAAAATTTCATAATCTCATTATGGAAAAATGCTCTGAAAAAATAAGCTTGTCCAAGAATAACATCTTTTTCTGCTTGAGTAGCATTTACCATTAAACCCCTATTCTCAACATACTCAATTACAATATTAGCTTTACGGATACCACGTAAGCTACCATCATACAACCCTGGTCTTTGTCTATTAAAAGCATTAGTGTTTTCGACATTAGCAGAGTTAGTACCTGTTGATCCATAATTAGAATTGTAGTGGTTATTTAAGTAACAAAAATTATCTCTTATCACATCGGTGAATCTTCCTGCATCGATATCACCACTTGCTTTTGTTGGCCTGTCAACAAATCCATCATCTCCTAAAAGAAAATCTTGAAAGGTATGCGTTTGCTGTTCATAAGACACCACCAAGGCATACATTTCTTCAACAAAACCTTGTGCATTTGTAAAGGTAGAAAACACTACTTCTTCGTCTATGACTGCATCTGGTTCAACATCTAAATAGTCCTCGCATGAGAACGAGAATACTAATCCTAAGATTAATAATATTTTTATTTTATAACTTTTCATCATTTCTCTTTTTAAAAATTCATATTAAAACCAAAGTTAAATGTTTTTAAGGTAGGATAATCCCCTCTTGACCGGGTTTCTCCTGAAGTATTAAACTCTCTATCATCGGGCAAATTAGACCATAAAAACAGGTTATTTCCATTTGCAAAAAATTGAAGTTTCTTTAGCCCAAGTTTTTCACAGGTTTCTCTTGGTATATCATAAGATAAAGAAACTGTTCTAAGCCTTGTTAATGATGCATCTAACCAATTATCTCTAGGATTAGTTGCTCCCGGAACTCCAAATGATGGTTGGGTATCTGTATTATTAGGTGTATTTACGGTCCAATAATCTAAATCTTGCTCAAAAATTAACGGTGTTGAATTACTAAAGGTTTGGTTACTAAATAATCTAGACGCATTTTGAGTACCATATAATTGCGCTGAAATACTAAAACCTTCGTATCGCGCTCCTAAAGTAAGTCCCCAAGATCTTTGAGGTTGGTTTGGATAACCGAAAGGTGCATTATCAAAATTAGAGTTATAAATACCGTCTCCATCAAAATCTACAAGATCATAATATCCAGGACGTACTGTACCTTGATTCTCATTTAGCGGTGTTGAACTATAAATATCGTCCCAACTTGTCAATATACCTGCAGGTATGGCTGTGCTTCCTTGCCCAATATTAAAACCAGCGTCATTTAAATAAGCAGCCCGCAATGCTGGATCATCTCTTACTATTACTTCATCTATAGCTTGCGTAAAATTAAAATCACCAGATAGCGTTAAACCGTTATCAAAAGTATAACTAGAACCAAGAACAATCTCATAACCCCTTATCTCAACGATACCTTTATTAATAAGCGGAGGGCTTGCTCCCACAAAATCTGGTATTAAAGCATTAACAATTACAATTTTACTACGATCTTCGGCAAAATAATCTATCTCTCCAGTTAATAAACCATTAAATAAATTAAACTCAGCACCTATGTTATATTTAACAGCTTCCTCCCACTGAAGGTTTGGGTTTCCAATGATACTTTCTCTAAAAAACGTGTAGGGCGAAAGTCCTTGATAAGCACTTGGCACTAAATATGCTGATCCACTAGAATTCCATTGTGTAATATGATTCCATCTTCCTATTACATTATTGTTTCGGATAAAACTATCATCACCAATTAAACCATAAGATCCTCTAAACTTTAGTAAATTTAGCCAATCTACATTTTCCATGAAGGCTTCGTTTGAAAGTGTCCAACCTAGTGCTACAGAAGGGAATAAGTCGAAACGAAATCCTCGTCCAAATTGTTCAGAGCCATTGTAAGCACCATTAATATCTAAAAAGTATCTTGAGTCGTAATTATAAGTGACTCTCCCTACCCAATCTTCACGGTATGTTGGAAAAGCAAAAATCCCAGTACCACTTGTACGCTCCTGTCTTCTAAATAAGAACAGCCCTGTTAGGTTATGTTTTTCATTAAAAGTTTTGTTATAATTCAATGAAGCATCATACACCAATTGACGATTTCGTTGACCATCCTCTACTTGTGCATTTCCTAAAGTCCATGGTGGTCGCACATAACCAAATCTAGTATTGCTATCTGGAATAAGAATTTCCTCCTGACCATTACCATCATAAACCCTGTAAATTACACCTCCATCACTTAAACTTTGTCTACTTCTCTGATTATTATCTAGAGAAAATCGTCCTTGAAAAGACAAACCCTCAGTAATAAAGTCTAATTTTTGTTTTAGTATAAAATCTGTATTGACTTGAAATTGTCTGAAAGTTGTATAACCTTTAGCCTGTAATTGCTCAACAGGGTTATTATAAACATTAAAATAACTAAAGGGGTTTCCATACAACCCATCTGGATATATGGGCGTGTAAAGACTAGGCGCTATTAAGTACAATCCATTAGTTACATTACCTAAGTTACCTGGATTCTCTCTAACACCATAAAAACCAGCTAGACTAACGGACAACTCAGTAGTATTCGTAATATTAAAATCTATGTTACTTCTAAAGTTAAATCTATCATATCGATACTCACCTAAATAGCCTCTTCCATTATCATATCTACCACCATCAAAAATATCTTCTACTGTTTGATAAGCTAAACTACCAAAATATTTAGCCGTTTTATTACCGCCACGAACAGACAAATTAATTCTATAATCTTGTGCATAATCTTTCAACAATTCATCTTCCCAATCAACATTGGGATAAATATAACTTTCTTCTAAACTTGCAGGGTTACGATATCTATCTACAATGTCTAATGGAGTATAATTATTCCATGTATTAGGAGCAACAGCTATACCTCTTAAAATAGCACTATTTGCTTCTAATAAAGCATCATAAGAATTTAATTTTTCTGGTAGTTGAGAGACGGCTTTAATGGTTGTATTAACACTAAGGGACAGTTGCGCTTTTCCTGTTTGACCACGCTTGGTAGTAATTAAAATTACCCCATTAGCACCTTCTACACCAAAAACCGCGGTAGCAGAAGCATCTTTAAGCACCGATAAATTTTCAATATCGTTCATATCTATATCGTTCATTGACCTCCTAACACCATCGACAAGGACAAGAGGGTCTCCATCAGTATTCCATGAACTTTTACCACGAATATAAATCTTCAAATTATCTTCTCCAGGAACACCACTACCTTGTATGGCAGTAACACCTGGTAAATTTCCTTGTAAAGCTTGTTCAACATTAGCTACACCAAGATTCCTTTCCATCAATTCCTCACCTTTTATCTGCGTAATAGCAGCTACTACGCTCTCCTTTTTCTGAGTACCATAACCAATAACAACGACTTCATCTAAACTTGCCACATCCTCTTCTAAGGTTACATTGATGGTTGTTTGACCATTGACTTGAATTTCCTGTGTTTTAAAACCTACATAAGAAAACACTAAAATTTCCTCACCCAAAGTTAATTCAATGGAATAATTTCCATCAAAATCTGTATATGTACCTGTAGTAGTTCCTTTTTGTACTACACTTACACCTGGTATAGGCATCCCACCAGCATCCTTCACAACACCAGAAATACTATTTTGAGCCTCTAAATTAATTGCTGTAAAACTGGAAAATACTATTGCCAGTAGTAATGCTAACCCAGAAACAGGAAATTGTTTTTTAAATTTTTGTTTCATATTCAGTTTAAATTTCAACATATAGTTAGTAATAGATTTATTAAAATAATTAAACTTTAATACGTCAAAGCCAAATCATAATAGTATGTTAACAATATTAAAAATAACATTATATATCTGTATCCTGTACTATGCTGACAAGCATAATTTTTATTTAGATTATAGCTACATTTAACATCTTTATGCTTTAGATTTCCTTGATTATTCAAATGAGTTTCTAAAATTCATGCTAAATCTATTATAAAAGTTAATTTGAAATAGATTTGTTTCATTTGAATAATTTATAATTTTATTTCTCCCAAAGCCCTTCCATTTCCTCCAAGGTTTTTCCTTTAGTTTCAGGTACTAATTTCCAAACAAAAATCATAGCCAATAATGACATGATACCATAAATCCAATAGGCGAATCCATGATTAAACTGCTCTGTTAAATAGCTATTATCATCCATCATTGGGAATGTTAATGACACAAAATAGTTAGCAATCCATTGTGCAGCAACAGCTATAGCCATAGCCTTACCTCTTATTTTATTTGGAAATATTTCAGATAACAAAACCCATGTTACTGGTCCCCAACTTAATGCAAAACTTGCCACATAAAGCATCATACAACCTAAAGCCAAATAACCTGTTGCC
The DNA here is from genome assembly GCF_044594915.1 of Winogradskyella sp. R77965. Classification (GTDB taxonomy): domain Bacteria; phylum Bacteroidota; class Bacteroidia; order Flavobacteriales; family Flavobacteriaceae; genus Winogradskyella. The sequence continues at coordinate 3,618,051 of NZ_CP138990.1, read as the reverse complement.
TCTGAGAAAAACACAAAGCCTAAAGCAAACATAGCAATAGACATTCCTAAAGCTCCAATTATCATCAATGGTTTTCTTCCGTATTTGTCTACGGTTTTAATTGCGATTATTGTAAATAAGAAATTGGCGATACCAACAATAATTGTAAAAAGTAAAGATGCATTTGTACTCATATCCATCTTTTTAAATATTTCTGGTGCATAATACAACACCACATTAATACCTACAAATTGTTGAAAAATTGAGAGCGCAACACCTATTATTATGATTAACCACCCAAAGGATAGTAACTTCCCTGAGCTTTGCACAACACTACTTTTAATTTCATTTAAAATTGAAGTAGCTTCTTCTTCACCGTTAATGTCAGTTAATACCTGCAATGCTTCTTCTTCTTTATCTCGAAGCATTAAAGACCTTGGTGTATCTGGAACAGTAAATAGTAATCCTAAAAATATGCCAACAGGTATAATTTCTGAAGCAAACATCCATCTCCATCCTACGTCATTCAACCATGCATCTGAACCACCTCCTTTAGAAATAAAGTAATTTACAAAATAAACAACCATAAAACCTGCAACTATTGCTAACTGGTTATAAGAAACCAGTCGTCCTCTAATTTTAGCTGGCGCAATTTCGGCTATATATAACGGAGATAACATAGAAGCTAAACCTACACCAATACCACCCAAAATTCTATAAATTATAAAAATTGTAGAAAACGTATGGTCTAATTCTCCAATTGGCTTGAAAAACATTTCTGGCATTGATGACCCTAGCGCAGAGATTAGAAATAAAATACCTGCCAGTATCAATCCTTTTTTACGACCTAGATTTTTACTCACGAGTCCACCAAAAAGACCTCCAATAATACAACCTATTAAGGCACTTGACACTAAAAATCCTTTAAAGGCATTGGCTGTAGTTTCGGACAATCCTTTTGGAATTACAAAGAAGCTATCTAAAGACCCTACGGTTCCTGAAATTACGCCTGTGTCATACCCAAATAGCAGACCGCCTAAGGTAGCTACTAATGTTAGTTTTAAAAGATAGCCTGATTTTGCTGATTTCCCCATAGTTTAGTTAGTTAGTTAGTTAGTGGATTTCTAAATGTATTGATTAATTATATTTTCAAATAACTCTTGCTTGCCACTTTTTAATGATAACTCGCCATTATCTTGAGCGATCTTGTATAAATCCTGTAGCGATAATTTACCATCTTCAAAATCTTTTCCTTTTCCAGAATCAAAAGAAGCATAACGTTCTGTTCTTAATTTGTCATAAGGCGAAGACGTTACAATTTTATCTGCAATAAGCAAAGCTCTTGCAAAGGTATCTGCTCCACCGATATGTGCATGGAATACATCTTCCATATCTGTGGAATTTCTTCTGATTTTAGCATCAAAATTGATTCCCCCTCCTTGTAAGCCTCCTGCTTTTAAGAATACCAACATGGCTTCCGTTGTTTCCTGGATGTTATTTGGAAATTGATCGGTATCCCAACCATTTTGATAATCTCCTCTATTGGCATCCAAACTGCCCAACATTCCTGCATTTGCAGCAACTTCCAATTCGTGTTGAAAGGTGTGTTGTGCTAAGGTAGCATGATTGACTTCAATATTCATTTTAAAATCGTTTTCTAAACCATATTTATGCAAAAACCCAATTGCCGTATCACAATCAAAATCGTATTGATGTTTCATTGGCTCCATTGGTTTTGGTTCGATGAAAAAGTTTCCTTTAAAACCATTTGCGCGTGCATAATCTCTTGCCATGGTTAAGAATTGTCCCATATGATCTAATTCGCGTCCCATATCAGTATTTAATAAAGACATGTAGCCTTCTCGTCCTCCCCAGAACACGTAGTTTTCGCCTCCTAATTTTATAGTAGCATCTAAAGCCAATTTAATTTGCCCTCCTGCTCTTGCCACCACATCAAAATCTGGATTGGTTGAAGCACCATTCATATAGCGTGGGTTAGAAAAACAGTTTGCGGTTCCCCATAATAGTTTTATTCCAGACTCTGCTTGTTTCTCTTTAATATAATCTGTAATTGTAGATAGTCGTTCTTCAGATTCGGCAAATGTTGCACCTTCCTGGATTAAATCGTAATCATGAAAGCAGAAATAATCGAATCCCATTTTGCTAATAAATTCGAATGCCGCATCTGCTTTATCCTTGGCAGCCTGCACTGGATCTGATGATTGATCCCAAGCAAAATTTTGTGTTCCTGGACCAAATGGATCGCCTCCTTGACCACAGAAAGTATGCCAATACGCTATGGCAAATTTAAAATGCTCACGCATTGTTTTACCTGCAACAACTTGCTCTGGGTTATAATATTTAAACGCCAAAGGGTTGTCTGATGTTTTGCCTTCATATTTGATTTCTCCTATGCCTTTATAATATTCTTTGTTTCCTATAATTGCCATTTTTAGTTGATTTATTATTTGTTTAATACGAGTTCTAATTCTTTTTTCCAATTGTTGTACGCATGCAGATAGGGCTTTTTGTCTTTAAAAGGCATATATGTCATCACATAGTCATTGTCCATAATTACCTTACCGAAAGCTTCAAAATCGCCTTTATGTAAAGTGGCTGCTCGCGCTGCTCCAATTGCACCTGTTGTATTGTAAATTTCAATGTCTTGTTCAATTAAAGTTGCCACGGTATTTGCAAATATTTCTGACCGGAAGAGATTGTCGTTTCCAGCACGCATTACACTTGGTTTTATGCCATCTGATTTCATAATTTCCATACCATAAACAAATGAAAAGGCTATGCCTTCTAGAGCCGCTCTGCACATATGACTTTTATGATGGTTATTTAAATTCATATTTACAATGCGTGTCCCAATTTCCTTGTTATTGAGCATGCGCTTTGCTCCATTTCCAAATGGAATTAAACAAATACCATCTGAACCTACTGGAATTTCTGAAGCCAAATTATTCATTTCTTCATACGAACTAACTGCGAGGTTATTTAATAACCATCGGTATTGAATACCTGCTCCGTTTATACATAACAATTTACCTATTCTTGCGTCGTCTCCTTTTTTATAATTAACATGTGCAAAGTTGTTTACTCGCGCGCTTTCTTTTACAGACAAGCTATCAGTAACGGCATAAACAACACCAGATGTTCCTCCTGTAGCGGCAACTTCGCCAGGATTAAACACATTTAGTGACAATGCATTATTGGGTTGGTCACCTGCTCTGTAATAAATAGATGTACCTGCTGCCAATCCGCTTTCAGCTTCTCCTTTTTCATCTACTAGAGATTGAATTCCAAAAGTCTCAACAATATCTGGCACAAGTTTTCTATCGAAACCATAATACTCCAAAAGAAAATCTGCTACACTATTATTTTTAAAATCCCAAAAAATGCCCTCTGATAATCCAGATATCGTTGTGTTTATTGTATTTGAAAACTTGTATGCTATATAATCACCAGGTAGCATAAATTTATAAATGCTTTTGTAAATATCTGGCTCGTTATCCTTTACCCATTTCAATTTTGAAGCCGTAAAATTTGCTGGTGAGTTTAATAGTTGAGTAGAACATTTATCACTACCAATGTCGTCAAACGCTTTGTTTCCAATTTCTACAGCTCTACTATCGCACCAAATAATGCTTTTACGTAGTGGATAACCTGCTTTATCAATTAAAACTAGTCCATGCATTTGATACGATATGCCGATACCTTTTATTTGTGTTCTGCTAACATTATAATCTTTTTTCAAACGTTTAATAGCAGTACATATATGCTGCCACCAATCATTAGGACTTTGCTCTGCCCATCCATTTTTTTGTGCATACATACCCATTTCTTCTTTGGGCTCTTGTACAACACCTAAACTTTTACCTGACTCTGTTTCAACTAATGCTGCTTTGATTGATGAACTTCCTATATCTAATCCTAAGTAATAATTCATTTATAAATAAACTCTTAATATTATTTTAATTGTTTTTTAAACGTTTTGGGAATACGATTTATGGATTTTATTTGAGCATTTTTATAATACGCTTCTGCGGCTTCAGATTGAATTTGAATACGTCCTTTTGTAAGTGGGACTATGTCGTTATCTGTATTCTTATATTCTGAATTATACAATGCCATAACCACTTTCCCGTTTACTACATGTAAACTTGTTCCCTCAAAACAAATAAGTTCAAGCGTATTCCATTCTCCGTGGTCTTTTTCATTATCAAAACCTTTATTACAATGGTTTGGTGGAATACGTTGTAAAGCCGAATAAGCCTTTAAATTACTGTTTTTTGAATACCTAAATTCCTTTTCTCCCTCTTTTTTATCTGACGGAATATGTATTAAAACATCCTCTAACCCATAGTAATCTCCTACATCGGTTTCTTGAACCTGAAACTCCTGTGACGCCATCCATACATTCCAAAAGGCAGTACTAGAGCCATGGGAGTGATATAATATTCCACTATCTCTTTTTCTTAATAATCTTGGCTCCCAGACTTTCTCTCCCCATTTAAACTGTATTTTTAAATGGTAATTTTCATACTCCTGTTTTGAAATTAAGGCTCCATATATTTCTCCTGAAACATAAAGCACGGTTTCACCATTTTCATCTTTAAAGGTGAATACGTTTTTTGGGTCGTTGTTTAGACCTAGAGGTTCAGCATTTTTACCGTCACTTTTCGGGTCTACATTATCCAAACCTGTGACTGTGGCATGAGGTGCTCCGATAAACACATCCCAGTATTTGCCTGGGTCACCTTCAAAAAGATTAGTCCATTTTTTATTAGACGGCTTTTTTATATGTTCCACACCTGTCGCCCAAAGTATCGCACCTTTAATTAATTTTTCGAATCTTGCATCTTGATAAATCTCGTTAGTATGACCCATTCCTGTATAAAACACTCTACCTCCATCAAAATGATGATACCATGTAATGGGATGGTTTTTAGTATTCATTTTTTTACCTTGGTAAGAGTCCTCATCCAAAGATGCTAAAACATTAACATGTTTAGCTACTGGCTTTAAAAAATTATACCATTCGTCTTTAAAAACTTCCGTATCATTTAAATGATTAATTGCAGGATGCTCACTCGTATTATCAATATGCAATGTTGCGTTTTGGACTTTAGGGTGATCTTTGAAAGTAGCTCCGATCATTTCCGTAAACCAAGGCCATTCCATTTCGGTATTAGATGCAGCATGAACACCTACAAAACCATTACCATTGGCTATATACTTTTTCAATGCCTTTTTTTGATTCTCGTCAAACAGATCTCCTGAAGTGTTTAAAAACACAAGGACATTATATTGCTTCAAGTTTTCATCATCAAAGTCATTTGAATCTTCAGAAAATGAGATATTCCAATTATTTCTTTGTGCCAATTCAGTCATAAATGTAATCCCAGTTGGAATCGATTTATGATAATGCCCTTCCGTTTTTGAGAACACCAGAATATTTGGATCGCTTTGTTGTGCCTGGGCTGCTTCAAATGAAAGCATTAATACAAAGAAACAAATTAACGTTTTAAGTTTCATTTATAATATTTTGAAGAACAATGTAATTTTGTAAATGACAAATTACATCCTGTACTGTGCTGTTTTTTTTAAAATGAGATCTATCGATTCATATTAAGGATACTTATAATACTAAAGATGATACCAATCAGCATAGCACAGGACGCATCATATGAATTACTAAGTTATTTTAGTTTCAGAACATTTAATGAAAATAATTTATATAAATTTTGAACCTCTATTTTAATAAAGGACGTATAAATGTATAAAATAGAACATCAGAAGGACCATCAAAGCAATCAGGTAAAACTGATGAATTCCAGCAAAACATCTTATGCTGTAATATCATTAAATCAAGGTGCAAGTTTGCAAAAATTAACTATAAAAGACACCGCGATAATAGAAGACTTGTTACCACTTAAGTATGCTGAGACTTATGCATCATCGGTTCTATTTCCATTTGCGAACAGAATTAAGGACGGCATCTATACTTTTAATGAAAAGCAATATCAATTAGAAACTAACCATAAAGAAGAAAACAATGCATTGCACGGTTTTGTTTATGACAAAACTTTTAAAATTCTAAGTGAAAACGTTTCAGATTCTGAGGCGTCAATCAAACTGGAATATGAAGAATTTAAAATAAGTAAGGGGTTTCCATACACTTATACAGTTCAATTGATTTACACCTTAAATGAAGACGTATTAAACCTAAACGTCTTTGTTAAAAACACAGATTCAAAACCTTTTCCATTCACCATTGGTTGGCATCCCTATTTTATGAGTAAGAATCTGTACAACAGTAAAGTGAAATTTGACTGTAGTAAAAAAGTGATATTAGGAGATAGATTAATTACAACTGGTACTGAAGACTATCCTCATAATGAAAGCATACAAATTGAAGATAAACAGCTCGATGATTGCTTTATTTTAGACTCAAATAAAATACACTTTTTAACTCCAGAATATGATTTGGAAATGACGTCTTCTTCAAAAGACACATTTTTACAACTATATACGCCCCCTAAAAAAAACACAATAGCTATAGAGCCTACAACAGGAATATCTGATAGTTTTAACAACACAATAGGATTACAAATATTAGAACCAGGTAACACATACACTATTGATTGGACTATCAAATTAAATTTAAAAAGTTAACACCCAAGTTCCTTAAATCCAAATTGGAAATAAACATACGAACAGCTGACTCCGTTCAGTTTTTCAACACCTCAACCAATTTTGCATTTATAAAAAGATTCTTCAATCTCTACTTTTTGTGTTTTCTGAACTTCTATTTTTTTAAAGAAACTACGTCGATGGTATCGATATATTTATTTTCAATCGATTCGCAAATCAAAAAATAAAATTTAAAGTGTTTTGGTTCATTTCACAATTTACAATACAACAGAATTTCATTGTCATTTTTTAATAAAATAGCATCGTCTATTCTATAACTATCAAAATCTTTTGGTGTCTTTCTAATGTTTAAAACAAGATTGTCTTAATGTTTTCTGGCTGGCAATAGACGTTACTTTTCAAAGCCGTTATCCTCTTCATTTATAATCAGGTTTTGAACTTTTGCATCACATGAAAATAGTAATAATAAAGAAAGCATTATCATTCTAATAAACGATTTATGGTACTTTTTTCATCTTCACAATTATTACTTACTATAAGTAGATTTCAAGAATTTCTGCTGATAATGAAGTCAATTCAACAGTATCGATTGCAGCAGGTAATAGAATAGTTTCCCCAACACTTAAATCATAAGATTGCGCTTTATAATTGAGTTCTAAACTACCACTAACGCACATGTAAATTACAAAAGAATCAAGATAAGAATAATCCTTTACTAGGGCTTTGGACACTTTAATAAAGTTCGTTTTAAAGTATGGTGAATGCACTAAAACATTCGATTTATTAAGGGTTTTTTCGTAATTCGTTTTGTAGTTATCGTAACGCTTAAAATCGATTACATCTATGGCTAAATCGGTGTGTAATTCTCGCTCTTTGCCTGTTATTTTATCTTTTCTATTATAGTCATAAATCCTATAAGTTATATCAGACGTTTGTTGAATTTCGGCTAACAAAACACCTGCTCCAATAGCATGTACTCGTCCTGTAGGAATATAAAAAGCATCCCCTTTACTTACCTTTTCATGATGTAATACCTCTAATATTGTGTTGTCGTTTAAATGTTTTTGGTAGTTTTTTTTATCCATTTCAGAATCAAAACCCACAATAAGTTCAGCATCCTTGTCAGCTCCCATAACATACCACATTTCATTTTTTCCAAACGAGTTATGACGCTCTTTAGCTAACTCATTACTCGGATGTACTTGAATTGACAATGGTGCTTCTGCATCTATAAACTTAATAAGTATTGGAAAATCAGTTCCTACATTTTTATACACTGAATTACCAACAAAATCGCCTTTATACTTCGTGATAAGTTCTTTGAGTGTTTGACCTTTTAACTCACCATTTGACACTTTGGTTTCATCGCCTTTTACATCAGAAATCTCCCAAGACTCACCTATATTTTTACCTTTATAATCTTTATTCAGATTGGTCTTTAATTTGTTTCCGCCCCAAAGTCTGTATTTAAAAATAGGGTCGAATTTAATAGGATAGAGTTCCTCTTTTCTCATATATGCTTTTACTGACAAAATTACGAACTGATTTTTTTATTTTGCATCTTTTTCCCAAAGAACTTCCATCTTTTATAAAGTTTTTCCTTTGGTCTCTGGAACTAATTCCCAAACAAACCACATTGCCAAAAGTGACATAACTCCTTAAATTCTTTACCTATTCTGCAATAATTAAAAAAAAACTTTCATTTTCTTGAAAGGCTTAAACTTAATAGCGGCAGGAACTGGATTCGAACCACGGACCTCCGAGTTATGAGGGTTAATCCCGTTTTTTAATTTTTATGCTTTTTAATTGTAATATTTAGTGTTAACCCAACAACTATAAGTAATATACCCATTAAGCTCCAAAGCGAGTAGATTTCTTTAAACCAAACTAAACCAATAATTATTGTAAAAATAACTTCTAAATATTTTAACGGAGCTACTTGATTGGTTTCACCAACTTGCATAGCTTTAGTCATGTATAGTTGTGCAAAATATCCAAAAACACCAAGGCTCAGAAAAATCAACCATTCTTTCCCAACAGGATTTATCCAACTGTTAATCGACAAAATTCCACCTATTACTGCCGAAATAACCATAAAGTAATTGACCACAACAACTGGGTGGTCTTTATCACCTATTTTACGAATTGTGATATAAACTAAACCAGCAAAAATTGCAGATACAACAGCAAAAATAACACCTTCTATTTGTAGCTCTTCACCAAAACCTTTGATAATTAAAACCCCTGAAAACGCAATTGCAAAAAACATCCATTGAATTAGTTTCACCTTCTCTTTAAGCAAAAATAAAGCAAAAAACGCTGCGAAGATTGGCGCAATATATCTTATAGATACTGCTGTTCCCATAGCTATATATTTTAAAGACAAAAAGAATAAAGTCATTGAAATAAGACCAACCACACTTCTAATAACAAGTAGTCCTTTTTGATTGCCTAAAAGGGAAATCTTATTTTTAAGTAAAAATGGTATGGTAAAAAATAAGGATCCAATAGATCTAAAAAAAACAATCTGATAAACGCTAAAATTGTCTAATGACTTTACAAATACATTTAAAAACGTAAATGCTAGTGCACTAATTATCATGTATTGTATGGCCTTTTTCAGAGTATCAATTTCTTTTGAGATCTAATAAAATTTAGAACAAGCAATGTAAGGATAAAATCATACATTATTAATAGAAAATAATACGATTACGTCATAATTTATGTACCATATTAAAAAAACGGAATTGTTTTTGATTATTTTTATAACGACGAAATTCTGAACTTAATTTACACATGAAAACATCACATATATTTTTACTGATTACCACAATCTTATTATTAAATTTTGCTGAAGCTCAAAACATTACAGTTTCTAATATTGATGAATATAATGCTGCACTCTCCGAAATTAACTCAGGTGGTACAATAATTTTAAAAAATGGAGAGTGGAAGGACACCAATCTCAATGCTTATGGAAACGGAACCAAAGAAAAGCCAATTATAATAAAAGCTGAAACTGCTGGTGAGGTTATTCTATCTGGAGATTCTAGTTTAAATATTTATGGTAGCCATGTTATAGTAAGTGGTCTTTGGTTTAAGGATGGGAAAACAACATCAAAGCATGTCGTTCAGTTTAGAAAAAACTCAAAAGAATTTGCCAACAACTGCAGGTTTACAAACTCAACCATTTCTTATTTTAATGTCGCTGATGAAAGCATAAAAAATCGTTGGGTAGACATTTGGGGGAAAAACAATAGAGTAGACCACAATAATTTTACAGGTAAAGCATCTTCTGGCACCACAGTTGTTGTTTGGCTAAAAGGAGAAGAGCATGTTGAAAACAATCATCAAATAGATCATAATTATTTTGGACCAAGACCAGATTTAGGCGAAAATGGTGGGGAAACAATTAGAATTGGAACCAGTACTAATTCTATGAAGTCCTCCAAAACTATAGTAGAATATAATACATTTAAACAGTGCGATGGGGAAATAGAAATTATCTCTAACAAATCTGGCGATAATATTTTTAGAAACAACTTATTCGTTGAAAGTCAAGGAACCCTAACACTAAGACATGGTAACAATGCACTAGTAGAAAATAATGTGTTCTTAGGTAATAATGTGTCTCGTACTGGAGGTATAAGAATTATAAATGAAGGGCATATAGTGCGTAATAATTTATTAGTTGGATTAACCGGTAATGGTTACAGAGGGCCAATAGTCATTATGAATGGAGTTCCTAATTCACCACTAAATAGATATCACCAAGTTAAAAATGTAGATATTCAAAACAACACTATTATTAATTGTGGCCCTATGACTTTTGGAGCAGGTAAAGATGATGAAAAAAGTTTAGCTCCAATAAATACTATTTTTGCAAATAATATTATTACGAATACCAACTCTGGAAGAATACTAGATGTCGTAGATAGCACTGATGGCATTTCTTTTAGCGGAAATATCGTAGATAGTGATGCTAATGTTGATCCTAAATACTTTACTAAAACAGTTATTGATTGGAGTGTTTTAAAATCACTACCAATGCCAACTGAAAATAACCCTGTACTAAAAAGCGTCACCAAAACTGCGATGAGCCCAAACACAGACATTGTAGAATCAGAAAGAGAAACTTACGTGGCTGGTGCATTTAATCTCAACAATACTAAAATACCAAAAGCAATTTTAGCAAGAACAGGTCCAGGCTGGAAACCAAATATTATAGCACCATTAACAAAACCTGAAGATCTGGTTATCGAACCAGGTATAGGAACACTATCTAAAGCATTAAGTAAAGCTAAAGATGGAGATATTATTACTTTAAAAGAAGGAACTTATATTTTAAACAAAAGCGCTAAGTTAAAAAGCAAGATAACCGTTGTTGGTGCAGAAAATGGAGGTTCAATAATTAAAATGCAAAAGGATATTGAAAAATCTTTCAACTATTTTCTTAGACTAAATGAAAATACAGCCCTTACTATTAAAAATGTAACTTTTGATGCTGATCACAGCAGACCACCTAAATACGCTATAGTATCCCCAGATAAAATGGAATCTGGTATATACGCCCTCAATGCAGAAAACTGTACTTTTAAAAATTTTACAACGAAAAGTGGTGGTAGTATCTTTAAAGCATACACAGGTACAATGGCAAGTAGCTTAACTTTTAAAAATTGTAAGTTTTTAGATAGTTACAGAGGCCTAAACCTATCTTATGATAAAGATAATTTAGGAAAATATAATGCGGAACAAATTGTAATAGACAACTGTATTTTTAAAAATATTGAAGAGTTTGCAGTAAACTATATAAGAACCACGCCAAATTTAAATATTAAAGGAGGAAACATTATTATTACCAATAGCATCTTTGATAAAGTTGCAAATGAAGAGAAAGGTCGTATTATTAGAACTAATGGCATTCATGAGGTAACTATAAAAAATTCAGTTTTTATAAATAGCTATAAGGCGCTAAACCCTATAAATTTACAAGGTACTAACGCCATTATTAAAAACTGTTTATTTGACGATAGTGGTTTCCCTAAGTTAAGTAAAGGTGCTAAAAAAATGAATCTTATTTATAAAAGTCCAAAATGGGATGACAAAGAGAAATATATTCCAAGCGAAAAGTCGCCGCTACTAGAGAAAAATAATGACAAAGGACTCATTGGTTTGATACAAAACTAAAAGTTGAAACAAATTAAAAAGGGTAGCTTATAATTAGCTACCCTTTTTACATCAATCAATTTTAAATTTCAATTACTCAATAACGATACGTTTAGTTACAGAATTAGCTCCAGAATTTACTTTAAGTAAGTAAACGCCATTTGCCATTTCAGAAACATCTATAGAATTATTAATTAAGTTATTCGCAGTAAAAACTCTTGATCCTAAAACATTATACAATTCAACTGAATCAATTTGAGTTTGATCTGATGACTTAATAGTAATGTTTGTATTCGCAGGATTTGGATACACTGTAAAACTTGAAGCAGAAAATTCTTCCGTAGATAGAACACCTAAATTAACTAAAGATAGATTGTCTACTCTAACTTCTGTATCTCCGTTCATCCAACCTTTATCCTTACTAGGATCTCCATGTGCAGCAGCATCATATGGCCCAACAGCTCTAACAAATATAGCTATGCTTGTTTCAGCACCAGTGTTAAATGATATTGTAGGTGACATTGGGTTTAAATCAGACGTACTTCCTGAAGGAGTTATAGTCGCATAAGCAAGCTGATTGGATGCTGACTCTACCTCAGCTACGTCATCATAACCAAATCCATCTTGAGCAGCTACGTCTGGTGTTTCATATAAAGGTGTGTATCCATCTACATATCCACTACCTTTCAATACTATCACTTCAACGTAGTCAGTAGTAGTGTCAGTTGAACTAAATCTAAATTGAATATCTAGTGTATAGTCATTGTTGGCTACAACAGCAACTTCTTGATATATACCATCGGACTCAATATTGTCAAATTTCACAACATCATCACTGCTTATCGTAGAAGATTCGCCTTGATCTGCAATGTCTTTATTAATCCATCCTGAACAGGCACAGTCAGAACCTGAAGATTTAGGTATTTTGTCAAAAACAGCATTGTGAAGAACTGGTTGTACCTGGGCATATCCCAAAGCTGTAATAAATAATAATGCAAAAAGTAGTTTTGTTTTCATAATCGTTTGTTTTTAATATATTAATGATCAGTTAAATTTAACTTTATTTCTAGTTATAAATATTCTAAACAGGTATACCGATTGTACAAATCTTGGTGACCTATCTTAAATATTTGGTTTACCAATCTGGTTTACCAAATATAGTGATTATTTTTTAATCCACAGCAATGGATATTTAATTGGCATATTTCTTATGATTTCCTGTTTTTCAGGGATTTGTGGAAGCGATTTCCAGAGTTTTAAGTAACTTTCATCATCATAAGCCAAAGCACCAAACAAAACAGAGGATTGTTTTGTTGGCCAATCTTCCCAATACATCACATCTTTTTGATATGGCCAATCATCCTTATTCCTAATGTATCTAGTCATAAAATTTAGTCCAGAAACTAAACTTTTACCATCCTTAGTTTCAAACTTAAATAAGTCATCCTTATCAGTCGATAAGATTTGTGCAACTCCACAAAAAGCATCTAAATTAAAAATAGAGTATCCATAAGGTTTTGTTCTCGATAATTCTTTGGGGAAACCACCATCTTCAGCCATTTGCTCTGGTAATAACGTATTTTTAAAGAAGTCTCTGCACCATTCTAATTGGGTTTCATTTTGAGTGAGTTCCGCAAAAGCTGCTACTTGCATTGCCCAACATGTGCTGTGATTGTTACCATTATCACGCTCCTTCTTACCATAACTGTGTGATGTTAACCAAGCCAAATAGTCTTTAAACCATTCTTTAACCAATATTAAATCAGATTCTTGCATTAGTCCTGAAGTCTCAACAACACCAATTGCTTTAGAAACTTCTATGAGATGAATTGTATCAATGATACCAATTCCTCTGCCAGTAACACGACCTTTTATAGCTTGTGCAAACATCAAATTTGGGTTCATTTTAGTTGCATCATTGATAAACCAAGCTTTTAAATGCGGAATTAAATCTTCTATATATTTTTCGTTTTCCGTTACTAAATAAGCTGAAGCCAGAGATCCTGAGATTCTGCTCAATCTTATCATAGCTAAGCGATGGGCTGTAAAATTATCTGGATTGGTTAAACCATCCTTTCGTATGTAAGCACTATCTGGATGTTTGGGATTTGGCCACCAATAATCGCCTTCAGAATAAAAATCGTGAATACCACCTGCACTTCTTTTAGAGATGTACGACGTTACCGTTATAGGTTTGAGATTAGAATACTTTTTTGCCTCATTAAGAATATATTCCCCTTCCAATTCTGAAACCATTTCAAAATCGGTAGGCTGATCTGTGCAGTTAAAAACTATAGATAAAAGAAAAATAATGAATTTAAAATGTTTCATACGCATATAAAAAATCTTCAAACTCAAGAGATATACTTTCATTTGAAGATTTATAATCAAATTACTAGTAAACTACTCTATTGTTAAATATGTACCTTTAAAACTCTGATTTAACACCATCATTTTTAGAGGCTGATCTGTGCCTATTCGTTTTACTTCAATGGAGGCTTTTCCATTAGCCATTTCAATAGACTCACTACCTGTCGGAGTTCCTAAGCTTTTGAACGTTTCACCACCAGAAAGACATTGAAAATAAACTCTATTCTCGTAATCTAAACATCGCATGCCTTTACTATCTACAGCAGTTGCCGTAATTAGATAGTTTCCGTTTTCGAGTTTTTTATAATCTAGTTTAAGACCCTTTGCTTTCTGATTTTTTGTAAAACGATAGCTAACGTCTAACTCATCTTTTACCTCTTTGCCATCATCTGTTTTTCCTACTGAAACCAAAGTATTTTTACCTTCTTTGAAGTTGAGTGACCAATTTAATCCTGCGGCTGGAAATGCCTTAGTGTCTCGTCTTTTAGTCCCTAGACTTTTACCATTTAAAAATAATTCTACTTCAGGACAGTTACTATAAACACTAATATCTCGAGCTAAACCCTTTGGACCTTGTCGCTCAGTCCAAGTATGAGATTCAATATAAGTAAAAGGATCTGTTGTATTCCAATAACTTTTAAATACATAAAACGCATCTTTTGGGTTATTGTCTCTATCTACCAAACCTTTTTGATTCATATAAGGAATCGCGTTTTCTGGCCTCAATGGCGTACCAAAATCTTTGAAAGCCCACTGCGCATTGCCTATAAAAGCAGAGTCATTTTCAGAAATACGTAAATGCCAATCAAATAAATCTACAATATAATTCTCGCTCCAATCCCCTATTTGAGCAATATTGGCCACATCAGTTTGTATAATAGCTTCCTCCCAACCATCAGCTTGTATTTTACCTTCACCAGTAATAGGATTCTCAGTATGACGCCCTAAATGGCTAGAGCCTCCATACTCTGTATGTATAAAATGAGGATACTCTGCTTTGTACTGATCTATGGCCTTTTGATAACTCTTATAACTACCAGAATACCAACCAGACCATATTGAAGGCGAAAACACATCCACTATATCTGCACCTTCGTAATACTTTCTAATTGCCGTTTTACGAGTTGGATCTAATTGATGCGCATAGTCATTCAATTCTTTCAAATAAACATTGATGTTGTCTCGATTATCTCCATTTTCAAAATCTGGTAGCCAATAAATTTCATTTCCTAAAGACCAGAAAATAATGCTTGGATGATTATAATTTTGCTCAATAATTTCCTTGAGCATGCCTTTTGTATTTTTCTTCCATGTATCATTTCCCAATCCACCGCGACACCAAGGCAACTCATCCCAAACTAATAAGCCAAGTTCATCACAGGCTTTATAAACTTCAGGATCTTGAGGATAATGCGCTAAGCGAACAAAATTGGTTCCCATATCTTTAATGAGTTCCATATCTGCTCTGTGCTGCTCATTGCTCATTGCTGCACCAACTCCAGCATGTTCTTCGTGCCTGTGAGTTCCTCTTAACAACAAACGCTTACCATTGAGATAAAATGCCCCGTGATCTTTAAACTCAAACCATCTAAAACCTACTCTATCTGAAAGTTCATCTAGTACTTTATCATTCTCTATAAGTTGCACATTAAGCGTGTAGAGATTTGGATTATCGGTATCCCAAAGTTTAATATTCTTTAATTCATTGAAACTTATTTCTAGTTTTGGATCAGCAGCATCATATGTTTGGGACTGTACTTCTTTTCCATCTGAATCGATTAATATTGCTTTAACCTTTGAATCATTATTTGAATTACTAATATCCAAAGTGGCTAGTAAGTCGGAGCTTTCGTTTGAAACATTTGGTGTCGTAATTTTTAAATTAGATAAATGCTTCGATGGTAAAGTTTCTAACCAAACATCTTCTGGTAATACCTCCAAAAATAAAAAAGTCACTTTTTTGAGACGGAATAACTTCTGGATTATAGCCATTATCTGCACGCACTAAAATTTCATTCGTTCCGCTTGAAATGGCATCTGTTATATCAATAGTAAAACCAATATATCCGCCAATATGATTTCCTACTTTTTTGCCATTGACATAAACTTCAGATGTAATATTAACACCTTCAAAATACAGTTGATAGATTTGACCTGAAACTATTGAAGGTATATCTAATTTCTTTTTATACCAACTTCCAGATCGTCTATAACCTGGTTCTAAATCGGTTGCATCTAATGCATTCCATGTGTGAGGTAAGTTTATATTTTGCCAATCGTCCTGATCTAATGCATCACTTAGATTTTCTGTATTATTTTCTAAATACAACCAGTCATTATTAATGTTTGTTTTACTCCGTTCTTGATTTTTGTTTTCAGTTGTATTTTCACAAGAAAACAACAAAAGAATAAAACTACATAGCGTTACGAATTTAAAAATTGCAAATCTTAGTATCATTTATTATAAAGCTTTTAATCTTAGTAATGTTTCTAAAAAATAATAGTCACCGTAAACTATTGGTTCATCCATTTCTGATCTTTTAGACCAATCACCAGAGCTATGATCTAAAACAAATGGAACTTCAATCTCATCAGATAAAATATAGTCAGTAGACTTTAATGTTTGTATTACCTTTTTACTGTAATTTAAGTATACCTCATCACCTGTATAACCATATAATTCTGCAAGTGCAGATGCAACAATGACACCAGCAGAAACATCTCTTGGTTCGTTTGGAATATTTGGAGCATCAAAATCCCAATACGGAATACCATCTTCTGGGAGATTTTTATGATTTAAAAAGAAGGATGCCGTTGCCATCGCTTGGTTTAAATACTTATCATCTTTCGTATATCTATAAGCCATTGTAAATCCATAAATAGCCCATCCTTGCCCTCTTGCCCAAGATGAATCGTCATTAATACCTTGATGAGTAACACGCATTCTTATATCTCCATTTTCAGGATTATAGTCTAAGACATGCCATGTGCTATTATTAGGTCTAAAGTGGTTTTTTAAGGTTGTATTAGCATGTTTAATCGCTATGTTATGAAATACACTATCGCCTGAAATCTTTGTTGCTTCAAACAGCAATTCTAAATTCATCATGTTATCAATAATAACGGGGAAGTCCCACCGCTTTTTATTAAAATCCCATGACCTAATGCTTCCAACCGTATCATTATATCTCGTAATTAACGTTTGAGCACTTTTTACGATAATATCTTTATAGACTTGGTTGTCTTCAATTTTAAGACCTTTTCCAAAACTATTAAAAACCTTAAAGCCCATATCATGGGTACGGTCATTAAACTTTTCTTTCTCAATAAAAGCTGTCCATTTTTTGGCCTGGTTTTTATAAGTTTCATCCCCTGTTAGCTCATAAATCTGCCAAAGATTACCAGCAAAAAAGCCGCTTGTCCAATCCTTAGAAGGTACCTTTTTTATGGTATTAGTTTTTAAATTTACACTTCTAGGAAACGATGTAGAATCTAAGGCATAAGAAACCATTTTTTTGTAACGCTCTTCTAATCTCGTATCTATTGATTCTGAATCTTCACTATTAGAATTTGTCTCATTTTTACAACTTATCATTAGTGTAAAAGCGAATATTAGTATAAGGATATTTTTATTCATAATTACATATAAAATCTTAGAGATTAGACCAAAAACAGCTCGATAACTTAATTATTGAAAATCATTGAATCTTCAATATTATCATTACCACATCGATTGTTTTGAAAATTAAAGCTACTAAAAAGGATTAAAGTATAAGTACAAATTAGGGTATATAAATATCCTAAGTACTATTTCACCTTAAGTAATACTTTATATTTCAGAACATAGAGTTTCTTTATCTATTTTAAAAAAAAATCGGTTCTATTAAAAGAACCGATTTTTTATATTTAAAATGGATATTTACTCTCTTATTGAATAAAACAGAGCTTAATAACCTGGGTTATTCGGCATTAAATTTGGATTTCTTTCTAACTCATCAGCAGGTAATGGATATAAATAATCTTGATCCTCAGAGAAACCAGGTTTAGCACCTTCTAAACCTGATGCACCAAATACCTCTGGTCCAATTCTTCTTCTCGCGATGTCATACCATCTTTTAAATTCAAAAGCAAGTTCCCACTTACGTTCTTCTAATACCATATCTCTGAAATCGCTTTGAGATAAACCAGATATGTCTGCAGGAAATAAACCTGAAGTTACACCATTACTATTTCTAGCTCTAGCTCTAACTCTATTTACATAACCTTCTGCCTCAGTTGATCCTGGGCTCACTTCGTTCAATGCTTCTGCTGCAATTAACAATACCTCTGCATAACGTATCATAGAATAATTCTGTTGAGACGCTCTTCCGTTTCCAGTAGCAGTTACACCTGTATTACGTGTGTATTTTGCAATATGTGGACGATTTACACCTCTACCACTTGCACCACTTTCCTTAAACACTGTGAAAGGTTGGGTAACACCATTGAAGAGTCCAGTAGTATCTAAACTAACAGCTTTTCTGTAATCTCTACCATCCCAAGCGTTGTATACTCCAAGAGAAGGCACTGCAACAGACCAACCACCACCAAGGTCATATTGTTCGTCATTTCTAAGCCCAGTTAATGCTGCTTGGTAATCTCTACCTGTATCACCATCACTAAATCCGTTAAAATCTAATGCAAATATTGGTTCTTGAGATCCATCTATAGTGGTAGCATCAAATAAATCTTGAAAATCAGCTTCCAAACCTAAGTTATAAGTTCCTTCATTATCAATAACACCTTTGGCTTCATCATAAGCACTTTGATAATTACCCATAGTTAAATGTACTAAAGCTAAATATGAGTGCGCTGCTGATTTAGCAGGTATAGATCTCGCTGCTTGGGTATTTGGCAACCAAGTTTTAGCAAACTCTAAATCTGCAATAATATTTGTGTAAACATCTTCAGCAGACGTTTTTGATATGCTAGCAGCTGCTCCTGCATCTGTTACTGGTGCATCTAAATAAGGAATAGCTCCAAACTGTCTTACTAAATGGAAATAAGCAAAAGCTCTTACAAAATAAGCTTGTGCCACAACTGGGTTTTTCTGCTCATCTGGCGCACTTACCAATGCAGCACCTGCGATGGCTTGATTTGCAGAAGCAATAACTTGATAAACTCTCTGCCAATAACCCGAAATCATTCCATTATCAGTTGGAACATTAAATTCCTCATGCTCAATTCTTCTTGTTGATGTTGTTGGATCACCTATTGAGACCATATCACCTCGTAACATCAAAGGTAAAGACATTTTTCTTCCCCAGAAGTCTTCAGTGGTCATATGTCCATAAGCACCATTCACGGCAGTTTGTATATCAGCTACACTGCTAAAAAATCCTTCAGGCGCTAACAACCCTGATGGCTCTTCTTCTAAATCTGAGCATCCCATTATTGATACTCCTATCAATAATAATAAAATTTTGTACGTTTTCATTTTTCTATTTTTTCTTTAAATTTATTAAAATCTTAAGTTAACTCCAAAATTAAATGACCTAACTGTCGGGTAATTTCCGAAATCAAAGCCTTGAGTTGTATTACTTTCTGAACCCCCTTCACCACCAGTTCCGAAATAACTTACTTCAGGGTCCAAACCAGAGTAATCTGTAATAGTAAACAAGTTTTGTGCACTAACCGATATTCTTAGGCTCTCCAAGCCTATCTTCTCTATTACGTCAATAGGTAAATTGTAACCAATAGCAATATTTTTTAATCTAATATAACTACCATCCTCAACAAAACGAGAAGAAATCTCTTTTCCTCTTAATCTAGCACGAGGTATGTTTGTGTCTGTATTTGAAGGTGTCCAAGAGTTTAGTATAGCTGTAGTAGAGTTAGAATCTCCATTAAATAACTGTACATTCGTAAGATTCATAATATCTCCGCCTTGAACGCCTTGGAAAAAGATATTTAAATCAAAGTTTTTGTACGTAAAGTTATTAGTAAAACCAAATGTCCAATCTGGGTTAGGATCCCCTATTATTTTTTGATCATCACCTGGTGTAGTCACTCCATCACCATCTAAGTCAGTAAATAATTGATCACCTGCCTCTGCACCTGGAAGAATACCAGTGCCGGCCGGTAGAGCTCCACCTTGATAAACACCTCGATATTCATAGCCCCAAAAAACACCTACAGCTTCACCTTCTCTTAAAATGTGAGTACGGTCTATATTAAAATAACCTGGTGATGCATCTAAGAAAATATCTTGACCATCTAATAAAGTAACAAATTCATTTCTGTTTCTAGACCAATTAAAGTCTGTAGTCCAAGTAAAATTTTCGTTACTAATATTCCTTGTATTTAAATTAATTTCAAAACCTTTATTATTCATCTCACCAACATTTGCTAAGCTTGGTAATATCCCAAAGTATTCTGGTTGAGATGTTTGTCTTATTATAAGGTCTCTGGTGTCAATATTGTAATAATCTAATGAAAGTGATATCTTATTATTAAACATACCAAAATCTAAACCAATGTTTGTTTGATAATTTGTTTCCCATTTTAAGTTAGGATTAGCTGCAACCTCAGGAATTACAGCATTTACAGTTTGCCCATTTAATACTGCGTAAATATTATTAAACTGAGCTAAAGACTCATAAGCACCAATGGCTTGGTTACCCGTTAAACCATAACTTGCTCTTAACTTTAAGTTTGAGATTTTATCATTGTCTTTTAAAAAGTCTTCATTAGAGATTTTCCAACCAATCGCTCCGGATGGGAAAATAGCATACTTCTCGTTTGCCGCAAAGTTAGAAGCACCATCGCGTCTAATTGTTGCAGTTAATAAATATTTATCATCCCAATCAAGATTTATTCTACCGAATTGTGATTGAATTTCAGATTCTACAAAAGATGATGTTGGTATTAATGGTACTGCGCCACCACCTAAATTATTAAATGAAAATGAATCTGATGTGAACCCCTGAGCACCTGCTGAAAATCTCTGAGTATTTGTCTTCTGATAAGAATACCCTGCTAACACGGTTAAATTTCCTTTTCCAATTTCTCTATTATAAGTTAAATAATTCTCACTTAAAAGATTTGTTCTCTTAAAACTCTCAATTGCAGCACTACCACCAATAGGGCCAGCAGTCTCAGTTAATGTAGATGGTCTAAAAAGACCGAAAGTCTCATTTCTTGTACTGTAGCCAAAAGTAGTTTTAAAATTAAGACCTTCTAAAATATCATAACTAGCATACAAGTTTGCTCTATAAACATCATTTTTTGTTTGATTTATAGCTTCAGTTGCAATGGCAAATGGATTATCAACATTATCTCCAACAGAGTTAATTGTGTTTATACCATTTTCGTCTTGTATAGGTAAATCTGGAGCAAATCTAAACATCAATGAAATAACATCATCTCCACCTCCATTTGCTGTTTCACCTGTTGATTGTGTTGGTACACCATCTTGAGATCCTCTATTTCCGAAAAGATTCAAACCTAATTTTAACTTGTCAGTAACTTGCGCATCGATATTTCCTAAGAAGGATATTCTTTCAAATTCAGAATTTATAACAACACCTTTTTGTTTAAAATAATTAGTAGAAGCATAAAAGTTAATATTCTCACTACCTCCAGAAAAAGAAAACTGATGATTTGAAACATCACCACCTCTATATAACAAATCTTGCCAATCTGTTTCAGCATTTCCTGGTATATATCCTGGATTAAGAGCTGTTTGGTACGTTGCAAATTGGTCTGCATTTAATAAGTCTAGTTCATTTGCAGTATTTTGAGTAGAATAATTTGAATTAATCTCAACAGTTAATTTACCGATTCTACCCTTTTTCGTAGTTACTAAAACTACACCATTTGAACCTCTAGACCCATAGATGGCAGTTGCTGACGCATCTTTTAAAATCTCCATAGATTCAATGTCAGCAGGCAGTGGCATAGTGGCTCCAACAAAGCCATCTACCACAATTAGAGGACTACTACTTGCGTTAATAGATGTGTTACCCCTAATTCTAATATTGATTGGAGCACCAGGCTCACCACCATTATTAGATTGAACTACCACACCAGCTGCTCGCCCTTGAAGCGCTTGTTCTGCGTTTAATAAAGGAAAGGCATTTAATTCTTTGGATTTTACCGACGACACAGCGCCAGTTACATCACTTTTCTTTACTGCACCATAACCAACGACAACTATTTCGTCTAATTGGCTGGCATCTTCTTCTAGAGTCACATTAATTACGGATTGGCTTCCTACAGTCACTTCCTTAGAAGTAAAACCTATATAACTGAATACTAATATTGCAGTTCCATCTTCAACTTCGATACTATAATTTCCGTCAAAATCTGACGTAGCACCTTGGGCTGTACCTTTAACCAGAATATTAGCACCTGGTAAAGGCAATCCATTTGGACCACTAGAAACTTTACCCGTGATGGTTTGCTGAGCATTCATTGCTAAGCCGAATAAAAAGAATATCGAAAGTGATATCCATTTCACCTTTGTCTTTCTTAGTTGTTTTTGCATAAGATTGTTTTTTAATTAGTTTTTGATTTAGTGATTAATATTTAAATTGTTGGTTTTTAGATATTTAATAACTGGTTAACCAAACTGGTTTACCAAATATACTAAAAATTATGTTAGTTTGACATTTTATCATATTTAATAGTGTTTTTTTTAAATAAAGTAAATAATAAGTAAACCAAGTGTTACTATTTCGGATGCTAATATTACCTCCATGTAAAACGTATTTGATCTCTTATTTTTCACTTCTTAAAGTTAACTTAAAACATAAATGTAAAAATCCTAAAAAGGGTGTAAAAACATCCAGAAAACAGTTCTTTTAGGCTGTTATAAGCAAACTATTAATAATCTGAAGAGAATCTATTGGTGTATTGTGTTGGTGTCTCACCAAATTTCTTTTGAAAGCATTTACTGAAGTATTTCGGATTTCTAAAACCAACCTTATAACTAACTTCAGAAATATTAATTTTTCCTTGCTCAAGAATCTGCGCTGCACGCTTCATTCTAAAATGCATTATAAATTCATTTGGAGTAAAATTTGTCCAAGCTTTAACTTTTGTAAAAAGCATGGTTCTACTAACCCCTAAGTCTGAGCAGAAATACTGAATATCAAATTCCTCATTACCAATATTATCCTCAACTATTTGAAGTGCCTTTTTATAAAGTTTCTCATCAATGGACGAGACCATAATTTCATTAGGCTGTAATGGATCTTCAGAAGTATATTTTTGCTTTAAACGAGATGCGGATTCTAATAAGTTCTTAATGCGTAATTTAAACTCATTGACATTAAAAGGTTTGCTAATATAGTCATCCGCACCACTTTCTAAACCTTCTAACTTATATATTAAGGAGGTTCTCGACGTAAGTAAAATAATAGGAATATGGCTTGTCTTCATATCTTCCTTAATAGCAGAACATAATTCTGTACCAACCATTACTGGCATAATAACATCGCTAACAATTAAATTTGGAGATTCTTTTTGCGCAATTTTCAAAGCTATCTTACCATTCTCTGCTTCTAAAATATTATAATTCTCCTTTAAAATACTTCGCATAAACTTTCGGAGTGGTTTGTGGTCTTCAACTAATAATATGGTTTGCTTATCATCAGAAATTGGATAATCGGTGATATCATCTTCTAAAACAAAATTAGGAGCATCTAACTGTTTTACATATTGTGAGATATCATCACTAAATTTAAAATCCTGAATTATTTCATCTTTTTTCAAATGAGCACAACCTAAAGGAAGCGCTACTGAAAAAATAGACCCTTTTCCACCCTCATTATTTCTTACCTTAATGTTACCTTTATGCAAATCGACAATATTCTTGGCAATGGACAATCCAATTCCTGTTCCTTTGTTGTAATTCTTATCTGGTTGATTATTTGTAGCAACTTCAAAAAATCTATCAAAAATCTTTTTGTGATTTTCTTCTGAAATTCCAACTCCAGAATCTTCAACTTGTATTATTATATTTTCATTTTCTTTTTTAACCCTTACTACAATTGTACCACCATGAGGCGTATATCTAAAAGCATTTGATATTAAATTATAAAAAACACGCTCTAGTTTATAGCGGTCGTAATAAACAAGAATTTCTTCATCCGTAGTATCAAAACTATAATTGTAATCTCTATCTTTAGCATACTCAGTAAAAGACAAATAGATTTCTTTTAAGAACTTTACAAAATTACCTTCAGCGGATTCGAGTTTTAATAAATTGTTTTCAAACTTTCTAAAATCCATTAAACGATTAATAAGCTGCAATAGCTGATTAGCGCTACTTTCTATAATCATTAATTTTTTATACATCTTACTACTGCCTTTGTAGTCCTCAAGTATCTGGTGCAACGGTCCTGTGATTAAAGTCAGAGGAGTTCTAAACTCATGAGAAACATTTGTAAAAAACTCTAATTTCGCCTTATTAGTCTCCTTAGTACGCTCTATTTCTAAGTGTTCTAATTCTAATTGTGTTTGCAATTTTGTTCTAGATTTTAGGATATGCATTAAATAATATAAAGCTCCTAAAACAAGTAGTCCATAAATTAAAAATGCCCACCAACTCCTCCAAGGTGCTGGTGACACTCTTATAATTAATTGCGTGGCATTTTCATTCCATATATCGTCACTATTAGCACCTTTTACTTCAAATATATACTCACCTGCATTTTGTATGGTATAAGAGGCATTATTTTTAGTGGTCTCAATCCAATCTTCCTCAAGACCCTTTAATCTGTATTTATATCTGTTATTATTAGAGTTAATAAAATTTGGCACCGCAAATGAAACATCAAAATTACCTTGGTTATATGCTAGCTCTAAATTTTTAGTGTAGGTGATGGCTTCTTTTAAAACAGAATCTTCATCATTTAAATCGACAGATTTTTGCTTTATTTTAAAATCCGTAATAATGACTTGTGGTGCATAATTATTGATTTGAAGTTGCTCAGGATTAAAAAATGTTACGCCAGATGGCCCACCAAAATACAACTTAGAATTGTCAACTTTGAGACTCGAATTGTCATTAAACTCATTACTTACTAGACCTTCTTTTTGATCATAAACAATAGTTGTATTATTAACTGGATCAAATTTAACTAAGCCTTGGTTGGTAGAAAGCCATAGATGATCTGTTTTATCCTCAAGAATACTATGTACAGAAGATACAACTGTTTCATTAGCTACTAAATCTACCGATTGAAATTTAGCTTCTACCAACTTATATAAGCCTTTAGCTTTTGTACCGACCCAAATTGCTTGATCATTGGCTTCATAAATTGATAAAATATCATCGCCTGCTTCAATACTTTTTTTGTAAAAATAGGTTGTAATTTGACCTTTTGGATTTACTTTATTTAATCCATGCTCTGTACCAACCCAAATATTTTCTTTTGAATCTATCTCAATAGTTCTGACTAAATTACTCGATAATGAATTTGATATATTTTCATTAAAACTGTAGGTTTCAAAAGTCTTATTAGCAAGGTTATACTTTACCAAGCCTTTCCCAAATGTACCTAACCAAATATTAGAGCTCGCATCTTGCTTTATGGCATAAATTCCCACATCATTTAAATAGCCTATCAGTTCTGGTGAAACTACCGATGTATTAAACCTATTTGTTTTGGGGTTATAAAGTGAAAGTCCGGAATCAAAAGTACCTATCCAGAGATAATCGTTTTTAGATAAATGCAGCGATTTTATATTATCGTTTAAAAGTTCTGGTGAATTATTTTTATTGATATAACTATACGAGTTATCATTTTTGTTAAGTCTTGATATTCCGCCTCCCTCAGTACCAAAGAATATATAGTCTATATAATTTTCTATTGAGCTTACGACGTTATAGCTTAACCCAGAACCGTCGGGATTTTGAATAATATTTGCAAAATTTTTATTTGACACGTCCCAAACATTAATCCCTCCATAGTAAGTTCCTATCCAAATAGAGCCTTTTTTATCTTTAAAAATAGACTTTATTGAATTTTTGCTTAGACTTTTAGAGTCCTTAATACTTGTTGTTAAAACAGTTTCCTTTTTATTCTTGTCTACGATAATAAGACCACCATAAGTACCTATCCAAAGTTTTTTATCATCATCATATTGCAATTGTCTGGCGTTAATTTTGTTTCGTCTGTTGCTATCATGAGATAAATAACTGCTTGTTTCTTCTGTATGTATATTACACTCTATAACACTATTATTTCTTGTGGCAAGCAGTAAATTACCACTTGGACTTTTAACCATATCTTGAATGTATAATTCTTCCGTATTTGATACAACTTCAAAATTGAGTTGATTAATATCCGTAACTTTGATTAGCCCTTTGGATGTGCCTATGAAAACTGAATGGTTTTTGGTCTCTAGGATAGAAAGAATTTGGTTTCCTGAAAAATCATTTTCATTTATCTTATTTAAAAAATTTTTGAAAGAATCCGAGACTTTATCATATATAGAAAATCCATTAGATGTTCCTATCCAAATAGCACCATTCGACAATTCTTTTATAGTCCAAATGGTATTGTTAATTAAAGACGATTGGTCATTACTATGAAAGTATCGTGTAAATGTATTTGTCTTAGGATTATATTTATTTAATCCATTGTAGGTGCCAACCCAAATATAACCTTCACGATCTTGCTTTATGGATAAAATATCATTGTTACTAATGGAATTTGGCTTATCCACCGAATTTCTATAAACAGTAAATTTTGTACCATCGTACTTATTTAGCCCATCTCTGGTACCAATCCAAATCTGACCTAAATTGTCTTGTTCTATAGCAATGGCGGAACTTTGAGATAATCCATCTGTAGTAGATATGTGCGTAAATGGATAGTTTTGAGTTTGTGCAAAACTTATAAGACTAAGGCAAAAAAGAAGTAATAAGATTTGAAATTTATACATTAAATCACCCTTAAATGGTTTAAAACTAAATATAATAAAGATTAATTACTTTTTCCTTAAGCGCTGTTTTAATTGGTGCTTGTATAAAGATGAAATATCTTCTATGTATTTATTTATAAATTCAATATGAGCCTTAGGCTCGTAAGAGATTTCAAATTTATGATTTCCAGAAACACCGACAACTCTGGCAAAAGGTCCATCTTTCATTCCGTTTAATACTGTAGGCTTTTCAGGATTTAACGTATCTAATAAATTAACTTCAATATTCCAAAACGTGCTAAATGCGCCATGAGAAGGTTTCCAATAACCTGCCCCACCTCCTGCAAACAATGGATAACTATGATCCGCATTGGGTGATAAATGTACCTTGATATTATCAAACAAATTTTGATGGTTAGCACCAGAGTGTTGATCTAAAATAGGATCTACAAAAACCTCACAATCTAAATACACACTTTTCGTAGCCAAGGTATTGAAACTTAAAGGATGTTCAGCTTTATTATAAACCTTAATCCCTTCAGCTAAAACATTGTAAGTACCTTGCATCATTACTGTATAATGTGCAAAATTTTCACCTTTGGTAACGACATCCTTTACAGTAACATTTGCAATCTCTTCAGTAATAATACCACTATCTGCGTTTTCAATAACTACATTGTTTACCCAACTATTAAAAACTCGTGTCAGATAAATAGCATTGAATCCTTGTTCTACATGGTGTGCAACTCTTGGAGCTTTAGGAAATGTAATTTTAAAATGTTCTATACCTACTTCTTTCAGGTGTTTCCACTCCACTAATTGCGCTTTGTAATTGGGCTTTATGTCTATTGTTAAAGGTGCATTTATGGTAATTTTATTGTTTTTTATGTTTATGATCTCAACCTGTTGCTTAACGATAGGTAAATCAGGAAAATTCCAATGGTGCGAACCAATTTTTACAGTCTCATTTTTATATAAATCTGAAATTATACTACCTTTTTCACCATCTTTATTAAACAACTGTAATTCAACAACATCGCCAACCTTTAAATCTTTTATATTTAAAACTTCAACAGCGAATTCTCCTCGCTTTCCAGAGACAACATTTGCCAAAACATTATAAGGCTTCTCATATTTTTTAAGATATGGCTTTACTCTGGTGTTTGGTACTTTGGTCCATATAAAGCCACCTGACCATGCGTATTGCGAAAATGGTAAATCGATATTATTCTCTTTTTCGCGCTGTCTTTTATCAAATTCAATTAAGTACTCTCTAAGTTCTTGAAGTACTTCAGGATCATCAGCATACATTAAAGGCCTTGGACAAAAAATCTCTGTACCATTAATGCCTGTTCCGGCACCTCTTAACACAAAATTATCGCGTTCTAAATACAGGATATCACTAAGGATAATTCTTCCTTCTGGTAATTGCAAGGTTATCTTACCCTTTAATTTAGACACTTCTTGTATTGCCTTTTTTAAAGCTTTTGAATCATCTAAACCATCATTAGCAACAACTCCATAATCTGTAGCATTAATAATTCTCCCTACAGACCTAGGAATTTTGACTTCACCATTATGATAACCAGCAAAACTAAAATCTGGTAAATAATTAGAATCATCTATTGATTTTGCTTTTAAAATTTCTGGCAGTTCTTGTGCTATACTTAAAGAAGCACAACTAAAAAAAATAGAGATTAAAAAAATAAAAACAGGAAACTTTAGTCTAAACATAATTTGATTAATTGTTGTGTAAATATAGGTTTTGTAAGGTAATCTAATGTCCATAATTAGTTGTGCAAAAGTTCTAATCAGATTAAAAAACTGATTATAGGTTTAAATTTAAATAAAGAAATTGTATTTTAATTTTTGAATTGATAACGATTAACAAATCAATTATTCTTTACTACCACTTAAAACTATTCTTTCTATCTTTAATTCAATTTTAGAGTTGAATTTAATTTAAGATTGATTTTAGTTTTATTAATGCGACAAAGAACAAATTTCGGTTTCCTAATAAGCATGACAGGACAGGACACAATTTATATGATTACCCTTTAAATTTAACCCTAATATTATAGTCTTTAAAAATTAAATTATCCAATCATAAAATATTAAAAAATATAAATGAGTAAAACAATTGTATTAACTGGAGCAGGAGGTGTCTTATGCAGTACTCTTGCTGAAGCCCTAGCCAAGGAAGGACATAATATTGCCGTATTAGATTTAAGAAAAGAAGCTGCAGATAAAGTGGCTGAAACCATAAAAGCAAACGGAGGAAATGCTATAGGTGTCGAAGCAAACGTTTTGGAAAAAGAATCCTTGATTAAATCAAAACAAGTAGTTAACGATGCTTTTGGAAAAGTTGACATCTTAGTTAATGGTGCAGGCGGAAATCATCCTTTAGGTACAACGAGCAATCCGTTTTTTGAAATGGAAGATCTTAACAATACGTCAGAAGGTTTTAAAACCTTTTTTGATTTAGATGCTAAAGGTATTGAATTCACCTTTAATCTTAATTTTCTAGGAACGTTGTTACCAACTCAGATATTTGCACAAGATATGGTTGGTCGTGAAGGTTGCAGTATTTTAAATATTTCCTCAATGAATGCCTTTACACCTTTAACCAAAATTCCTGCTTACAGTGGAGCAAAAGCAGCTGTCTCGAATTTTACACAATGGTTAGCAGTTCATTTTTCTAAAGTTGGAATTCGAGTTAATGCCTTAGCGCCTGGTTTTTTCTTAACAGATCAAAACAGATCGCTTTTGACTGAAACTGATGGAAGTTTAACAAAAAGAGGACAACAGATTATTGACCAAACACCGATGAGTCGCTATGGTGAACCTGAAGATTTAGTTGGTACTACGCTTTGGTTGTGTGGTGAAGGATCAAAATTTGTAACTGGAGTTGTCGTTCCAATAGATGGAGGATTTGCAGCGTATAGTGGAGTTTAAAAAATAGTAAATGAATTTAAAATTAGAACAAACTTGGAGATGGTATGGTCCTAATGACCCTGTATCCCTTTTAGATATAAAACAGTCTGGTGCCACAGGAATTGTATCGGCATTACATCACATCCCAAATGGAGACGTTTGGACTGTAGATGAAATTAAAAAACGTAAAGCCGAAATAGAAAGTGTAGGTTTAACTTGGTCTGTAGTGGAAAGTGTGCCAATTCACGAAAACATTAAAACCAGAACTGGTCAATTTGAAACTTATATTGAAAACTATAAGCAAACCCTTCTAAATTTAGGTGAATGTGGCATCGATATCGTATGCTACAACTTTATGCCAGTATTAGATTGGACACGCACTAATCTCGATTATGAAGTGGATGATAAATCCACAGCATTACGTTTTGAAGCAGCTGCTTTTGCTGCTTTCGAATTGTTTTTGTTAAAACGTCCAGGTGCCGAAAATGACTATACTAATGTACAGAAAGAAGCTGCAAAACGTTATTTGGAAAATGCTTCAGAGGAGGACCAAAAAACTTTGGTCAAAAATATAATTGCAGGCTTACCAGGTGCTGAGGAAGGTTATACTTTAGAAGAATTCAATGCCATTCTCGCAACCTATAATAATATTGGACCTAAAGAATTAAAATCGAATTTATTTTCATTTTTATCAGAGATAATTCCTTCAGCCGAAAAAGCTGGTGTCTTAATGTGTATTCATCCCGATGATCCACCATTTCCAATTTTAGGATTACCAAGAGTGGTAAGTACAGAGCAAGACATTATCGATTTATATGAAGCGGTACCAAGTCATAATAACGGATTAACATTTTGCACAGGTTCCTTTGGCGTGCGCGCTGATAATGATTTAGCAGGTATGGTAGAACGCTTAGGCAGTCGCATACATTTTATTCATTTAAGAGCTACAAAGCGCGATGCTGATGGCAACTTCCATGAAGCCGATCATTTAGAAGGCGATGTAGATATGTATGGAGTAATGAAAGCTTTGGTTATTGAACAACAAAAACGGGCTGCAGCAGGTCGTAAAGATTTGCGTATGCCGTTTAGACCAGATCATGGCCATAAAATGTTAGATGATTTAAAAAAGAAAACAAATCCAGGATATTCAGGTATAGGGCGTTTGCGAGGTTTAGCTGAGTTGCGCGGTTTAGAACTTGGTATTAGGCGATCACTATAAGATCTAAAATGAAAAATAATTATTTAGGATAACACCCCTAAAGTCCCCTCAAGGGGACAATCCTATAAATTATAACGGTTCAATTGTCCCCTTGAGGGGACTTTAGGGGTGTTTTTTTTAAAACAAACAATAAAATAATTAAATATGTCAACAACATTCGAAACAAGATATGCTTCAAGTCCAAAAGCAGTTAAGCAATACGACACACAACAATTAAGAGACGAATTCTTAATTGACGACTTAATGCAAAACGGAATAATTAAATGGGTTTATACGCATTATGATCGCTATATGGCTGGTGGTGCTGTGCCAACATCAGACTTAAAACTAGAGACCATTGATCCTTTAAAAGCGGACTACTTTTTAGAACGTCGCGAATTAGGAATTATTAATGCTGGTGGTGACGGAAGTATTTCAGTAGATGGTGAAACCTTTAAGGTTAATCATAAAGATGCCTTATACATTGGCAAAGGTGCAAAAGACGTTGTTTTTAAGAGTGACGATGCTAGTAATCCTGCAAAATTCTATATGAATTCTGCACCAGCACATAAAACCTATCCAACTAAAAAAACAAGTTTAGCTGAAGCAAATAAAATTGAATTGGGAAGTTTAGAAACTGCCAACCACAGAACGGTTAGTCAGATGATAATTGGTGGTATAGTAACTACTTGTCAATTACAAATGGGTATGACAGAACTTAAAACAGGATCTGTTTGGAACACCATGCCAGCTCACGTTCATGATAGACGTATGGAAATATATTTCTATCTTGATGTACCAGAGGAACAAGCGGTTTGTCATTTTATGGGTCAGCCACAAGAAACACGTCATATTTGGATGCACAATCATCAAGCAGTAATTTCACCTCCTTGGTCTATCCACTCTGGATCAGGAACCTCCAATTATACCTTTATTTGGGGAATGGCTGGTGAAAACCTAGACTACAATGATATGGATGTTGCAAAAATCACAGATTTAAAATAATTATGTCTCAAGAATTATTTAATATAAAAGGAAAAGTTGCCTTAGTAACAGGAAGCACACATGGATTAGGCATGGCTATGGCAATGGGTTTAGGAAAAGCTGGTGCAACGATAGTTGTAAATGGCAATTCTTCACAAGAAAAAATTGATAATGCCGTTGCTGACTATAAAAAAGAAGGCATTAATGCCGTTGGCTATAAATTCAATGTAGCAAATGAAAACGATGTTATTACTGCAATAAAAAAAATTGAAACTGAAGTTGGTAACATTGATATTCTAGTCAATAACGCAGGCATAATTAAACGTACACCATTAGCCGAAATGGAAGTTGAAGATTTTAAGCAAGTTTTGGATATCGATTTGGTAAGCCCTTTTATTGTTTCAAAACATGTCGTAAAAGGCATGATGGAACGTAAAGAAGGCAAAATCATAAATATTTGTTCTATGATGAGTCAATTGGGGCGTAATACTGTTGGTGCCTATGCTGCAGCAAAAGGTGGCTTAGTGATGTTAACCAAAAATATGGCGACTGAATGGGCAAGATTCAACATTCAGGTTAATGGAATTGGGCCTGGTTATTTTGCGACGTCTCAAACAGCACCAATTAGAGTTGACGGTCATCCGTTTAATGAGTTTATTGTTAACAGAACACCTGCTGCAAAATGGGGAGACCCAAATGATTTGGCAGGAGCTGCAATATTTTTAGGCTCAAAGGCTAGTGACTTCGTAAATGGTCATATTTTATATGTAGATGGTGGCATTTTAGCCACTATTGGTAAACCTTCAAATGAATTGTAAATGAAAAAAAGTATCTTTCTTATTTTGGTTTTATTGTATTTTTCATGTTCTGAAAAATCTAAAGAGGTGTTATCAGTTACAGTCAAAAACACATTAAATATAGATAGAGCTTTTGAAACTGTTGAAGTTGATATCACAGACATTGCACTTAAGGGTCAATCCTTAGAAGTTGTTAATTCTAAAACTAATGAGATATTACTGTCTCAAATTGTAGATAAAGTTATACTCTTTCAACCTGAAATTTTAGCAAACTCTGAAGCTACTTTTAAAATAAACTTAGTAGAAAAAAAAGAGGTTGATTCTAGTTTAATTCGCTGCTACTCACGTTTTGTACCAGAACGTACTGATGATTATGCATGGGAAAACAATAGAGTGGCTTTTAGAACCTTTGGTCCTGTAGCCCAAAAAATGATTGAGGATGGAGTGAAAGGCGGAACCTTAACAAGTGGTATGGATGCTTGGTTAAAGCGCGTAGAATATCCAATCATTAATAATTGGTATGCAAAAGATGCTATCGAAAAAGGGGCTTACCATAAAGATACAGGTGAAGGTTTAGACAATTTTCATGTTGGCGTAAGTCGAGGTGTTGGTGGTATTGCAGTAAAAACAGATTCTACTTATGCGGTTTCTAAAAACTTTACGTCTTGGAAAACCATTACAAATGGTCCAATAAGAACGAGTTTTATCCTCGACTATGAGAATTGGCATGCTGATGGTAAAACAATAAAAGAACGAAAACATATATCGTTAGATTATGGGCAAAATTTAACCAAGCATAGCGTTGAATTAAAAGGTACTAATAAAGTTTCTATTGGTTTAACACTTCACAAAAATGATGGTGAAGTAACAACCAATAAAACTGAAGGTTGGATGAGTTATTGGGAACCTTTTGACGATTCAGAATTAGGGCAAGGTGTAGTACTTACCAACCCAAAAAGTCTTGTTGGTTTTGATAATTATGTAACTGATAGAAAAGACGAAAGTAACTTATACGTTCAATCAACTGTTTCAGGAGCCATTGAATATTATGCTGGGTTCGGTTGGAAAAAATCTGGACAATTTGCCAACAAACAAGAATGGAACAATTACCTATCACGTTTTTCAAAATGTCTAGGTAACCCATTAGTAGTTAATGTCAATACACCATCAAAATAGTATGAGATACACCTCTGTTAAATCGATTATATTGCTCGTAATACTTGTTGTAAGTTTTTCATCTTGTAAACAAGAAACTGGTTCTAAGGTACTCTATCTTGGACACACATTACCTCAAGCACATCCAGTTCACAAAGGGATATTAGAATTTCAAAAAGCATTAGAAAAAAAATCTAATGGCACTTTGAAAGTAAAAATTTTTCCTGATGCTCAATTAGGTTCAGAAAGAGAAGTATTGGAGCTATTACAAATTGGCTCTGTTGCCGCTACTAAGGTAAGTGCCGCTACGCTATCAAATTTTGTACCCGAATACCACCTCTTAGGA
The DNA here is from genome assembly GCF_044594915.1 of Winogradskyella sp. R77965. Lineage (GTDB taxonomy): Bacteria > Bacteroidota > Bacteroidia > Flavobacteriales > Flavobacteriaceae > Winogradskyella. Next base: position 3,583,547 of record NZ_CP138990.1, on the reverse strand, counting down.
ATTCCGTATTTATTTAGAGATAAAAACCATCAATTTGATGTTTTAGAAGGAGACATTGGGAAATCGATATTAGAAAAAGGATCTAAATTTTGGTTGCGTGGACTTTGCTATTACGATGCTGGAAGCCGAAGTTTTTATACAAGTAAAAAAGCCATAAGAACACCAGAGGATTTAAAGGGCCTTAAAATTAGGGTGATGAACAATCAGATGGCCATTAATATGGTTAACTCTATGGGAGGATCGGCAACGCCTCTTGCCTATGGCGAATTATATACAGCTATTCAACAAGGAGTGGTTGATGGTGCTGAGAATAATCCGCCTTCATTTGTGTCTTCAAATCATTATGAAATTAGTAAATATTATACCTTAGATCAGCATTCTTCTGTTCCAGATGTCCTTTTAATTGGGACTAAATTCTGGAATAAATTATCAGAAGAAGAAAAAATATGGGTGCAGGAGGCAGCAGATGAATCCGCTCAAGCTCAAAAGAAGTTCTGGAGTGATTCCGTGGATGAATCCATGAAAGTAGCTAAAGCTGCAGGGGTGGAAATTATCATTCCTGAAAAATCGTTATTTGCTGAAAAATCAAAATCTGTTGTTGAGGAATTCGTCAAGGAATTTCCTGAAATGGCACCTATTGTAAATCAAATAAAATCCAAAGAATAATGAGTAAATCTGAACTTATTTTTAATAAAGTATGCAGAATTCTAGAGGTGTTTATGATTATCATTTTTGCACTTTTGGTTTTAGATGTTTTATTCCAAGTGTTTTCAAGATATCTTTTAGGAACGTCCTTTACATGGACCGAAGAGTTTGCACGATTTGCATTAATCTGGATGACTATTTTAGGAGCTGCCTATCTCAGTGGAAAAAAAGAGCATTTATCTATGGATTTTTTATATCAAAAATTCTCACCTACTAATAAAAAAAAGGCGTCCATTCTTATCGAAGTCCTAATATTTCTATTTGCACTTATAGTTATGGTTATTGGTGGTTTAAATTTAGTCTATACCACCTTACATTTAGAACAGCTTTCAGGAACATTACGAATTCCTTTAGGATACGTATATGCCATTATGCCATTTAGTGGCTTTCTAATTATGTGCTTTTCAATCTATCATATTTCAAATATTTATAACAACAATAAACAAGATTAATTATGAGTATAGAAGTTATAAGTATAATCGTATTATTTGTGAGTTTCTTTACGCTATTGTTGCTTAAAGTCCCTGTGGCTTACAGCATAGGAATTGCAACGACTTTGAGTTTATTATTGAATATTGATAAATTACCAGGCTTAACGACCATCGCTCAGCGAATGACAACAGGCATTGATAGTTTCGCTTTATTGGCGATTCCGTTCTTTATTCTAGCTGGTGATATTATGAAACGAGGTGGTATAGCCACACGACTCATCAATTTTGCTAAATCTTTAGTGTCTAGTCTTCCTGGAGGATTGGCTTACGTAAACATATTAGCATCTATGTTATTTGGAGCTATTTCTGGTTCTGCACTTGCAGCAGCCTCAGCAATTGGAAGTATAATGACAGATAGAATGGAAGAAGAAGGCTATCCAAGAACCTTAAGCGCATCTGTAAATATCACAGCTTCAACTACGGGATTATTGATACCACCGAGTAATATTTTAATTGTCTATGCCTTAGCCAGTGGTGGAACAGCTTCAGTAGCTGCCTTATTTATTGCTGGTTATCTTCCAGGCATATTATTAGGCTTTGCTATTATGGGATATGTTGCTTTTATCGCTATTAGTAAAGGTTATGCTAAAGGTAAACGCGCCACATTTTTTGAAGTTTGGACGTTCTTTAGAAAGGCTTTTTTTAGTTTATTATTATTAGTCATTGTAGTTGGTGGTATCGTAGCAGGCGTTTTTACGGCTACCGAAGCTTCGGTAATCGCCGTATTATATGCAGCAGTATTGTCTTTAGCATATGGAGATATGAAAATGAAGGATTTCCCAGAAGTGTTATTATCTAGTGCAAAAACGACTGCTGTTGTTATGTTTTTAATTTGTACATCTATGGCTATGTCTTGGTTGTTTTCTTTTGAAGGTATTCCAGAAATGATTAGTACATTCTTATTAGAATCTTTAAATAATAAGTTCGCCATCTTTTTAGCTATAAATCTTATTTTATTAGTGATTGGAACATTTATGGATATGACTCCAGCTGTTTTAATTTTTACACCTATTTTCTTACCTGTAGTAACAGCTTTAGGAATGGATCCTGTACACTTTGGAATTGTAATTGTTTTGAATTTATGTATTGGGATTTGTACACCACCTGTAGGCACACTACTCTTTGTAGGTAGTGGTGTTGCAAAAGTTTCGGTGACACAAGTTATAAGGCCATTGCTTCCATTTTTACTCATTATGGTAATCGTATTGATGTTAATTAGTTTTATACCAGAAATTTCAATGTTTTTGCCTAGGTTATTTGGACTATAAAAGCAAATAAACTTCCTTGAATACTTACTTTCTATATTTATAATATGGTTACCAAGGCAATTTGATTTGGCATAATATTAGTTAAATAAAGAATAGAATCAGAATTTATACTTTATATTGGTTAACCAATTATTGATACTATGAAAATTCAACTACTAAGTTTTATACTATTTTGTTTTGTAACTCAAATAATTGCTGCACAAGTCATTTTAAATGCAAATGGTGAAGGAAATACATACGAAGATATTAATGCCGTTTTAGCACCCAATTACGATATCGTCGAAGTACCAGATTGTGCTCATAGCAGTTTTGGCCGTCATATTGATGAAGTCTTTGATAAAGACTTAAACACTTATGTATTTCGTTTTGTAGCTCATGTGAATCAAGATAATGACCGTTGTAAAAAATTTGACAGACAACGTATCGAAATAAAAACATACGGAAAATCACCTAAAAACCTCAAAGGTACTGAAGGCGAAACTGTTGAATACAAGTGGAAATTTAAACTTCCTAATAATTTTAAAGTTTCAAAAAACTTTACACATTTGCACCAAATAAAATCTGTTGGTAGTGCATATTCTTCTCTACCAATTATTTCGCTAACTGCGAGAAAAGGAACACCAGACGGTTTAGAATTACGACATGCTCCTACTGATAGTCAAAATACTGTTGCCACCGTGGAATTAGATCTCCTAAAAGGTAAATGGGTTGAGGTAACAGAGGTTATTCACTATTCAAATAATGGAAGCTATTCAATAGAAATTAAAAGTGTCTCTAATGATTCAAAAATTTTTGAATATAATAATGATCGTATAGACATGTGGCAAGATGGATCAGATTTTATGCGTCCAAAATGGGGTATCTATAGAAGTCTAAAACGTAAAGAAGATTTAAAAGATGAAGTCGTTTTATTTAACAGTTTTAGTATTGAAGAAATTCCGGCTTTGACTCTTGAAGAATTAGAAAAAAAAGCTGATAAGAAACAGCTAGTTGCTGATTCAAAAAAACAAATTATTAATTTTAAAAATTCAAGGGCAGATGATTATGACGAAGTGCAACTTTATAATAGTTCTGGAAAAAAAATCTCGTCGAAAAACATAATTAAAAAGTATAAAATTCAAGTATCAGAATTGAGTAACGATTCATATTATATTGTATTTTCAAAATCTAAACGTGCCGTGAAAGTTCTTAAATGTTTAGTTGAATAAGTCATAGCAAGCTCAACTTGTAAAATCATCAATTATTTTCATTGTAACTAATCCGTCTTCAACTGAACAGGGATTTTCGTTTTTACCAAGAAAATAATTAGTGGTATTCTGAATCATAGGTGTTTGAATATATTTTGGATGTTCAAACTTAAGAATCTCCTCTTTCCCATCTTTCTCAATGGTTATTTTATCCCCAAAAAGTGCAAAAGTCAGTGAGCCTTTAGTACCAGAAATGATACATTCATCTTTTTGTTCAGATTCTGCAGCTAAAAAATCCCAAGAAGCTTTGCAAGATAATCCTCTTTCAAAATTTATAATTCCATTGATCTTAGTGGCAAAATTTCTATTAGGATTCTCACATACAGAATCTCCTGAATAGTCTTTAATATTACCAAACCAAAACAATAATAAATCTAATTGATGTGGTGCTAAATCATGAAAATAACCACCGCCAGAAATCGCAGGATTTAAACGCCAGTTACTTTTAGGTACCTCAGATATAGCTTTATGTCTTGACTGAAACAAATTCAATTCAATTGACTTCGTAGTACCTAAAGCCTCTTCATTTATTAAATCCTTCACTTTTAAAAACATTGGTAGACCTCTTCTGTAATGAGCAACGGTAAGTTTTGACGAGCTTTTTTCTAATGCTTTATGCAAGTCCTTAGCTTCTTCAACATTAAGTGTCATTGGCTTTTCTAGATAGACATTTTTATTGACCTTTAACACTGCCAAAGCATATTGTAAATGTGTTGAAGGAGGTGTAGCAATATAAATTGAATTGATCTCTGGATGATTTATAATATCATTAGCATCATCAAAGTAGAATGGTACATTATGCCTGTTCGCAAAATCCTTTGCCTTCCCTATATCTCTTCGCATTACTGCCAATAGTGAAGAATTATTTACGATGTTAAAAGCTGGTCCGCTCTTTTTTTCCGCTACGTCCCCACAACCAATTATGCCCCAAACCACTCTTTTCATTTTCTATACTATTTAAAATTAAAATATTGTTTTGCGTTATAATAGCATATATCGCTCACTATTTTACCTAAGTGCTCTTCATCATTTGGTAACTCACCATTTGCAACATCATTACCTATGAGATTACAAAGAATTCTTCTAAAGTACTCATGCCTTGGAAAAGACAGAAAACTTCTAGAATCTGTCAGCATACCTACAAAACAACTTAACAAACCTTGATTAGAAAGTGTATTTAACTGCTTTTCCATGCCATCTTTTTGGTCTAAAAACCACCAAGCAGACCCAAACTGCATTTTGCCTTTAATGGTACCATCATTAAAATTACCAACCATGGTCGCAAAGACTTCGTTATCTGAAGGATTGAGATTATATACAACGGTTTTCGCTAATTGATTTGAGCTATCTAAGGTATTTAAAAAACCACTTAATGCCCTTGCTTGTGAAAAATCACCAATAGAATCGAAACCTGTATCTGGTCCCAACGTATCTAATAAACGTTTGTTATTATTTCTAATGGCTCCTAGATGTAATTGCTGCACCCACCCTTTAGCATGATACATTTTGCCAAGGTGAATCATGGTTTCGGCTTTAAAAAACTGAACTTCAGCCTCATTTAATTTTTGATTAGATTTTATTTTCTTAAATAATGATTCTATATCAAATTCAGCGTTATCAAAATGATATAATTGTTCAAATCCATGATCTGATAGTCTTCCGCCAGTTTCATGAAAATAGTCGACTCGCTTTTGAAGGGCATCAATCAAATCTGAATATGTTTCTATTGATACTTTAGAAACCGCTTCTAGCTTTTTTAAATAGTCCTTGTACACTTCAATATTTTCTACTGCAAATGCTTTATCAGGTCTAAATGTTGGATATGTTTTTACGCAATCTTTATTTTGCTGAATTACATTATGGTATTCTAAACTATCTGTTGGGTCGTCTGTTGTACAAAGCGATTCAACATTCATCATTTTCAACAAACCATTAGCTGTATGAGACTTCCACATTAAGCATTCTGCCGTTTTGCTCCAAATAGCTTCTGCTGTTTTTGGGGATAATAATTCATTAATACCAAAATAGCGTTTCAATTCTAAATGTGTCCAATGAAACAATGGGTTTCTCATGGTGTAAGGTACAACCTCTGCCCATTTTAAGAATTTTTCTTTATCTGATGCATTTCCTGTAATATATTTCTCATCGATACCATAAGCACGCATCGCTCGCCACTTATAGTGGTCACCATCTAACCAAACTTGTGTTATGTTTTCAAACTGTTTGTCTTCTGCAATTTGTTGTGGAGACAGATGGTTATGATAATCTATAATTGGAAGCTCTTTAGCATACTTACTATAAAGCAATTTTGCAATCTCTGTTTGAAGTAAAAAATTCTCGGTGATAAAAGTATTCATCTACTTATGTTTATTGTTTTTTATCTGTAAGATGGAATCGCCAACTATCATTTCGTCTAGATTTGATATACTATTTAAGGCGTATTTCATGCTTAGTAATTTACAAAGTAAATATAGTTACTCTTAGCTAAAAAGTCTGATTTTAGATCTATAAATCTGACTTGAATAATCTTTTTAAAGTCAATGATCCTATTGAATATGTTTAGCCTGTAACAATTTGCTCAAACTGTTTAGAGAAAGTGCTTTTATTTCATCTAAAGATTGTGATACTTTAATATTTAATAACTCCATAGGAATTGAGTTATTGGTATAATCTGATATCTCTCTATTATCTTTTGAAACAATAATAATCCCATCAATCGATCCATCACCAAGGCTCTTAATATAATTTAACTCCTTGTCATAAGAATTAAATGATTGATAAAAAAGAATTCTATAGCCATAATTTTCAGCAGATTTTTGTAAATGACAAAGTACATGGCTGTAACATTGCTCAGTAACTTTTGGCAAGATAACGGCAATAGATTTTGTTTGTTGTATTCTCAGTGAAACAGCATAATTATTTGGTACATAATTATGCTGTTTTGCTATAGTTTTAATTGCCTCTCTAGTAGCCTTACTAATTTCTAGCTTATTGTTTAAAGCCTTAGATACCGTAGATATTGAATATCCCGATAAAAATGAAATTTCTTTTATGGTTACTGTAGACGATTTCAAAAGGTTATGGTCTTAAATCTTTAATTATTGCCAATGCATTTTTGGTATCAGCTTCAATTTTTGCTAAATCATAGTTACCATCTGCACCTTTTGCTATCAGTTTAGAGCCCATACCAACACAAGTTACGCCAGCTTTAAACCAACCTTCTAAGTTTTCTTTAGTTGGTGATACTCCACCAGTTGGCATAATGCTTGTCCATGGTTGAGGGCCTCTTATTGCCTTAACAAAATCAGGACCATAAATACCTCCTGGGAAAAGTTTTACAACTTCACAACCTAACTCTTCAGCTCGACAGATTTCTGTTAAAGAACCACAACCTGGTGACCAAGCTACTTTTCGTCTATTACAAACTATTGCAATATCTTCTCTTAGAACAGGAGTGACAATAAAATTGGCACCCAATGCCATAAAACGAGAAGCTGAAGCTGCGTCAGTTACAGAACCAACTCCCATAATCATTCCAGGTAATTCTTTAAGCACCCATTTGTTGAGCTCACCAAAAACTTCGTGAGCAAAATCACCTCTTGCAGTAAATTCTAGTAAACGTGCACCACCATCATAAGTGGCTTTTATTACTTTTTTACTAATTTCTATATCTGAATTATAAAACAATGGAACCATTCCGGTTTGTTTCATAACATTTGCGACTTCTATCCTTGTAAAATTTGCCATAATCTATCTTGCTACACGGCCAGATGCATCTCCGCCCATTAATTTTTCTACTTCTGAAACTGTTACTAAGTTAGCATCACCTTTAATAGTGTGTTTTAAACACGATGCTGCTACAGCAAAGTCGAGGGCATTTTGGTCATCCTCAGGATATTTTAATAATCCATAGATTAGTCCACCCATAAATGAGTCACCACCACCTACTCTATCTACGATATCAGTAATTTGATACTGACGAGTTTCGTACATTTTCTTACCATCATATAAAACTCCAGCCCATGTATTGTGAGATGCAGATATAGATCCTCTTAAAGTTGTAATTACCTTTTTAGCTCTTGGAAATTTTTCCATCATTTGCTTACAAACCGATAGGAATGCTTCAGCTTTTACATCATGTCCATGCTTATGCACGTCTAAACCTTCAGGATGAATGCCAAAATGTTTTTCAGCATCTTCTTCGTTTCCTAAAACAACATCGCAATAAGATGTTAATTCGGTCATTATTTTTTCTCTATGTTTTTCATCACAGAATGTCCAAAGTTTAGCTCTATAGTTTAAATCTGTGGAGATGGTAACTCCCATTTCGCTAGCAACTTTTACTGCTTCTAAACACGCGTCTGCTGCACCTTGAGAAATTGCTGGAGTAATACCTGTCCAATGGAACCAAGCAACATCTTTAAAAACAGCTTTCCAATCTACCATACCTGGTTCTATATCCGAAATTGAAGAATGCGCTCTATCATATACAACTTTACTTCCTCTACTTACAGCTCCTGTTTCAAGGAAATAAATTCCCAAACGCTCACCACCATAAATAATCTTATCTACTCCGACACCTCTTTTGCGCATTTCCATCATTGCGCATTGTCCTATATCATTATTTGGTAAACGTGTCACAAAGTCCACAGGCACACCGTAATTGGCTAGTGATACAGCTACATTAGACTCTCCACCACCATACACAACATCAAAGCTAGTTGTTTGAGAGAATCTTAAAAATCCTGGAGGTGCCAGTCTTAGCATAATCTCTCCAAAAGTGACTACTTTTTTCATTCTAAATATTAGTTTAATTGGTTATAAATTGTTGTTTGCTTAATCGATTAAGCATCTCGTATAAAAATAAATCAAAACAATCTTAGCTTTGATTCTTATAGTTAAAACATTACATTTGCTTAAACGATTAAGCAAATATATAAAACTTAGGTGAATAAAAAAAGAATAACCATAAAAGACATTGCAAATGTGTTGAATATTTCACCTGCTGCTGTCTCTAAGGCAATGCACGATGATTCACGTATTAGTGCAAAAACAAAAGAAGCCGTTAGACGTGTCGCAAAAGAATTAAACTATCAACCCAACCATTTAGCTAGTGCTTTAAGAAAAGGAAAGAGTAATTTAGTTGGTGTCATTGTACCTCGAACAAATAGTAATTTCTTTTCCTCAGTAATTGAGAATATGGAAGCTGTTTTAAACAAAGCAGGTTATAATATTATTATTACCCAATCTAATGAGTCGTTTGACAAAGAATGTAAAAATATAGATACCTTATTGTACACTCAAGTAGATGGCATTATAGCCTCAATGGCTAATGAAACTGTTGACTTATCTTATTACGAAAAAATAAAATCCAAAGGCATTCCTTTAATACTTTTTGACAGAGGTGAAAATGATCTCAATGTTGATTATGTAGGAATTAATGATTACGACAGTAGTCATATTATTGTTGAACATTTGGTAGAAAAGGGCTGCAAACGAATTGCACATATTGGTGGTTATAGACGAACACGGATTTTTAATAACAGAATAAGAGGATATGTGGATGCTTTGAAGAAAAATAAATTGCCAATTGATGATAGCCTTATTATTGAAAGTTCCTTAACTCTTGAAGATGGTAGACGTGAAATGGAACGACTTCTTAATTTGGAAAATAAGCCTGACGCAGTATATGTAGCCAGTGACTATGCTGCGCTTGGTGCCTTACAGGTTTTAAATGAAAATAAAATAAAAGTTCCTAATGAAATAAGATTAGTAGGTTTTGGGAATGAACCTTTTACCTCATTGGTAAGTCCTTCCATTACTAGCATTGCTCAGCATAGTAAAGAAATTGGTAGACTTGCGGCAGAGACATTTTTGGAACGTATTGCTCAACCTGAGCTAAAACAAAGTCTAAATAAAATTATTCTAGATGCGCAATTGATAGTTAGAGATTCTTCTAATTAATTATGATCAAAAAAAAGTGGTTAAACTTTCATTTAACCACCATTCTTGCTAAAAATCAAATTTAGCTTAAAGCTAATTGTTTATACTTTAAATATTTATATTCCTAACGCTTGTCCACCACCTATTTGGATAGTTTCTGCTGTTATAAACGCTGCATCTTTACTTGCTAAAAACGATATAACACCAGCAACATCTTCTGGTTGACCTAATCGTCCTAGCATAATATTATTTGCCCACGACTTAAATACTTCTGGTTTTGTTGCTTTAATTTGAGCATGAAATGGTGTGTCAATTGTACCAGGTGATACTGCATTAACTCTAATACCATATTCAGCTAAATCCTTTGCTAAAGCTCTAGTTATTGCATGCACACCAGCTTTAGATGTACCGTAAATACCAGCACCAGGTCCACCAGCAGTCCATCCAGCATTAGATGTGTAATTAATTATAGAAGGATGTTCCCCTTCTTTCAAATAAGGTATAGCCGCTCTAGATGCAAAGAATACTGAATCTAGGTTAAGCGCCATTACGAATCTGTAAAATTCTGTTGTCATTTCTTCGAACCTAGATCTTCCACCTAATCCGCCAGCATTATTTACAAGTACATCGATACGACCATATTTATCGCCTATTTTTTTAATGTTTAATGTCACCTGTTCTTCGTTTGTAACATCGAATCCGTAATATTCAGCTGTAATGCCTTCATCTGTAAGTTGTTTTACACGTTCCGCACCAGCTTTATCTTCAATACCATTTAAAACTACAGTATATCCATCTTTGCCTAATCGTTTTGCTACTTCGAAACCTATACCGCCTGTAGCACCTGTAACGACAGCTACTTTATCTTTGTTTTTACTCATTTTATTTAAATCTTTAAATTATTCTTGTTTTTACTTTATTTTTAATTGAATTATGCTTTAGGTTTTAAGGGTTCAATCTTAGGGCATAAAAACCAAACTGCTATAAGTGCGGTTATAGCTAATACTCCACCTATTATAAATGCAGGTGTATAGTTTCCTCCAGTCGTTATGAAAGTAACTAATATGGTCAGCCCTGCTGCACCTAACTTTGCAGCCATACCTGCAAATCCTGACAAGGTCCCAACTATTTTTCCGCTGAAAAAATCACTCGGCAAAGTTTGTATATTTCCGATTGCAACTTGAAAACCGAAAAGTAAAACTGCCATAATAATTACAGCATTTATAGCAGATCCTGGCGCTCTTAATAGGAAAAAGCATGGAATCATCAGTGCAACACCTAAAGTAATCGTCATCTTTCGAGTTTTATCTATTGACCATCCTGCCGAAATTCTATTTTTGGCAAGTAAACCACCGAATATTGCTCCTATCATTGCTCCAACATAAGGTACCCATGCCGAGAATGCTATTTCTTTCACATCCATTCCAAATACTTCTGACAAATAAATCGGAATCCAAACTATAAAAAGCCACCAAATTGGATCTATTGCCGCAGAGGCAATTATAACTCCCCAACTCTCTTTGTGTTTAAATAATTCTCCTGTAGTAGGAGCATATCCCTCATCATAATTACCATCTTCATCGAGGTCTTGATTTTTTTGTCCAGAGAGAATGAATTTCCTTTCATCATCTGTTAACCAAGGATGAGTTTTTGGTGGACTCTTTACCACGTAAAACCAAGGTAGCAACCATAAGAATCCAAGTACCGCAACTACAATAAAAATTGCTTTCCAATCAAAATAAACAGCCAACAACCCAATGATTGGGTAGGCTACTATACCTCCTATCGCCGCTCCTGAATTAAAGATTCCTTGAGCAAGTGCTCTCTCTTTCGTTGGGAACCATTCTGCATTAGCCTTAGCAGCACCAGGCCAATTTCCAGCTTCTGCAATCCCTAATATAGATCGAAAGATTGAAAAACTTAACATGCCTTGAGCAAATGCATGTAACATTGTAGCTATAGACCATACACCAATTGAAATCGCAAAACCGAGTCTGGTTCCTATCCAATCAAAAATTTTCCCAAAAAGAGCTTGACCTCCAGCATATGATAGTATAAATACTGTAGATATAGTACCATAGATGGCTTTATGTCCATCTTTATCCATTTCAGGAAATAGATCTTTAGCAATGTCGGGCCACAAAGCTCCAAAAGCTTGTCTATCTATATAATTAATAATTGCAGCCAAAGCCACAAGTCCTACTACCCACCATCTTAAACCTTTTAATTTTTTACCTTTCTGCATAATTTAATTTGAATTAAGATGATTCTTTAATATTATAACAATACTGATATAACACACTAAAGTGATCTTTCATTTTTTGTTTTGCCAATTTGGGATTCTGATTCTTGATAGCATCATATATTTCATTATGCTCTTCAATACCTTGGTATGCAAGATTCTTGTCACATACATGATATTTTTCGAAATTAGTAATGATTTCTGGAGTAATAATTAACATAAAAGTGTTCATTGTACTATTGCCACTAGCTTTGGCAATAGCCAAGTGAAATAACAAATCTTCTTGCACTGCATCTTCACCATCCAATACTTTTTTCGTATATGCATCAAGAGCTTCTTTTATTATTTTTAAATCTTCTTCTGTTCTTCTTAGTGATGCTAATCGAACGGTTTTAAGTTCTAATAAGATTCTGGTCTCAACTAAAGATTTAAAATCTGGGTCTTCTAACCTCAGAATATCGTCAATCATTCCATTTAATGCAATGACTCCAATATTAGCTACAAAAGTTCCACTTTGAGGAATAGAATCTAATAATCCATAAAATTCTAGTTTTTGAATTGCCTCTCTTATATTACTTCTCGTTACACCAAATTTTTCGGATAACATTCTTTCCGAAGGCAATTTATCACCAGGTTCTAGATTTTTATGATTTATTAAATCTCTTATTTTAGAAATTATAGCATACTGTAAATCTAAACTATCTCTTTTAGCCAATATTTCTAATTTCATATTTTATCTTTTATAAATGGTTACAAATTCAACACTATTAACTTAGATAAACAGTGTCAAAAACTAATAAAAGAATAACTAGTTATTAGTGCTTAAAGAATTCTACATATACAACAATGAACAGTAGAATTCAATAAGCGACTAACTCAAATAAACTTTTTTAATAATTATTCTTAATTCGCAAAAATCAATTCTCAATAGCAGTAATAGTCACATAAGCTGACCGTATTTCTTCGTTACCACTATTATAGCCATAGTTACCAGATGAATCTCCACCTATACCTCTCATAAATAATACAACACTATCATTAGCTCCAGAATTGAAACTAAATACTACATTATTATAGTCATCATTACCTGGATTATCCAAAACGAGGACATTAAGGTTATTATCAGGGTTCTCAACTTGCGCAATAGATCTATATCCCCAATATCCTGTTGAAGAGTTTCCTTGTGGCATCAGTACTGTATCCGTATAATATACTGGTGTATACCCATCTTCATAACCACTACCTGCCAGCATTCTTATTTCAAGAGAACTTGGTAATGTACCATCAGTAGTACTATGTCTTATTGAAGTTTCGACAAGATAATCAGCATTTGGTACAACTTCAAATTCTTGGTAAATATGATCTGGTTCATTATTATCAAATTTAACAACATCAAGACCGCTAGCTGTACTTGATTCACCTTGTTCACCTAGATCTCTATTGATCCAACCCGAACATGCACAATCAGAACCTGACGATTTAGGTAGCTTTACAAACTCACCATTGACGATGACTGGATCTGGAACAGCTGGAGCCTCTGGTTCTACAACTACAACATCTTGAGTCATTGTACTAGAAACACCTAAATTATCACTAACAGTTAATGATACTGTGTAAGTACCTTCACCTGGAAAAGTATTAGTAGGTTCAAAATCTGTAGATGTATTACCATCACCAAAATTCCAGTTGTACATTGTAGCACTAGTAGATCCATTAGTAAATTGATACAATGTCCACTCTTCTACTTCAAAGCCTTCACCTTGTATTGCTGAGAAGCTTGCTACAGGTGGTGTTTCATCTGGTATTGAATTTGCTTCTGGCAATTTGTATTTTTCTAAATCTTCACAGGATACTGTGAAAATCAATAACACTGCCATCATTTTATAAATTATGTTTTTCATAATTTCTGTTTATTAAATTAATTTTTCTTTTAAAGTTTTTTAATATCCTGGGTTTTGGTTCAAAAGTCCATTACTTAAACCTATCTCACTCTCAGGAAACGGCAGTAATAAGTCATTAGAACTAAAATTTGTACCATTAGCCAAAGCAAAAGCACCCAATATTTCAATCGCTTTACCAAATCTCTTTAAATCATATAATCTCTGATTTTCAAAAGCAAGCTCCACTCTCCTTTCTAATAATAATTCGTCTTTAGTAACATTAGTTACTGCATCTGTTAAACCCGCTCTATCTCTAACGGCTTGAAAAGAACTTAATGCTGCTGCCGAATTAGTCTCCTGTCCACCAGCCATAATAGCCTCTACATGCATTAATAATACATCTGCATGTCTAAGTACTATCCAGTCATTACCAGCTAATCTAGCATCAAATGTAAATGTTTTACCGTCATCTCCACCTGAATCTCCATCTGGCAAATATTTAGTTACCTGTGTTTGAGTTGGTTGTATTAAGTCCGTACGCATTGATACATCAGCTCTAATATCTCCGGCGCTTTCTAACATTACAGCTTTTGCATCATCAGTAACATAATTTACGCCTACTGTTCTACCAACTCCATTAAGCCATTCTGCAGAAAAATTTTGACTATCCTGGGCTTGACCAGACTGATAACCGATTGCAAATATCACTTCACTGTTATCTTCATTAAAAAACACATCCTCATAATTAGGTTCTAACATATACCCACTAGCCATAACATCCTCCAAAAGGATTTGTGCATCCAAGTAGTTTTGTCCTTGAGTTAGATAAACCTTAGCTAATAAGGCTTGAGCCGCAGCTTTTGAAGCCCTGTTTCTACCATTACTATTATCTAAGTTTGCCACACCATCTAAAAGATCGCTAACAATTAAGTCATAAATATCAGCAGTCGGTCTTCTTATATAAGATATTTCAACATCATCTATTCCAATAACTCGATCTACAAGCGGTAAATCTCCATATAACCTTACAAGGTTGAAATACACATAGGCACGAATAAATTTAGCTTCTGCTTCAAATTTTGGTCTATTTTCTTCAGATGCAACACCCAAATTAGCTAATACTGTATTAGCTCTAAAAATAACATTAAAGAAACTTCTATAATGATCTGCCACCAAACCATTTGTAGGTTGTACATTAAAATCATCAAACTGAGCAGCTTCACCTTCTCCACTTTTAGATCTCGTATTATCACTACGCATCTCAGTAACGTAGAATTCTATCTGTGTTGCATGATTAGAGTTAGAACTTGTATCATTAGCTCCTTGTAATCCATCATACATATTAGCAATCGCCGCTAGTAGTTGATCTTCATTGGTAAAGAAATCTGCACTACTTACCACCGATGTTGGTGCTGGCTCTAAAAAATCTTCACACGCAAAAAAGATGGCGAATAAGAAAAGAAATTTTATATACTTTATATTTTTCATAATTCCTGTTTTTTTACTTGTTAAAAATTAACGTTAAGTCCTAACGATATTGTTTGATTAATTGGTGAACCTACACGTTGGTATCCATAATTTATAGGACTTGTATCATTTATAGACTTTGGATTTAAACCTGCATATTCATCTGCCCAAAAATAGAGTAGATTCTGGCCTGTAATATAAACTCGAGCGTTAGTTAAGAACAGATCTGAAAGTAGATCTTCTGGAAAATTATATCCTAAACTAACGGTTCGTAACGATATGTAAGATGCATCTTTTATAATGTCATCTGTAAATATTTTTTCTTTTACAAATCCAGTATTCCCAATTAATCCGTCAGCTACAGCTGCATCTCCATCTGCGACAGACGAAGAACCAAAATGACGGAATATATATTGATCACCAATATTTCTAATTTCTGCACCATGACTTCCTTGAAATAAGAAACTCATATCAAAATTACCAATTTTAAATTCATTAGTTACACTCCATACCAAGTCTGGATATGGATTACCTAAAATTGTTTTATCATCATCATCAATAACTCCATCACCATTAAGATCTTTTACAAACACCTCTCTATTAGTTTGCCCTATACGTTCCCATGGTCTAGCAATATATTCTGCAGGTATTTCTCTATCTACAACCCATCCATAAAAAGATGAAATTGGGTTACCAACTAAATTTATCCATTCTGCAGCACGTTTTGTATCTACATTTGTTATTAAACCGTTAGACTCTGCAAAATCGAGTAACTCATTTTCATTTCTAGCAGCGATAAATGTGCTATTCCATTGAAAGTTTGGCTTCGCAATATTTTTTGTTCTAAGTTCAAATTCCCATCCTCTGTTTTCTACTTTCCCTCTATTAGCTAATGCATTTGGAAAACCTGTTGTTACAGAAACCGGAACATCTAATAATAAATCTTCACTTGTACGTTTGTAATAATCTACTGATCCTGATACTCTATTATTAAAAAAGCCAAAATCAATAGCTGGATTGATTTCTACTGATCTCTCCCAGCCTAATTCACTGTTAGCAATATTCAATGGATTAAAACCATTGATAATAGAATTATTGAAAACTGCTGATGATGCACCAATCAAAGATAAATAAGGATAGCTATTAATTTGGTTTCTAAAATCACCAGAACCAATATCAAAATCATTATTACCAGTAACTCCATAACTAAACCTTAATTTAAGGAAGTTTAAGAATTTACTATCATCTAAGAACTCTTCATTTGTCATTATCCAACCTGCAGATGCTGCTGGGA
This sequence comes from Winogradskyella sp. R77965, assembly GCF_044594915.1. GTDB lineage: Bacteria > Bacteroidota > Bacteroidia > Flavobacteriales > Flavobacteriaceae > Winogradskyella. The sequence continues at coordinate 3,567,010 of NZ_CP138990.1, read as the reverse complement.
AAAATCCCCATTTAGAATCTTTACCAAAAGCTGAATATCCATCTCGTCTTGCGCTTAGAGATAATAAATATTTATCATCGTAAGCATAGTTAACACGCCCAAAATAAGATAACAACCTCTCTTTGTACTCTTCTGAAAGCGCCTCAGAAATTGTATTCGCACCACTTAAAGTTTGAACCAAATCAGAGGTATAACCTATACCTGTTGCAGCCTCAAGTTCATAATCCCACTTCTCTGCTGAAAAACCAGCAACAACATTTAAATCGTGATTTCCGAATACTTTATCATATGTAAATACATTATCTGAAACAATATGCACTCTTTTAAAGTTTGAAATATCTAATTGGGTTGCTGCAACACCATTACGACTTGCTTCTACACCTTGCCATCTATCTCTTCTTGTATGCGAATAATCACCACCGATTGTCGTTTTAAATTTTAAACCATCCGTAATTTCATATTGTCCGTAAAAACTTCCAAATAATTTAAATTTGTAATCGTTTCTATCACGCTCTAAAACTTTAGCTCCTGGATTCGTATTACTCGTAGTACTAATATCTGTTTCGCCCCCATCATCAAAAAGATCGTAATTATCAAAATGTCTTTGAACAGCATAATCTCCTACTTCTACATCTGGATAAACATCTCTATCTACAAATCTAATTGTATTAGCATCATGATATAAAGGTAACCATGGTGGTTGTCTTAAAATATCGTGAGTAGAACCATCGAATCTTCGACGACCAGAATACGATGGGGATATATTGGCTCCAATTCTAATATCATCACCAACTCTTGAGTCTACTTTTAACCTCATACTGTAACGTTTAAAATCATCAGTAAGTAAAACACCTTCATCATGCAAATAATTTAAAGATGCACTAAACTTAGTCCTTTGACTTCCTCCTCTTGCAGCAAACGAATGGCTTTCTATAGTACCACCATCAATGATAATATCTTGCCAATCTTGGTCTACACCAATCAATAGTTTATATTGAGTTTTGTCAGATAATGCCCCTGTAGCTGCCAATTCTTGATCTGCCCAATCTCTGACTGAAAAATACATGTCCTCGTTTTGCAGACCTTCTTTGAACCCTGTAAATGTGTTATAGGTAAATTTTGTCTTTCCTTCTTTACCATTTTTGGTTGTAATAATAATGACACCATTACCACCACGAGCACCATAAATAGCACCAGAAGATGCATCTTTCAATACATCAAAAGATTCAACATCATTCATATCTAAATTACCTAAGAAATCTGAATCTACAGCAATACCATCAACAACAATTAAAGGTCCGGCCTCACTTGTAATTGAACCTGTACCTCTTATTCTAATTGTTGGTGCGGAACCTGCCTCACCTTCAGTAGCCTGAATATTAACACCAGACACCTGACCGACAAGTGCATCATCTACTCTGGCAACAGCAATTTTGTCTAAGTTCTCATTTTTAACCTTAGAAATTGCACCCGTAAGATTCTTTCTTTTTTGTGTACCATAACCAACAACAACAATCTCATCTAAAGTATTAGCATCTTCAACGAGAGTGACATTAATTGATGTATTGTCACCAACAGTTATTAGTTGGGTTGCAAAACCCAAATAAGAGAATTGTAGGATATCACCTTTTTTTGCCTGAATTTGATAATTTCCATCAAAATCTGTGCTAGTCCCTGTGGTGGTGCCTACTAATAAAATGTTTACACCTGGTACTGGTAAACCATCTACCTTAGAAACCACCTGCCCTTGAATTGTCTTAGCTTCTTGAGCACTTAATGAAAAGCACATTAAAAGAAACAAGACTAAGGTCGATTTAATTTTTAATTTCATAATAATTAATTAGTTTGAATTTAGTTTTAGATTAGTAACCTTTAGTACAATTTCCAGTAAATAAAATAGGAATCCAAATGCGATTGTTGTTTATGGACTATTTTATACCTAAAATTGAATTGAACAAAAAAAATTGGTTGACCAATCTGGTCAACCAAATATATGTAAAATTTTGTTAATTTCTATATTTTATTATACTAAATATGTGAAAATGATAATTGTTTAAGTTAAATAGGAAATCACTAAACATATAAAAAGCCTAATACTATTCCATAAAGTGCTCACGTACAGCATTTTCATGACTGTTTATCACCAAAATAAGATGGTCCATCACCAGTTAAGAAATCTTCTCTTACAGGACTAAATGTGTCAATTAACTCTCCTTCTTCCAAGCAAACTGCACTATGTAATAAATTTGGTTCAATATATACGCCATCACCAGCTTCAACTATTTGTTTCACACCATCAATTTCAAATTCAAACTTACCCGAAACACAATAGGTGGCTTGCGTGTGGAAGTGCTGGTGTGGTGAACCTAATGCTCCTTTTTCAAATTTTACTCTTACCATCATAATTTGGTTATCATAGCCTAAAAATTTTCTTGATACTCCTCCACCAAGTTCTTCCCATTCCATATCTTTTGTAACAATGTACTTTTCGCTAAATCGTTTCATCTTGTTTTAATTTATCTGTTTTTATTTAAAATAATAAGAACCTGTCCATTGGTAATTATTATCATTGATTTTTATGTTGTGACTTGCTTCTTTAGAAGCGTTGGTATTTGCTGTTATAAATAGTTTAGTCTTGCCATTTATATTAGTTATTGATATTGCGGTATAGTCTTCTGTATCTAAAACCACTTTTAAAGCTTTTATACTACTTTTTGAATTTAGTGCAGATTCTGAAATTGGACTATAACTACCATGTGATTCAATGGTTGAAACAAAAATAGTATTCTTAGTATTTTTTCGTCTCAGTATTAATGCTGGATCTCTCCTTAAATTAAATTCAGGATCGTTTGCTCCTATTCTAGTAAACAACAATTCATCATTGGCATTGGCTCCTGTCGTTAATGAATAAAACTTATAGTTATTCATCCAAGAAAACTTGGTGTTTTCATCTTTAGCTTTTCCAGAACCTTCTACAAACAAATGTTGATATCCATTTTTACTTCCTAAAGGTTTTAAGATTTGTGGCGTATTGTACTCAAAATTAGTTTGCAATACCTGACCGAAATAGTAAAACGGAAAATCGTATTGGTTGGCTGTAGCCGAAGTCACTTTCATGATATCCAAGAGATATGGTTTTTCGAAATCGTCATCTTTTATAATAGCCATCGTGCGCAACATCTCGGTTCCAGGATAGGCATTTGTTTCTCTTGCACTAACCACTTGGATGTTTTCATTTTCAGAAGAAAAATAATGTAAGTCTGAATGATGCTGACTTCCTATTTCATACTTCCCTTTAAAATGAGAGGTTTCATTTTGGGTCACTGTATTATGAGCAATGGTTTGTTTTGCCCAAGTTTTGTTTTCTTTTAAATAATTTCCGCCACCTTTTTGTTCGATATTTACAAAGCGGGACAATCCGTAATCCTGAATCACCTCTTCTCCGTTTTCATATAACGAATACGACAGTTTATCGTAATGACCATGACTAGAGCCTTGTGCTGCGTACTTAAAAACCAACTCTAAATCTTCGTCTCTTAAAATCCCAACACCACCTTGCTTGCCATTTGGTCCATCAGATAAATTAATAGATTTCTTTTCAAACGGCTCCGTTTTTCCGTCTTTAATACCAAGTGCAACTGCCAAACCAGAATCGTCTAATAAAACTTGATCTTGTTTTTCGGCTATACCTAGTAATCCAGGATCTTGTTCTCCATAATGATAAGAAATATTTACAGCAGTAACTAAAGCATTATTATAATAAGACATGCCTTTTTGACCATCGTTAAGCGGAAAAAAATCACCATCTGCATCTGATAAGTTTAATAATGCATTTATAGATTTTAAAAGCACTCCATTTTTATATTCAAAAATCTTTAATTCTGGTTTTACATTATGCAAACCTTCTGCAAATATCAAGAAAGGATATCCTGCATAACGCTGGTAATAAGGACCTTCGTTATAATAACCGTCTGGCGAAAAAGGCTCTTCTATATTTGCTAAAAAGCCTGCTTTTCCGTCTTTGTTCAAAAATCCACCATCATCATCTTTTGCCTTGGTATCTAATTGTAAATCTTTAATTCCGTATAATGCACGATCAATTAATTCTTTGTCATCCATTACTAAACCAATCATACCTACTGCAGCATTTCCCCAAGTGCTATGATTGTGAACACGTTGGTAAAACTGAGGACTGTCAACAGAAATATGATCTGCGAATGGTCTAAATAAATTTGTTTCAAGTTTATTACGTTCTTCTTCGGTTAAATAATTATAGATACAATCGTACGCCTGGCTTACATACACCAACCAATTAGAATCGTTTAAACATTGCCAGAATAATTTTCCTCTTGCATAGGATCTTGTCTTAGGATGTAATGGTAAGGTTTTATATAATGCTTCATATTGCATCAACATATCTTTTACATACTTGGCATATTTCTCATCGTCCAAAATTTGATATAAGACTCCTGCTTTTTGCAATGCGAACCAATTACGCTTGTGCCTTGAATGTGTATAACCACCAGAATAATCTTTAGGTATTGGCACTTCTATTCCAGAAGCAATTTCGGCGTCAATTTCTTCTTTTACTTTTTGTAGCGTATTATCAAAAATTGGAATTTCACCTAATTGTGCTCTAATATCCTTTACACCTTGAGCGGTTAAAATTAATTTTGGGTGTTCTGATTGAGAAGTAGTATCTGTTTTAGTAACAGACTCTTCTTTGCAAGACAAGACAATGCATATTAATGTAAATATTATTGAACGTATTTTAAGTTTTTTATTCATTCTTATAAAATTAGAAAATTGAAAGAAATCTTTTCTTAATATTCTTTTTTATATCAGAAAAGAACTTTGAAAAAATAGTAACTAGTCTCACGATAAATTGGTTTACCAATCTGGTTTACCAAATATACAATAATCGTTGAATTATAAAAATTAAATTCAGGATTACATATTATATACTCCTCCGTTAATATCTAAAGTAGCACCAGTTATGAAGCCATCATATTCTGAAGCTAGATATAAAACTGCTCTTGCAACATCATCTGCATTTCCTGCACGATTGATAGGAATTCCTTCAATTGTTTTTGCAGCCGCTTCTTTTGTGGTATGCGTGTTATGAAACGAAGTTCCCAAAATTAAACCAGGTGCAACCGCATTTACTCGTATGCCTTTTGATCCAATTTCGGTTGAAAGTGCACGTGTGTAAGTTAAGATTGCACCTTTACTAGTGGCATAAACTAAAGATCCTGGATGACCTCCTTTACGTCCTGCAAGAGATGCTAAATTAACAATACTACTATTATTATTTTTCGCTAAATATGGCACTGCAGCTCGCGTTACAAATTGCATAGAGGTCATATTGATATCCATTACTTTATGCCAAAAATCTGCGTCTAACTCATCTAGTAATTTACGTGCTACTAAAGATCCTGCGTTGTTTATAACGATGTCTAATCCGCCTAATGCTTCTACGGTTTCTTCTACAACAGTATTGGCGTCTGCTTCTTTTGTTAAATCACCTTTAATTGCAATTGCATTTTGTCCTTTGCCAGTTGTATAATCAACCAATGTATTTGCAGTATCTGCGCTAGAAAAATAGTGAATGGCGACATTGGCTCCACTATCTATAAAGTGTCTTGTAATCGCTTCACCAATACCTTGGGCACCAGCTGTGATGAGTACATTTTTCCCAGTTAATTTATTATTCATCATAGTCTCAATAATTTATTTTACTTTATCATTTTTACTAAAATAGCCTTCATTAGAAACCGCAGTTTCACTTACAGTGATAGTTCCGGTTTTAAACCACACTTCAGCATAGTTTCCATCTTCATATTGTTTTGCTATATCTCCGTCATGCGTCTCTGCACCAGAACACCAATTTCTATTTATCTTCGGTGATTTCCCATTGGTTTGGTTATAAGCACCAAGTTTAAAGAAACAGCCTTCACCTGCATACGCTTTTTCTCGTTCTACTCCATCTTGACCAATAGGTACAAATAGCTTTTGCGTTTGTTCTGGGATATCTGCTTTTGTTGTATACTCTGACTCTATCAAATTTTTAGTAAATGTTTTTGTCGGATGTCCTTCGCTCATAAATTTTAAATTCATAATACCATCCTTAACTTTAATTTCGTAACTAAATTCTTCACCTAACGTAATACCGTCTTTAGGTTCTTCTGGATATGTGTTTTCTGTATCACCTACCACAGAAAAGTCATCTCCCCAAACTGCTGTAGAGAAATCCCAGCGTCCAGAGTTATCATCACCAGAAGTATTAATTTCATAATGCCAAAAGACTGAACCTTTGGTATGACCTGGGAATTTTTTGTAAAATATTTTAAGCGGTTCATTTTCATGCTTATCAGCACTATGGATTTGCCCAACAACCACAGAGTGTGAAGCTGCAACGCGCGCATCTCCTGTAGATGAGACATTCATAACTTTAAGTGTCGCTGTCATTTTATCATTAGCGGTTTTAGGATACCATTTTTTTGTTTGTCCTAATTCTGTTCTGGTATTGTTTGAAGTGCCATGAGTACTTCCTGCATTTGGCGCCTTAAAAACAACCCAATCTCCATCATTATCTGTTTTGGTGTAAAAGAAATCTTTGCTTTCAAAATCAATTGGTTTTCCCACGTTTAATCCATTTCCTAAAATCAATTTAAAATTGTCAAAAAACGGAATAACATCACTTGCGTATAGTGGTTTTTGATTTTCAGTTTCTTTTGTAGCTGAAGACTCGTTTGATTCTTTTGAGTCATTTTTACAGCCATAAAATCCAAGGAACAGTGCTAATGTGAAAATGCTAATTATAGATTTGATACTCTTTATATTCATGATGGCTTATTTTAAGTTATATATTTTATTTCTTTACTATTAAAAGTATTTAGCCATTAACCCAACAACACCTGTATAAGATATTACACAAGAGAAAAATAATGCTGCACACAACCCAATATTTACCAAAAGACTCGTTTTATAGCCTTTCATTAACTTTTTATTGTTTACCAATAATATGATGCTTAACACCACAAGTGGCAATACAAACACATTAAAAACTTGAGACAATATTTGAACCACGATAGGTTTACCTCCAAAAAATGCTGGTCCGATTAGAGCCACGAAACAAGCAATTGCAGTAATTACTCGAAACTGTTTAGAACTTGTGTCTAAAGTCCCGGATTGATAATCTGCTACTAAAAGCGGTGCAATTAATAAACAAGGAAAAATAGAAGACAAACCTGCACTTAATGTTCCAAAAAAGAAAACTGCTACTGCAAAACTTCCCGCAATAGGCTCTAGTGGTTTTGCCATATCTAAAACGTTATATACTGGTGTTCCTTGGTGATATAATGCACCACTAGCCACAGCCATAATAGCACCACTAATAATAAACACCAATATTGCTGCAGTTATTGAATCTTTGCGCTGTTTCCCTAAATCATTAATAGTCCAATTTTTCCCTTTTACAAATAAAGGTCTAGATAAAAATGTCGCTGCTGCCATTGTAGTTCCCACAAATGCTGCGACCATCATTTTTCCTGACACTTGTGAATCTTTAGATTCTGGAATGTAAGGAATTAATCCTTCTAAAACTTCTGATGGTAATGGGTGTACAAAAAATAAAGACACAATAAAAGACAATCCCATAAACGTAACGAAAATGACTAATACTTTCTCGAAAAATGTATATTTCCCGACTAGCATTAAGGCATAAAAAATACCAACAATTAAAACAGCAATAGCTAAAACTGTTTCGTATTCATACGCTTTAAGTCCTTCAAAATATATAGCGAATATTTCATAAAGCATATTGGAAGAAATGGTTAAGATTCCCATAAGCGAACCCCATTGGCCGAAAGAAATTCCAATAATAATTAAGATTGCAATTATTTTACCTCCTTTTAAATATTTTTTAAAACTAAAAAGCGCTGTTTCTCCAGTAATCAGTGTGTAATTTCCATAAACAAACATTAAAATTCCAGAGAATAAGCAACTTAATAAAAGCACCCAAGTTAGCTGCATACCATAAGCACTTCCGGCTTTTATCATTGACGTTACACTACCTGTACCAATGGTGTAACCAATTGCAAATATTCCAGGTCCGAAACCTAAAACAATGGCTATGAGTTTTTTTAGAAATGACTTTTTAGGTGTGGTAGCTTCCATATTATAGTTGGTTTTGTATTGTCTGGTCGAGCGCAGTCGAGACCTAATTTTGTTTTTTTTAAAGACCTCTCGACTAGCGTTGCTAGCTATCTTCGAAGTGAAAAATATTTCACTTTCTCAATAATGCTCGAGGTGACATTCTTTTTTTTGTATCAATTCCAGTTGGTATGATGACTTTTCCCTGATGGATCATCTAATCTTCGATACGTGTGTGCCCCAAAATAATCGCGTTGTGCTTGTATAACATTTGCAGATGCATACTCAGTTGTAATTCCGTTTAAAAACTGAAGCGCTTCACTTAAAGCAGGTGTTGTTAACTCATTAAGAACACATTGCAAAATCACTTTTTTTGCTGAAGGTTTATATTGATTTAATTTCTCTATCAACTCAGCATTAGTTAAGATGTTGTTAGTCTCTTTGAATACTTCAACTAAATCTTCCATTAAGGTAGATCTAATGATGCAACCGTTAGTCCAAATCCTTGCGATTTCACTTATATTTAAATTCCAATCCAATTTATTAGACGCTTCAACAATCAATTTAAAGCCTTGATAATGGTTAATAATTCTAGCAAATTGATAAGCCTCCAAAACTTCGCTTGTTGTGCTATTTAATTCTGAATTACTCTGCTTTTCAAAATTCTTACTTAATAGAATCCTTTCGTCTTTGTAAAAAGACACGTATCTTGAAAATAACGCTGAAGCAATCAAGGTGCTTGGCACTCCAAACTCAGCTGATGCTATGGTTGTCCAATTACCTGTACCTTTATTTCCTGCTTTATCTAAAATTTTATTTACGAGCCAATCATCTCCTTCTTTCTTCTTAAAAATGTCTGTTGTTATTTCTAACAAGTAACTACTAGCCGTATCTTTCCAAGACTCTAAAGTACAAGAAATAGCATCAGGGTTTTGACCTGTAGCTTTCAAAATAGTAGCAACTTCAGCCAATAATTGCATCTCTACATACTCTACACCATTATGTACCATTTTTATAAAATGACCACTGCCTTCTGGACCAACATAAGTACAACACGGCAAACTGTTTTTATCTTTAGCCGCTATTTTTTCCAAAAAAGGCGCTACCATTTTGTATGCCTCTTCATTACCGCTTGGCATTATGGATGGTCCTTTTAGTGCACCTTCTTCACCCCCAGAAACTCCGGTGCCAATAAAATGGATACCTTTTGTTTTTAAGTATTCATTTCGCTCTTTTGTTTTTTTGTAGTTTGAATTTCCGCCATCTATTAAAATATCATTTTCAGATAAATGTGGTAGCAAATCTTCAATCACATAATCAATGGTTTTGCCTGCATTAACCATTAACATGATGCGTCTAGGTTGCTGTAAAGAATTTACAAAAGCTGAAATATCATCAAATGCTTTGGCTTCAGTCAATTCTGAAAATTCAGCCTTGAAATTTTTAGCAACATTCTCTTCAACTTCATCAACATGTCGATTGAACATGGAAATTTTAAATCCGTTATTAGCTAAGTTTCTACATAGGCTTTTTCCCATAACTCCGAGTCCAAATAACCCAAACTCTGATTTATGTTCTAATTGATTTTTCACTTGGTCTATAATTTCTTTAGGGTTTAAACTTATATCAATTGTAATAGCGTTTTTTGGTTCTTCGAGCGTATTAAATTGAGATTGAAGTAATTCGGAAGGCATAAAATGACCTTTTCTACTATTCAATCTTTCAAAAATTTGATTGAATGATCCAGATAAATGCACCCATTTTGTTTGATTTTCAATACCTAAACTTAAGGTATCGCGATACTTTTGCTTTAACGCTGAGCACACAATAACACAACTAGTTTCTTTGAGTTGTTTTTTTGCCAATTCATTTAAAGTCTCTAACCAACCCTGTCTATCTTTATCATTTAAAGGTTTTCCACTAGACATTTTTATAATGTTACCTTCAGAATGAAAGTCATCACCATCAAAAAAAGGAATATTTAAATCGTCTGCAAGCATTTTACCAATGGTACTTTTTCCACTTCCTGAGACGCCTATTATGAAGATTACTTTTTTCAATATTTATTGTTTTGGTGCAGTAGATTCACCCACCGTCGCTTCTTTAAACCAAACCTCAGCATAACTTCCATTGGCGTATTGTTTACCTATATCACCTCCATAAATTTCTGACTTGGTACTTTTATTATTGGCTTGATTGTAAGCACCTTGTTTAAAATAATTTATTTCACCTGCATAGGCGATTTCACGTTCAACTCCTCCACCCTTCTCTCTATTTGCATATATTTTTTTTACTTGTTCTGGAATAGCTGACCTTGTCGCAAATTCTGATTTAATTAAGCTTTTTGTGAATTTTATAGTTTCATGTCCTTCGCTAGTAAAAGTTAGATACATTATACCTTTGTAAACATTGACTTCATAACTAAACTCTTCTCCTAAAGCAATACCATTTTCTGGCTCTGCAGGATAAGTCATTGCATCTGTTCCAACCACGGAGAAATCATGTCCCCAAACTGCTGTAGAATAATCAAATCTTCCAATATTATCCCCTTCTGTGTTGATTTCGTAATTCCAAAATACTGATCCTTTTGTGTGTCCAGGGAATTTTTTGTAATAGATTTTTAAGGGTTCATTTTCGTGACCTTCGTCACTGTGGATTTGACCAATGACAACAGAGTAAGAAGAAGCAGCTGTTGCATCACCTGTCGTAGACACATGTTGCACCTTTAATGTTCCTGTTAATTTTCCGCCTTCTTCAGGAATCCAATGTCTTTTTTCACCTAATTCGGTTCTTGTGTTGCTAGACGTTCTAGAGGTCACTCCAGAATTTGGTGTTTTATATACTACCCAATCTCCAGTATCATCACTTTCTACATAAAAGAAGTCCTCTTTTTGAAAATTAACCAAACTATCAGAACGCGTCCCATCTCCTAAAAGGATTTTCCATTTATCCATGAATGGGATCACATCACTAGGATATTTAACTTGGTTTTTTTCTTCGCTTTTTTCAGATATATTTGATTCTCCTTCTGAATTATTTTTACATGAAAAAACCGTGATTATTAATACAAAACCAACTAGTAAAAGTTGACCCATACTATTAAAATTTTTTATATTCATACTTAGTTCAATTTTGAATTATCTTGAAATGAAAAACTTAAGTCAACTATTTATCAATAGTACTTTTTCTTAAACTATCTTTTTATTGCTCCGGCAGTATCACTTTGCAATAAGCTCTCTACGTTTTCAAGAGAAACCGTGTTTACATCGCCTGGAACAGTATGCTTCAAGGCACAAGCTGCTGAGGCAAATTCTATAGCCTGCTGATCATCATAATGTAGTAACCCATAGATTAAACCTGCAGCAAATGCATCTCCTGTCCCAACGCGGTCTATAATATGGGTAATGTTTAGCATATCGGATTTGATGTAATCTTGCCCATTCCACATTTTTCCTTGAATTTGATGGTGAGAAGCACTCATTATCCTTCTCGTTTTTTTAACTACTTTTTTGACATTAGGAAAACGGTCTATCAGTTGTTTAGCTAAATCCTGAAATTTATCTTCTAATTCTCCTATGGAAAACATTTCACGTATACCACGACTACTCGTTATAACTACATCGCTATGCCTAACTAAATCAGGTATTACATCTTGCATGGTCATGCCGTACTTCCACATATTATCTCTCGAATTAATATCGCCAGATACTGTTATTCCTAATCTGTTCGCTGTTTTAATGGCGTCTAAGCAACATCTAGCAGCTCCTTTTGAAATGGCAGGCGTTATACCTGTCCAATGGAACCAATCGGCATCTTTGAGTACGTCTTCCCAATCTATCATTGATGGTTCTATCAAGGAAAATGCAGAACCTTCTCTTTCATAAATGACTTCACTAGATCTATGCACGGCACCTTTTTCGAGAAAATACTTGCCCATCATATCATCACCATAAATAACATGTTCAGTGCTTAACCAATGTTTTCTTAAAAATTGGGTAGCCGCTTTTCCTAGGGCATTATCAGGAAAACGAGTGACGTGAGCAGCTTTCATTCCCAAGTAAGCACACGAAATACCAACATTTGCCTCACCTCCTCCATAAACAAGTTCAAACGAAGACGCCTGTGAAAATTTTTCATAGCCTGGAGGCGATAAACGCATCATTACTTCACCAAATGTTATCAATTTCTTAACCATAGTTTCTAATACATTAACTTCATTACTAAATTTTCTTCTGTTTTTATTTTTCCAGAATTAGTTAAGGTGTTTTCAGACTCTACATTATTCTTTGCTCCCCATAAAATAGATACAAACTGAACTGGGTTATTTTTAAATGTGTTTTTGGTAATATTTACATTTACAATTCCATTGTGATTTAATAGCCTTTTGTTTTTCTCGTTAGCTCCGCAATTGGCAAATGTGCTATTAGTTACTAAAAGGTTTCCACCAATGGTAGACTCATCATAACCACCTCTATAATAATCTATAACATTGGCTTTAACGTTATTGAAATTACAGTTATTTATGGTTAAATACTCTGTATTATAATCTCCTTTATCGTTTGTTTCTTCCGATAATTCGATTCCGTTTTCGCAGTTTGAAATAGATGTGTTTTCAAAAGTAACACGTTCTGCAAACGATTCTTTAAAGGCTTTTAACACATAATTAAAATCCTTTATTGTTGAATTTGAAACCGTTAATCCAAAATGATTAGACATGTTTTCTTTTAAACTTGCAAACGCGTAGTTCGTGTTGTTCCCTTTTAAATTTAGAAAGTTTACTGCTAGTTTTCCTTTAGGTTGCAATGAAAACAATGGTGTGTTTGATGCTCCTGAAAACACTAGCTCTGCTTTTCCTTCAGATTGAATAGTCAATGCCTTATTAATTACTAGAGAATTGTTTACATTATAGACTCCTTCTGCTAAAGCGATAATATCCCCATTTTCTGCCTCATTAATTTTAGTTTGCAATTCTTCTGCTTTAGTTACAGTATGAGTTACAGGTTCTTTAGCTTCAATTTCATTTGAAAACCAAGTGGTTCCATATTTAGATTTGTCTAAAATATTTGGGTCAGAAACGTCTTTGCCTATTATTGCACCAATACTTTTGCTGTCTTTTCTAGAAACACCTAGTAAATCGGTTTCAATAGTATTAAAATCGAAGCCACTATATGCTTCAAAATCATCAGGTATTCCTGTTGGAATATAAATGTTGTCAGTTAGTTTTTTCGGATCTAACGAGGCTTCAACAATTCCACCATTAAAATCTTTAAATTTTACACCTTGGTTATCTACAATATTATTTTTAAAAGTAACACCATCTGCTTTATCGTTTTCAACAACAATACTTTCTAATCCTTTTTCATTGTAAATAATATTATTTGCAACCGTAGTTCTAATAGCTCTTGCCGAGCGAATTTCGGATGGTGGCAACACATCTGCTTGAGCTATGTTTGTACCAACACCAAATTGCCATGGTGAACTACAATTTACATACGTATTATAAGCCACAACGACATCAGTCACTTGGTTATAACGGTTTAATGGTGATTTTGGAATTCCATTCATTACTGCTAATGGGCTTCTAAAGCTCTTACCTTTTAGTCCATAAAAATAGTTATTGACCACCCAATGTCCTGTATTAATAATTCTAATTCCTCCATAGTTTTCATTGACGCCATCTCCTATGAAATAATTTCCGTCAACTGTTACATAATTTCCATGACGTGTTACTAAAGATCCTTCACTCTTGTAGAATACATTATTTTTAAACACGTTGAAATTTGTCTTACTAGAAATAACCTCAACCTCACCATTACATTCTTCGAACAAATTATTAGCAACCATGGTATAACTTGGCGACATCGATGTATAACTATTACCTAATTGAATCGTTTCACCACTAGGTCCACCCTTTACAGGTCTAGGACCAAAATGATTATTAATGATTTGATGATAGTTATTAATACTTTCTATACCTTCAATACTGACTCTTACAGTTGGTCCTCTATTTGTTTTTCCTGCGATATAGCAATTGCTTAACTCATTATGTCTTCCCCAAAATTGAACCCACAAATCACTGTTATCGCGTTTTGGTTTATTAAAATCTTCAATAACACTGTTGGTGAATTTGCAATTGTTTGCTATTTCATCTAGTGTATCTTTATGACTTATTTTGAAGTCTACTACTGCATTTGATGGTGAAAAACCGTTTTTAAAATGTAACCCATCTACCACTAAATACTCTCCTCCAAATTTTAAATACGATTGCCCTTCGATAGAAACTTCACCAGCCGTTTCTGCTTTTAAGGTTATGGGATTATCCTTTGTGCCCTTTCCTCTAAATTTGATTTGGACATCTTTCCAAACACCATTTTTTAGAACTATATTATCACCTGGTTCGGCATTTGTTATGGCCTTCTCCAATTCTTCAGCGTTAGAAATTAATTGACTGGTATTAGATTTTGATGTCTCATCACAAGACAAAAACATTACTAATAATCCGATGGCTAATAGATATTTTTTCATTTATATATGCTTTTAATATTTAATGTATTACTTCTAACTCAATAACAGTACGGCAATTCTCGTTAATAAAAAAGATGCTTTAGAGTCATTTGATTCTTTACTTTAATCTGGTTAACCAATCTGGTTAACCAAAAATAAACTAAATTTTCATATTATAATAAATATTTTATATAATTCTGTATCTCGTAAAGTTAAGCATAGAACTCATATAATTAATAAGAACTTAAAAATATAGTAACCATTCTTCACATATTATACTTTATTGTATATGTAAGAAAATTGTAAACTTAACGACTATATTCATATCTTTATAAAAGCATATTATTAACTAGAAAAGAAACCGAATAACTTCATTTACATTGATCTCGTCAATTTCAATAGGAGGTTGTTTCTGACCTAATTAATAAAATATTAATTTACAGAAAGAAAGGAAACCAAAGTATGCTAACTTGGAAAGATGTTATCAAATTTTCCGTAAACGGAAACCCAACGCCAGACAGACGCGTTGAAAAAACAGAAGCTGAATGGAGCGCTCAATTAACTCCAGAGCAATTTAGAATTACAAGACAAAAAGGTACAGAGCGTGCCCATAGCGGAGCACTTTGTAGTATCTATGATGAAGGTAAGTACAACTGTATTTGTTGTGACACTCCTTTATTTGATTCTACAATTAAGTTTAGTTCTGGCACTGGTTGGCCCAGCTTTACACAACCTATTAAAGAAAACGCTATTAAGTACGAAAAAGATTCATCTTTCGGAATGGTGCGCGTAGAGGTAATGTGCAATACTTGTGATGCGCATTTAGGACATATATTCCCTGATGGACCAGAGCCAAGCGGATTGCGCTATTGTATTAATTCAGAATCTATGACTTTAGATAAGGAGACTACCGAATGACAACTAAAAATTTACAAATTGCCACTGTAGGAGGTGGTTGCTTCTGGTGCACAGAAGCTGTATTTCAGGAAGTAAAAGGTGTAGAAAACGTTGTTTCTGGTTATTCTGGTGGAAGCGTACCTGGTAGGCCAACTTATCGAGAAATCTGTTCTGGCTTAACAGGTCATGCTGAAGTCGTGCAAATTACTTTCGATGCTAATGTAATTTCCTATGAAGATATTCTAGTCATTTTTATGACAACACACGATCCTACAACACTTAATAGACAAGGAGCAGATCGTGGCACACAATATCGCTCGGTAATTTATTATAATGATGACAAACAAAAGGAAGTTGCCGAAATTGTAGTTAAAGAACTAGGTGTCTATTATGAAGACCTAATAGTTACAGAAATTTCGAAAGCACAGATCTTTTATGAAGCTGAAAAAGAGCATCAAGATTATTATAAAAATAATCAAGCCCAAGGGTATTGTAGTTTTGTTATTACACCAAAGCTTATGAAGCTTCGTAAGTTACATGCTGATAAATTAAAAAGCGCCTAATTATCAATACCTAAAGTATCTTTAAAAAAGGTTGCTTTAGGTATTTCTTTAGTTGAATAACTTTACAGAATGTTAAGCACTACTAGAATAAAACTTTATGGTACAGAGCGTTGCCATAAAACCAGATACTATAAAACTTTTTTAGAAAATCTAAATCTTAAATATCAGTTTTTAGATGTAGAAACGAATGAAGACTTTGCAGTGGAATTGAGAGGCCTCTATGAAAACAGAAAGCTCAATTTTCCAACAATTACAATAGGAGAAAAGAAATTAAGAAACCCTTCTGAAAGAGAATTACTAAAATGGCTAAACAAATTAAAATAGCATTAGGTGGTGGTTGTCATTGGTGTACTGAAGCTGTTTTTCAATCTTTAAAGGGTGTTGAACATGTTGAGCAAGGTTACATATCCTCTATCGATGAAAACAATTCGTTTTCTGAGGCAGTGATTGTTCACTTTAATGCTCATCTGATTTCACTTCAAACTTTGATCCAAATTCATTTACACACGCACAAGAGCACCTCTGCACATTCTATGCGGAACAAATACCGTTCTGCGATTTACACCTATTCGAAAGAACAACGAAAAGAAGCTGAACGATTATTGAACGATTTTCAATCTGAATTTGAAAACAAACTGATTACTAAAGTTTATCCTTTTTCAAAATTTAAAGCTTCTCGTGAAGCAATTCAGAATTACTATCGAAAAAATCCTGAAAAGCCTTTTTGTGAGCGGTTTATAAACCCTAAATTGGAACTTATTTTAGAAAAATTTTCGAATCATGTTTAATGATGAGTATATCATTTCAAATAAACTCTAAAAACCTTGAAATAAATGAGTGAAACTAGAATTGGATTAGGTTTAGCTGCTCTGGGTCGACCAGATTATATTAATATTAGATCAAACACTAATATCGATAAATCTGTTGAAAGCTTTAAAGCAAATACTTTTAATGTTTTAGATGAAAGCTACGCACTCGGTGTTCGGGATTTTGATGTGGCTCCATCCTATGGCTTAGGTGAACAATTTTTATTAGACTGGAATACATCCAGACAACATAAGGATGTCAACCTCTCAACAAAATTTGGTTATACCTACGTTGCCAATTGGGAAATTGGATTTTCTGGAAAACATGAAATTAAAGAACACTCATTATCTAAACTGAATGAGCAATGGGAAATTTCTAAAGCCTTTTTGCCTAATTTAAAAATCTACCAAATTCATTCTGCAACTTTAGATAGTGGTGTTTTAAATAATACTGATGTTTTATCTCGGTTGCACGAATTAAAGGAAAAATATGGTTTAAAAGTTGGTTTATCATCAAGCGGAACAGAACAAATTGAAATTATAGAAACAGCACAAAATATTGTTTTTGATGGTAAAGACTTATTTGATAGTTACCAAGTCACTTTCAATATTTTTGAGCAATCGTGTTATACCATTTTAAAACAATTATTGTCAAATGGAAAGACCGTAATCATCAAAGAGGCCTTAGCCAATGGAAGGGTTTTTCGACATCCTCAGTTTAAAAATTACGAACCTATTTACAACTACTTAGAAACTTTAGCAAACAATTATAACGTTGGTACAGATGCTATTGCATTGCGTTTTGTTATGGATGATTTAGAACCAACTCTTTTACTCAGTGGTGCTTCGAATACAGAACATTTAAAACAAAATTTAAAATCATTAGAATTTGAATTGCATTCTGATGAAATCTCTATACTAAAATCATTTGCAGTATCATCAGAACACTATTGGCAGGAAAGAAGTAACTTAGAATGGAATTAATTTGCTATACCTCTGTAATAATCTAAAACTTTAACTCTTAACAAATATTCATATCTGGCATTAGTTAAATTGACTTTTGCATTATCTAAATTGTTCTTGCTCGTGACATAATTTAAGAAGTTAGAAACACCATTGTTAAACCTTATTTCATTTATGCGATAGGACTCTTCATAAGCCTCAACTTGTTTTAGTAAACTTTGACAACGATTATAAACCGCTTCCATATCAAAATGCACTTGAGCAATTGCATTCTTAATATCTAAATGTGTCCGCTCTAATTCTAAAATAGACTCCTCTACCCTAATCTTTTCTAAAGCTACATTATTCTTAGCTCTAAAGCCATTAAACAATGGTACATTTACGGCTAGACCAACTACAGTATTCAAATTATTATCTAGTTGGTCTTCATAACCAATGGACTCAGCTACAAAATTAGTTTGTTCTGTGATTACTGGTAAATCTTGTCCATCAACAGTGACAAAATCTCCAGTTTCCATAAGACTTGAGCCCGTTGAGTTAAATAATTGCGCCGCACTTGAGTAATTGGTATTAACACCACCGAATATAGATACTTGAGGTGTAAATTGAGATTTCGCTACGCTTACCCCTTTTTTAGCTGCTTCAATACGCAATTCATTGGCCTTAAATGTCGCTAAATTTTGAAGCGCTTCATTATAAACGGCTTCTGCTGATAGATTGTATTTTTCGAAATCTAATAAAATGGATTCTGCTTCAATGTCGATAGTTTCCTGAAGATTCAACAGCCTTACAAGTGTTAATTTTGCATTATTAAAGTTAGATTCGGAATTTAGGACACTGGTTTCATCATTTGCAATTTGGCCCAGTATATCTGCATAATCTGCAGGATTTCCGGATTCGTTTTCATAAAAATCTTCTTGAATTTTTAATTGCTTTTTAGTAGTTTCATAACGTTGTTTTGTTAAGTCTAAAACGGCTTTACTATTCAAAACCTGCAAGTAGGCCAAAGTGACATTCAACACTAAATCTTGTTGAGCAGCTTCTTTTTCTAATTCTGAAGCCTTTCGGTTTAAACGGTTCTGCTTGGCTTGATTTAACAATCTAAATCCATTAAAAACAGTCATATCCAGACTTAAACCCATATTGGAAAATGTCAATTCTTGAGTTATAAAATCATTCGTAAACGGATCAATACTTCGACCATCATTTACACCAAGATTAAAGTTACCATTAATGCTAGGTAACATGTTAGCTTTTGATTGCTGATGGCTGACTCTTGCAGAATTTGCTAATAAATCTGCTGATTTTAGATCGAGATTATTCTCTAGTGCAATTGATATGCATTCCTCTAATGAGTAGCTTTTCTGATTTAAATCTTGAGTGTATCCTAACCAACCCATTACTATTAAGAGGGTTAATAAAACTTGTTTATGTGTCATGATTATCTTTTTATTCTGAGACTATTTTGCCATCCAATAGATTTATAATTCTAGAACCATAAGACGCATTGTTTTCTGAATGAGTTGCTTGGATTATGGTTACTCCTTCCTTATTTAATTCTGTAAACAGTTCCATGATTTCTGTACTCTGTTTGGAGTTAAGATTCCCTGTTGGTTCATCAGCCAAAATCAATTTTGGTTTCCCAATCAATGCTCTAGCAATTCCTACTAATTGTTGTTGTCCTCCACTAAGTTGCTGCGGAAATAAGTCTTTTTTACCGACGATATTAAAACGATCTAACATATCTGCAACCAATGCTTTACGTTCAGAAGATTTTACATTTTTATAGAGTAATGGTGTTTCAATATTTTCCCAAACCGTTAGCTCATCGATAAGATGATAAGCTTGAAATACAAACCCTATATATTCTTTATACAATTTAGATCTGCTTTTTTCTTTCATACTATGCACTGGCTCACCTAAAAATGTGTATCCTCCACCAGTAAAATTATCTAACATTCCTATACAGTTCAACAAGGTAGATTTGCCTGAGCCAGAGGGTCCCATAAGTGAAATAAACTCACCCTCTTTTACTTGAAGGTCAATATTATCTAATAGTGTAACTTTATTACTACATGAATTAACAGTTCGGGTTGCCTCGTTAAGACTTAATAATATATTTGCCATATTCTTTAATTTTTTTAGTCTATTCTATTGATTTTTGAATCACCAAAGCTTAAGCCAGTACTTACTTCTGCTGTTCCTTTATAATACAATTCTGCTTCACCATAGGCTGTGAATTTGATATGTTTTGATGATTGAACTCTAAACTCTGCTTCACCATACGCTTTGAGTTTAGAATTTTTATTATCTACATCTACCAGATTGATTTCTCCTTCGCCATAAGCTGTGATATGCTGATTCTCAGTCTTACCTTTTTTAATGGTTAACTGACTTTCACCATACACATCGACATCAAATTCTTTTAAATCAATATGATTTAAAGTCACCTGAGATTCGCCATAAATTTTGAGTTTGAAATTCTCTACATCTATTAAACTTTCACAAACTGTAACCTGTTCTCCTCTTAAGGATAAATTATCTATACTTTTATACATTACTCTAATAGTAAGTACTTTTCCCTTATAAATTGGCACATTCATTTTTACACCATTCTTAACCACTTTTTCATGTTTGGTTGTGGTTTTTGCATCATCAAGGTACACACGTAATGTCCCTCCATTTACATCAATATTTACTTTATCATCTGACTCCGTATTTTCTAAAATGGTTACAGATTCTTCATCACCTTTAACAAAAGTGGTTTCGATATGTGGACTAATAATGACTTTATTAAAAGATTCAACTGTTTTTTTTGATTGCGCTAATATGATTTGACCTATGCAAATCGTAACTACTATTATGATGCTTTTTAAATTTTTCATGTTTCTAATATTTTGATTAATGATGATTTATATTTATTCTGTTCTTAAACTTTTGATTGGATTGGCTATCGCAGCTTTTACTGCTTGATAGCCTACTGTAATAAATGTAATTAATAAAGCTAGTGTACCAGCGATTGCAAAAACTGTCCAACTAATATTAATGCGATAAGCAAAGTCTTGTAGCCAATTGTTCATAAAATATAATGCCAATGGAAAACTAATAACTAAAGAAACTAAAACCAACTTCATAAAATCCATAGACAGTAATTTAATTATTCTAGAAACACTAGCTCCAAACACCTTTCTAATACCAATTTCTTTATTACGTTGCTCTGCCATATAAGCTGCTAATGCAAATAAACCTAAACAAGCTACAATAATCGCTAAAATTGAAAACAATAAGCCTACACTTGCAGTACGCTTTTCTTTTTCATATAACAACTCTAATTTTTTATCTAGAAAAGTGTATTCGAATGCTGAATTTGCTGCAACTTTTTTGAAAGTGTTTTCGAAATTTGAAATACTCTCAGCTAATACTTCATTCTTAAAACGTACTAATAAATAAGATTTAGGCTCACCTGTTGCATTATGAAAAGCATAACCACCAATTGGTGTATGTAATGAAGCGAAGTTAAAATCATCTACTACCCCATATATGTATGCATTATTTCCTAATTGCATATTAACTTTTTTACCAATAGCTTCATCTGGTGAAAGCCCTAAGAAATCCACTGTTTTCTTATTAACCACTACCTCAACTAGTGTATCACCACGCTGTTTATTTTTTGGCAGTAACTTGCCAGCTAATAAATTGAGTTGTAATACATCAGCAATATTATGCTCCGATCTGTTAGTTTGCACGCCAATACTCTGGTCGCTATTAGGTTTACTAATGCTACGTCCACTTACTCCTATACCAGGATAACCTTGAGATCTACTAACAAAAGAGACATTTGGTAGTTTTTCAAAGGCGTCTACTAATGCTCTATTGTTTTCTCCACCTCTTATACCTGCAGTAGAAATTGCAATTATGTTTTCCGGATTGTAACCTAAATTCTTATTCTGAATATATTCTAATTGTTGATGAATAACTATAACTCCAATTATTAATATTACTGAAGCCGAAAATTGCACGACGACCAATCCCTTTCTAACAAAACTTACTAGGCCACCTTTACTACCAGAAGGTTTCAAAACTTCTTTTGGTGAAAAGCGTGAAAGATATAACGCAGGATACGATCCTGAAACTAAAGTTGTTACTAACCAAATCAATAGTAAGAAGCCTAAAATCTTTAAAGAAAATAGAGAAGATATATCTAAATCTTTTCCAGCTAAAGTATTAAATACAGGTAAAGCCAATGTCGCAAACAAACCACCTAAAATCATTGCAATCGCAGTAATTAATCCAGTTTCGATATAAAATCTTGTAACTAAATGCTTAATCGAAGCACCGAGTGTTTTATTAATACCTACATCAGTTGCTCTTTTTTGAGAACGTGCTGTAATTAAATTCATGTAATTAATACAAGCAATAATTAGAACCAAAATTGCTAGTGCTGTAAGATTCCTAATTTGATTAATATCACCCAAGCCATCTAAATAACTATCTGAATATGATGATGAATACAGGTGAATACGCTCTAAGGGTTGAAGAGAAAAATTATACCATTGCTCATCCTTTTTCACATTAGTATCTAATATGTTTTGAATCTTAGACTCAATGTCGTTTACATTAGGTGTAGTAGAGTTAAACATTACAAACGTTTCAAAACTAGCATTGTCCCAAGTTGGATTCTTAGCAGCGTATTGCATCATAAATGGTGCAATAACATTAAAGTCTAATGAGCTATTATCCGCAAAATCCTTATAGATTCCTTTAACTTCGAAAGTAGTTCTATTATCAACTACAACCGTTTTACCCATTGGGTTTTCATTGCCAAAATAACGTTTGGCGGTACTTTCAGAAAGTAAAATATTATTTGGACTTTTTAAGCTTTCAGAACCTGAACCTTTAATAATCTCAACATTAAACATCTCTAATATTGATGGATCTGTCCAAAACAATTTCTCTTCCGTAAAAACTTCGTCTCCAGCTTTGATAAATGCAGTTCCTCCAAAATCATGCTTTAGAATTCTTCCCGATTCTATAATCTCAGGAATATTCGATTTAAGCGCTGGTGCTAATGCAGAAGGTAAACTAGACCATGTTTCTATTTCATCTTCAGTTGTATTTAATAAAACTCTGTGTATTCTATCACTATTAGTATACATTTTGTCATAGCTACGCTCATTAAGTATAAAAAGAAACAACACTAAAGTTGTAGCCAATCCGATAGATAATCCTAAAATGTTTATCGCTGAGAAAAGACGATTTGTCTTTAAACTCCTCCATGCTATTTTTATATAATTCTTTATCATAATTGCTGTTTTTATTCTGTTTTTAAGCTATCCACAGGATTTGCTATCGCAGCTTTAACTGCTTGAAAGCTTACTGTAACTAAAGCAATTAAAATTGCCACTACACCAGCTATCACAAAAACCCACCAACTAATTTCTATACGATATGCATAATCTTGAAGCCAATTATCCATCGCATACCAAGCTATAGGAATAGATATTAATATTGATAGACCTACAAGCTTTAAAAAATCTTTAGATAATAATTTTACAATGCCAGATACGCTCGCACCTAAAACTTTGCGAACTCCAATTTCTTTGCTGCGCTGCTCGGCAGTATAAGCAGCCAAACCAAATAATCCAAGACAAGAGATTAGTATAGCGAGTATGGCAAATATTCTTGATAATTCTCCAACTAATTTTTCATCTTTAAACCTTGCATTAAAGGCATCATCTACAAATGTATATTCAAATGGATATGCTGGTAAATGTGTCTTAAGAACACTTTCGATATTAGATAATGTTTCATCTATTGGCATACCGGCTTTTGTTCTTATGTACATATGTCTTGCATAATTTGGGTAATTAAAAAATAAAACCGGATCACTAGCACCATACATATCTCCATACAAATAGTCTTTTACAACGCCTATAACTTCCATTACGTCTTCACCTCTACTTATTGTTTTTCCTACTGCAGTTCCTTCTCCCATCATTTTAGCAAGAGATTGAGAAACCATAGTATAACTACTATCAGCATCGACATTATTACTAAAACCGCGACCTTCAACAATTTCCATTCCAGTAGTTTCAAAAAAGCTTTGAGTAACGTTTCTAAAAGAAATTAAAACATCTTCAGTATCGGTTCCACCTTTCCAATTAAAACCAGAACCATTATTACCTCCATTTAAAACTCTTGAATTAGATAATGTTGCATTTTCTACAGTACCTGTTTTTATTAAATCTTGTTGAATTACCGAAAACTTATCTATATGATCTCTATTAATACGCATTGTTATTAATTGATCTTTATCAAATCCTAAATCTCTATTTTTTACATGTTGAATCTGTTGATACACTAAGATTGTTAGAACAATAAAAACAATTGAGATTGTAAACTGCCCAACAACTAGTCCTTTGCGGATAAAGCTTGCTGAACCTTGAGTTACTTTTAATCCCTTTAAAACTTCTACAGGCTTAAATGAAGACAAATAAAATGCAGGATAAAAACCAGCAAACAATCCACATATTATTGCAATCCCTAATAAAACTGCAATATGAATGGGATTCCCTAAACCTAATATTAAATCTTTTTCTATAATAAGATTAAACTGAGGTAATAAAACCGTAAGAAATAAAACACTAAATAACGTAGCTATAAATGCCAAGATTAAAGATTCGGATATAAACTGAGTAATTAATCTAGAGCGGCCAGAACCCATTGCTTTACGTACACCAACCTCGTTTGCACGTTTTTCACTGCGAGCTGTACTTAAATTCATGAAATTAATACAAGCTATAAGTAAAATTATAAAAGCAATAACAGTAAATAAGCTTACATAAGTAATTCGTCCACCAACTATTTTACCATCTTGAAATTTAGATCTTAAATGCCAGTCTTTAATAGAGTGTAAAAAGGCATAATCTTCTGTATTCTCTTCCTTTGTAGCTATAAGTCCTCTAACTTGTTTATCAACAGTTTCAAGATTGGCTTCAGGTGATAATTCAACAAATGTATCTGAGAAATTATTTCCGTATTCCGTCATCCATTCGGCTCCATCTCTATAACGTTCAAAAGGTGCAACCCAATTAAAAGGAAAAGACACATTATTTGGAAGATTTTCAATAACACCTGTTACTATATAATTATCCTTATTACTCATTTTTACGACTTGACCGAGTGCTTTAGTTCCTATACCAAAAAGTTGCTCTGCCGTTTCTTGTGTTAATACAATCGCTTCAGGATTAGTGAACGCTTCTTTTATATTACCTTCAATAAACTTTAAGCTAAAAATGTCTAAAAAATCTGCATCAACAAAACGACCTCCTCTATTTATAGTATTTTCTCCAACGGCAAACAATCGCTCTTCATAACTAGATCGAGTCGCTTTGATTATTCCTGGAATATCATTTAGCATGTCTTGAGCAAGTGGACCTGGTGTGGAATAAAAAGTTCTCCATTCACCTTCATAGTTCTGATTTGTTGGCACATAATAAACTTGATCTTGTTTATCAAAAGAGGTATTAAAACTAACTTCATCTTCTACCCAAAGAAAGATTAAACTGGCACAGGTGATTCCAATAGCTAATCCAAAAATATTAAGGAAACTGTACCCTTTGTTTTTGAGTAAACTTCTGAATGCTATTTTTATATAATTGAGAATCATAATTGCACGTTTTTTGATTGATACTATTTATATAGTGAAGATAATGCCAAACATATAAGTATTTGATAATCAAATATTTAATATTATAATCAAAAATAAAAGTGTCCGATTTCGATACAGTTTTTGTTCGTAATCGGACACTTTAAAAGCCTACTATTATGGATAAAATCTTATTCCGTTTTTAAACTATCAACCGGATTAGCAATTGCGGCTTTAATAGCCTGAAAGCTTAATGTTATTAAAGCCACTACTAATGCAACAAATCCGGTTACCACAAAAATTCCCCAATTAAGATCTATTCTATAAGCAAATTCTTGTAGCCATTTGTTCATAAACCACCAAGCAATTGGTGTTGCAATTACAAAGGCAATAAGCACCAACTTTACAAAATCCTTAGATAGCATCCTTATAATATTATTTACTGAGGCACCCAATACTTTCCGTATTCCAATTTCTTTTGTACGTTGTTCCGCTATATATGTTGCCAATCCAAATAAGCCCAAACATGCAATAATTATAGCAAGTATTGCGAAAGCCATAGCGACTGTACCAACGCGTCTTTCTTGTCTGTACATATTATCAAAAGCTTCATCTAAAAACTCATATTTAAATGGCAAACCAGGAGCGGCAGCTTTGTATTTATTTTCAATTGTAGATAATAAACCACTAACATCAGTTGTACTAAATCTATAAGCAGTTTCCCAACTGTTATTTCCTAATTGGAAACATAAGCCACCAACATTTTCGCGTAGCGATGCAAAATTGAAATTTTTAACTACGCCAATAATCGTATATCCTTCGAGGCTACCATCACCATCTACTGTATATAATTTTTTTCCTATCGGGTTTATTAATCCGGCTAATTTAACAGCAGTTTCATTTAAGATGATACTTGTTGAGTCCGAACCAAAATCTCGTGAAAAATTTCTACCTAACTTCATTTCCATACCAATGGTTTCTAAATAATCATAATCTACATTCCAATACTGCATGTTAAACCCATTGGATTCAGTCATGACGGTTTCTGTTGAAAATGTATTATCTGAACGGGAAGAGCCTCCTACTGGCAAATAACCTGCAAACGAAGCTGATTTTACCTCAGTTAATTGTTCAATTTCATTTTTTAAAGATTGCCTAATTTCGCCTGATAATCCTGAATTATTTACCACTACCACATGGTCTTTATTAAATCCTAAATTAGAATTTTGAATATGATTTAGTTGTTTGTAGATAACGATAGTACCAACAATTAATATAATTGAGGTCGCAAATTGAAACACGACCAAAAAATTTCTTAGAGTGTTTTTCTTATTGCCTGCAGACAATTTTCCTTTTAAAACTTTAATGGGCTGAAATGAAGATAAAAAGAATGCTGGATATGTACCAGCTAATCCGCCTACTAAAAATGGTAATACAAAAATGAAAATTAAAAATGTTGGACTGAGTAATGACGTCATTAACATTTCTTTTCCTGAAACATCATTAAACCAACCTAAAGACAACCATACAAACAATAAGCCCACAAAAAGCGCTAAAATTGCTATTAAGGTTGACTCTGTTAAGAACTGTCCGATTAGTGCTTTCTTTTCAGAACCTAATACTTTTCGAATACCAACTTCTTTTGCCCTACCAGAAGATCTAGCCGTTGTAAGATTTATAAAATTGATACAAGCAATCAATAATATGAATAGTGCCGCAGCAGAAAAAATATAGATGTATTGAATGTTACCATTAGCACTTAATTCTATACCTCTTGATGAGTGTAGATGAATATCAGTAAGTGGCATTAAAGAATATTCCAATTTATTTCCACCCGCTTCAAAATCATCCATACTTTTAATTTCCATGAATTGGGCTGCCTGCGGAAGTAAGTATTTATTAATAATGGTTTTAAAATTCTTATTAAAAACTTTATAATCTGTACCCTCTTTTAATACTACATAGGTGTGAAAATTATGGCTTAAATAATTTCCAAAATCATAATTTACATTAGCCATGGAAAAAAAGAAATCGAAATTGAAATGCGAATTTCTGGGTATATCCGAAATAACTGAAGTTACTTTATACAATGTCTTGCCATTATCATCAGTTTCTAAAAATTTGCCTATTGCTAATTCAGGGCTACCAAAATAGCGATTAGCAGCTGTTTCTGTAATAACTACAGTATTTGGATCGTTAAGTGCTGTTTTCGTATCACCTATTATTGCAGGTAATGTAAAGACCTTGAATAAAGTAGAATCAGCATGAGCAACTGCTCCTTCGTTAATATACTCGTTTCCTTTTTTTATTAATTTAGACCCATTAGAGGCATAAAGTCTTACATAATCTTCAACCTCTGGGTAATCACTCTTAAGGGCTTCACCCATGGGATCTGAAGTAACAGCCATACTCAATTCGGTTCCACCAAAAATGACATCAGAATTAATACGATAAATACGGTCTGCTTTCTCATGATAACGGTCGTAACTTATTTCATCTATCACAAACATAGAAATGATAACAAAGCAACCTATACCTAATGATAAACCAATAATATTAATGGCCGTAAAACCTTTCTTCTTTAAAAGATTTCTCCATGCTATTTTAAAATAATTTTTAATCATGATTCCTTTATTTTGATTGATGATACTGAAACGTGTTTAGTACATATTGATTAATTATTCTGATCGTAAAGACTCTACCGGATTTGCATTTGCTGCTTGCAAAGTTTTTGCACTAATTACAATTAATGCGAATACAATCATTGCACAACCACTAACTAAAAACACCCAAAAACTGATGTTCGTTTTATATGAAAATTCTTGTAACCAATTATTAATACCATACCAAGCAATTGGTGCTGCAACAATAAAAGCCAGAGCAACCAGTATGAGAAACTCTTTACACAGTAATGTGTTGATTTGCAACAAAGAAGCTCCTAAGACCTTACGAACTCCAATTTCTTTAACACGACGATTGGTAGTGTAAATTACAAGACCTAGTAAACCAAGACAACTAATTAATATAGATAAGCCTGTAGACCAGTTTAAGAGTGTAGATATCTTCTTTTCTCTCTTATAAAATTTCTCTACGGTTTTATCTACAAACTCTAGTCTCATATCACTTTGAGGGTATACTTCCTTATATACATTTTCAATTTTCGCTAAGCCACTTTTTAGATTTTCTGGTGTATCACTTTTTAGTGAAATATGAGCTGCTTGAAAATATGACCAAAAGTGCCTTACCCAATCACCACGAAGCGTCATTGGTTTAATATCCGACTTTAGAGAGCGTTGATGAAAATCTCCCATTACACCAACAATTGGCAAGTATTCATCATCATATAATAAAGTTTTCCCAACAGCATCTTCAGGTGATTTAAACCTAAAATACTTCATTGCTGCTTCGTTTATCACTAATTCTTTTATAGTATCATTACGATACACTCTTCCTGCCAAAAGTTCTATTTCAAATAAATCTAAATATTTAGTATCACCAGCTAACAATTGTATTTCTCCATAGATTTCTTCATCATTAACCATACGTTTCATATCAGTTGTGTTACTATTTAGCGATGCAGGTGGTGGACCACCTAAACTGATGTCCTTTATTTCTGGAATTGAAGCTAACTTCTCAGCATAAAGCTGAATCTTATCCAAACTTTGATCTTCAATAGGCCTATACACCGAAACGATAGCATCTGTTTTAAAGCCCATATCTTTATTCAACAAATAATTAATTTGCCTACCTACTAATAGCGTAGCAATAATAAATACCTGAGCGATTGTAAATTGAAATACAGTTAAAAACTTTCTTAGACCTACTTTTTTATCTCCTACTCCGAGATGATTTTTTAGTACTGCTACTGTATTAAACTTTGACAACACCATAGCTGGGTAAAAGCCTGACAGAAAAGTGACTAACACCAATAGTATAATAACACCAAGCACAATAAGCGGTGACTTAAACAACTCAAAACTTAAACCTTCGGGCACAAAATCTGAAAACACTTTTATCAACCATTTTGAAAGCAAAAACGACAATACTGCTGATACAGTAACTAATAAAAATGTCTCACCCATAAACTGCCCAATCAATTGGCTTCTTGAGCTTCCTAAAGTTTTACGAATACCTATTTCTTTTGCGCGCTGCGTTGCTTGAGCTGTATTGAGGTTTATGAAATTAATACAACCGAGCAACAATAAAAATAAAGCCACCAAAGCCAAGTTTCTCAATAATGACTTACTCGCCTGCCCACTTGTCCAATCATAAATTCCATAGTTTTCATTAAAATGAATATCATTTAATGGTTGTAGTCGAAATATACGTTGTTCACCATATTTTACATCGTCCTCATCAGCATGTTCAGTTGCAAGATCTTTAAATTTTGATTCAATTGCAGCTATATCAGCATTAGGATTGAGTTTAACGTATAACTGCGAATTCGAGTTGGTATTATTCCAATTTTTTCTAATAATATTTTGTCGTAATCGAGTTTGAAGTAACGTTTGATGTGATATAAATTCTTGAAAAACTAAATCTGTTCTCCCTTCAAAATTCTCTACTATTCCAGTCACTTTTGTATTTAGAGAATCATTATACACTAAAGTTTTGCCAATAACTTCTGAAGGTGATATGCTTGGGAAATATTTGGCCGCACGTTTCTTTGTTAATATAACTTCATTTGGACCAATTAGTGTCTTTGTTTTATCTCCTGCAATAAACTTATAATCGAAAATTTTAAAATAATCTTGGTCAGCGTAAATAACAAAGTTTGGTAATTTAAACTCTAAATCACTAGACCTATTTTCTACCTTCATTGGTCGTTCTATGTAGAACTCGCTTGTAAATTCAAAATTAGAATTATCCTTAATAGCGTTATTCAATGCTAATGTTACACCAGAATTATAAAACTCCCCTTCTGGTGTTTTAAAATCTGTCACAACTCTATAAATTCGATCACCATCTTTATGAAAATCATCAAAGGTGTAATCGTAAAAAATCATTAAACCAATAACAAACGATGCACTCAATCCTATGGTAAGGCCAATAACATTGATTAGAGAAAACACTTTGTGCTTCATTATGTTTCTCCATGCTATTTTAAAATAATTTTTAATCATGACTATTTGATTTTTGATACTGAAACAAGTTCAGCACATATTGATGATGATTACTCCGCACGCAAAGAATTAACAGGATTGGATGTCGCTGCGCTAATGGTTTTTCCTGCTATTGTTATTATGGCTATTATTAATGCAATCCCTCCAGCCATAAGAAATACTAAAATATTGAGGTCAATACTGTACGCATAGTTTTGTAACCATTTGCTCATTGCCCACCATGCAATTGGTGTTGCTATGAGAAAAGCAATACCTACTAATTTCATGAAATCTTTAGTTAATAGAATTGTAATCGCAGATACGCTTGCACCCACAATTTTACGGACACCAATTTCCTTACGTCGTTGCGCTACAATAAGTAATGACATTGCAAACAAACCAATACAACTTAGAGTAATAGCCAAAATAGAACCGCTACCTATCATTGTTATCATGTTTCGTTCGCTACGCAAGGTTCTATCGATATTTTCATTTAAAAAAGAGCCTTGGAATTCTGCATTTGGCTCTATAGATGCCCATACTCCTTTTATATCATTATAAGATTGCTCTAAATTTTGAGACTCAACTTTCACATAGACATTTCTTAAATTCCAATTAGGTAATGCAAAAAGTGACATTGGGGCAATATGTCTATCGAGCTCCTGAAAATTGAAATCCTTTATTACACCGACAATAGAGAAAAACTTATTGTCAATATTAATTTTTGAATTCAGTATTTCATCTTCATTTAGTTGCTTCGCCATCGACTCATTAATGATAACGGATAAACTATCACTAGCTAAGTTTTTCTTAAAAGACCTGCCTTCAACTAAATCCAAATCTAAAGTTTCAATATAATCTGAATCAACCACCAACATATGAGTTTCTACTCCTCGTCCGTTATGTTCAAACCCTAAGACACTAGTAGATCGAGATCCATCTTTTCCAAGACCTAAAATGTTATTTGAAGCTGAAACACTCAAAATATTCGGCTTATCTTGAAGAGCATCTCGCACCAATTGCAATGCTTGCTGATCATTACGCTCTCCATTAAGAGGAAAAGCAATCACTTGCTCTTTATTGAACCCTAAATCTTTGGTTCTCATAAACTCAACTTGATCCTGAAGTACTAACGTACCACTTATAAGTAATATGGCTATACCAAACTGCAATACCATTAGACTATTTCGTAAGTAGTTTTTTCCGCTATTATCAAGTTTCCCTTTTAAACTTTGCAATGTTCCCAGACGACTCATTAATATGGCAGGATAACCGCCAGCTATTAACGTAATACCGACAACAATAGATATGAGTATTGCTATTAAAGCAGGGTTTAGGAAAGTTGTAAACGAGGCTCTTGTACTAAATAGCACCTGAAACTGAGGCAACAAAAGAGTAGCCAATAAAATTCCTAAGCCTGCTGAGATTGTAAACACTAAAATACTTTCTCCCCAGAACTGAAAGAATAATTGTTTTTTATTAGCTCCTAAGGTTTTACGCATACCTATCTCGCGCAATCTCTGATCGCTTTTGGCTATGCTCATATTTACAAAATTGACACAAGCGATAAACAAAATTAGGATAGCAATGCCCAATACTAAATAAGGCATCGTACGATTTATAGTAACTGGGCCTTGATTGAAATTAGCAAACCTTATGTCTTTATAAGGTAATAATTTTATTTGTCTATAAAGACCATCATTATTAGGTCTTACACCATCTCGTTTAGCATTATCAATTTCATTTTTATAGTGAAGCTGAGTGAAATCAATTGTGCTACTTTCAAACTGAATTGGTGTTATTTCTTTAGAAAGTTGCATGTAAACTTCATGATTCTCTACATCCCATTGACCAACTCCTCGCTCATAAGCGTGGTATCCTTGACTTTTAAAATTTAATATCACATCAAAACCTATTGAGCTTGTCGCAGGAAAATCTTCTACAATTGCTGTAACAGTAAATGGCACCTGTTCTTCATCTCTTAGGATAGTAACCGTCTGCCCTATGGCATTTTTATCACCAAATATTCGTTTTGCAGCAAGTTCTGTAATAGCAACAGAGGATTCTGAGGTTATTGGATTCTGCTTGTCTCCCTTGATTATTGGAAAACTAAACATATCAAAAAAATCAGGGTCAACATAAGCACCACTCATACCTAATTGCTTGTCTTGATAACTCAATAACACACCTGAACCATTATAACGTGTTATTTTTTCAACACCTGATACCTCATCGCGCAATGCAGCTGAAAATGGTTCTGACTTAGATATATTAGCTTCGATACCATTAGGTGAACTATCTTCCGAATACACCATATATAAATTATCACCATGCTCATGAAAACGGTCATAAGAAAGTTCATAAACAGCATACATAGCTAATAATAGAGCTACTCCAAATGCAGCTGTAAGACCTACAACATTTAATGCTGTAAACGTTCTATTTTTCCATAAACTTCTAAATGCTATTTTAAAATAATTCCCTATCATGATTATTTATTTTTTGATTGATGATGATTATTCTGTTTTAAGTGCATTCATTGGATTTGAAATAGCCGCTCTATAACATTGCCAACCTACTGTAGCCATCGCTATTAAAAGTGTGGCAAAACCTGCTAAGCCAAAAAACCACCATTTTAACTCAATAGCATAACCAAAATTGTTTAACCAACTCGAGCATAACCAATACCCAATAGGAAATGCAATCAATAATGCTATAATTACCATTTTACCAAACTCATTTGATAACATTTTTACGATGCCAAAAACACTTGACCCTAATATTTTACGAATACCTATTTCTTTTGCTTTTCGCTCTGCTGTGAATGCTGCCAACCCAAAAAGTCCAAGACAAGAAATAATAATAGCTAGAGCAGCAAAAAAATCTGAAAGATCAGCTACTTTAGTTTCTGCAGCATATAATTTATTATAATTACTATCTAGAAAAGAATAGTCGAAAGGGTAACCTGGATTAAACTTTACAAAAACAGATTCCATTTTCGCAAGTGTTTCTCGCTCAGTTCCAGGAATGATTTTAGCCATTATATTGTTACCATAAGCTCTAAACCTAATAATTAGCGGTTCAATTTTTTGATGTAAAGATCCATATTGAAAGTCCTTAACAACACCTACTATTTCTTGTTGATGTTCCCCTTTTTGAAGCAATTTACCTATAGGATTTTCCAAGTTCATTAGCTTTAAAGCTGATTCATTAAGTATTATTTTATCATAGTCATCATTAAAGGCTTTAGAAAATGAGCGACCAGCAACTAATTCCATCCCTAAAGTTTCTATAGCTCCATAACCCATTCTAGGAGATTGAAATACAATATGATCTTGAGCGTCTTTACCAGGCCATGACCAACCACTGTTATTATCACTCCCTGCCAAAAACTCACCATTCATAAAACCAACATTTTCAACTGTTGGAATATTGTTCAACTCAGACAATAGAGCCTCTGGTCTTTCAATGTTACTACCAATTTCAAATTGAATAACATTCTCTTTATGATAACCAAGATTTTTAGTTTGCAGAAAATCGATTTGTTTATTAATAACCAAAATGCCAATAATAAAAATGATAGAAATTGTAAACTGAAAAACAACAAGCCCTTTTCTAATAAAAAATTCCCAAATAGATTTTGGTGCTTTCCCTTTTAAAACTTCAACTGGCTTAAATGATGATAATCTAAAAGCAGGATAGCTACCTGCTAATAAACCTGTAACAAATACTATAGAAATAATTACAAGCAATTGATTTAAATCGAAACTCAATGCTATACTTTTATCAGTAATTGAATTAAATTTTGGCAAAAACAAAATCACCAAAGCTATAGCTACAATTAGTGATAATAATACCATAATAACGGCTTCACTTAAATATTGATAAATCAGAAGATTTACGATTTGCTCCAAGTGTCTTTTTCACACCAACCTCCTTCATTCTTCTTGTCGCTTGTGCTGTAGAAAGATTCATAAAGTTGATACAGGCAATGAGCAATGTAAACAGAGCAATAATTATAAATAGTCTAACATAAGTGATACGTCCGCCAACCTGTACACCATTTTCATAAGGCTGTTTAAGATATCTATCTGAAAACTTTTGAACAAAAGATGTAAACTTAAATTTACCTTCTCGTTTCGTATTTAAGTAGTTCGCAATTTTTTTATTAAAATTAGAAATATTTGTACCCTCTTTTAAAACTAAAAAGGATTTTGCATAATGGCCACTCCAATCACCAGCCCATCGATCAGCATCTATTAATAAATCTGAATGTACAATGTATTCAAATTGAAGCGTAGAATTTTTGGAAGGTGCTTTAAAAACACCTGAAACAACTAGTGTTTCTTCTCCATTTCCATCTGTCCATTTATAATTCCAATTTAATGTTTTACCTACGGCTTCGTCAATAGTTTTAAATAGTCTTTTTGCTAAATCCTCAGAAATGACCACATTATATTTACTATTTAGAACGTCGCTTTGGTTACCTACTAATAAATCAAAAGTAAACACTTCAAAAAAGTTTGGTAAGGCAAATAAACCTTTTGCTACTTGATCAGTATCACCGTAAGAAAACACCCCTTCTGGAGTTGCAAAATCGTTATTAATACAAGTCGCAGATATAACTTCAGGAAATTCTTTAGTGATTGCATCTGCTAACAAAATAGGACTACCATCCATAGTAATTACCTCATCATTCATTTTCAAATTAGATATCACTTGATATAACTGAGCTTCATTCTTATGAAATTTGTCTACACTCATTTCATCACTTACCCAAAGTGAAATGAAAAGTACACATGCCATACCTGCTGAGAGTCCAATGATATTAATAATAAAACTGCTCTTATACTTTTTAAAACCTCGAATCGCTATTTTAAGATTGTGCTTTAGCATAACTATTTTATAATTATTACTCTGTCCGCAATGATTTTACAGGATTGGCTGTTGCTGCTTTTATAGCTTGAAAGCTTACAGTAACTAACGCTATAACCATAGACCCTAAACCAGCCACAACTACCATCCACCACTTAATATCAATCTTATAAGCAAAATCTTCCAACCAATTGTGCATAAAATACCAAGCTAACGGTGCTGATATTATAAAAGCGATACCTACAAGTTTTATAAATTCCTTTGAAAGCAAATTAATGATACTACTTACAGATGCACCTACAATTTTACGAATACCAATCTCTCGCTTACGTTGTATAGTGCTATATGCTGCTAAGCCTAGAAGACCTAAACAAGAAATGAAAATTGCCAATAATGCAAAGTTTAAAAACAAGTCTTCAAACTGCTCTTCCGCCTCATATTGTTCATTAAACAATTCGTCTAAAAAATAATACTCAAATGGGTCGCTAGGCATTACTGATTGCCATGCACTCTCAATAGAAGCTAAAGTTTGAGCTGTATTATTCGCTTCAATTTTAATTGTAATAATATCTGTCTGTGTCGGGTCTAACCGCATAGTCAAAGGACTAATTTCTTCTTGTAATGATCTATAATTAAAATCCTTTACAACACCTATAACTTCTCCATTACTTCCCCATTGCTGATAATTAGCACCAATAGCATCTTGCGCATTTGCATAGCCTAGAAGGGATACTGTCTTTTCATTAATAATCATAGCTTGACTTGAATCTGAAGCGAAATCTCTTGAAAAATCTCTACCTGCAACAATCTCCATACCTAGTTGTTTAATATAATCTTCATTAACAAAGTATAAATCTAAATTAGCTATCTGTAAATCTCCTTGTTGATTTTCAATTTCAGAATATGCTGCAGAATTACCAGAACCTGGCACACTAGAGGTTAACGCAGTTCCCTTTACACTAGGTATTTTAGAAATGCTTGTTCTTAATGCTTCTTGGCTATTTCCTACTTCAATTGGAAGCAACACGGTATGCTCTTTATTAAAACCTAAATCTTGGTCTTGCATAAATCGCATCTGATTGTAAATAACAATAGTCCCAATTATTAAAGAAATAGAGATTGTAAATTGTACGACTACTAAACTTTTCCGCAATAAAATACCTTTACTGCCTGTTGAAAAACTACCTTTAAGAACACTAATTGGTTTAAATGAGGAGAGTATTATTGCTGGGTAAATACCTGCTATGATTCCAATCAACAAAGCCATTAAAAAGAGATAAAGTATGTTAATAGGATCTGCAAAAACACCAATACTTACTGTTTTTCCTGCTAATTCATTAAAATAAGGTAACCCTAAAGTGGTTAAACCAACAGCTACAAAAAATGCTATAATGCAAAGAATAATAGACTCACCAATAAACTGAAATCCTAGCTGATTTTTATCAGCTCCAATAACCTTTCTAATCCCAACTTCTTTTGCTCTTTCTACGGAACGTGCTGTTGCTAAATTGATAAAATTAATACTGGCAATTAATAATATGAAAATACCTATAATTGAAAAAACATATACGTTATTAATACTACCAGAAATTGAACTGCCACGGTCAGATTTTAAATACACATCTTTAAAGGGTTCCAAAAATAAAGTCACAAACATTTTAGATTCTCGCATCTCATCGCCAGTTCGTTTTTCAAGAAAATCAGGAAATTTAGCTTCTAAATCTTTGGGGTTTGTACCATCAGCAGTTAAGATATAAACAGAGGGTCTATAATTACTCCATTGCTCGTCTCGGGTACTTGGTGCAGCAGTATACGTACTCATAGATACTATTATATCTGCTTGAATATGAGAATTCTCAGGTATGTCTTTCATCACACCAGTGACTGTTGTAGGAGTATCAAATTCTTCAACAATCATATTTTGACCAACAGGATCATTATCACCAAAATACTTAGTTGCAATACTCTGTGAAATCACCAAATTGTATGGGTTCTTAAGTGAATTACGTATATCACCTTTTATGAGTTCAAAATCAAAAATTTCGAAAAAGGATGAGTCAGCCAAAATAATTTCATCTTCAATAAATTTATCTTCACCTTTAACAAAGGTAAATTCTTCATTTACTATTCTTGCGAATTTTAATATTTCTGGAAACTCTTTATCTATATTTGGTGCAACAGCCCATGATGTTACTCCTGCTTCAATCTTCTCTGAAGGAGTATCAATAGTTGCTACTACTCTATAGATAGAATCACCTTTATCGTGCATATTGTCATAACTCAATTCAAAATTTACATAAAGTAGAACAAGAAACCCAGCAGTCATGCCAATGGCTAAACCTGTAATATTGAGTAGCGAAAATCCTTTGTATCTGTATAAATTTCTTAGTGCTATTTTGAAATAATTCTTGATCATGATTGTTTATTTTTGATTGATGATTACTCTGTACGCAATGATTTCACAGGATTAGCTGTTGCCGCTTTAATAGCCTGAAAACTTACTGTGATTAACGTGATTATCAAAGCTCCAACACATGCAATTGCAAATACATCCCAACCAACTGTAGTGCGATAACTGAACTTTTGCAACCATTGTCCCATGACGTAATATGCCAATGGAGAAGCAATTAAAAGTGATATAACAACAAGTGTTATAAAGTCTTTTGAAAGCAATAACCATAATTGTCTTATAGATGCGCCTAATACTTTTCTAACACCTATTTCCTTTGTGCGCTGCTCTGCAACAAATGATGCTAATCCAAAAAGACCTAGACAGCTAATAAAAATTGCTAATGCAGTAAATACTCTGGCTAAACTAGCTATACGTTCTTCTGATCTAAATTTTTTTCCATACTCCTCATCAACAAACTGATAATCAAAAGGTGTATTAGGAAAGTTCTTTTTAAATACCCCTTCAATTAGCGCTAAGTTTTCACTTGTACTTTTTTCAGGATTTAATCTTAGGTTATAAAATGCAATATTGCCATACTTTTCAAAAACATACATGGCTTGTTTTACTGGGCTATACGGAGATTGTACAACCATATCGTCAATAACGCCAACAATTTGCATTGGTTCAAAAGGGTCTTCCACATCGGAATCTCTAATATATTTACCAATTGGATCTGTTATACCCATATATTTCACAGCAGTTTTATTCAGTATTACAGCATTAGAATCCGTAGCGAATTCTCTTGAAAAAGATCTTCCTTCAATAATTTTTAATCCTAATGTTTTCACAAAATCATAATTAACAGAAGTATGCGCTAAATCCTCCTGAAACCCAACTGGTTTACCTTCCCAAGTATAACCGCTACGATTAGACCAAACATTTGTGGTAGGGCTACTCATTGCTGTCATGCTTGTTGCACCACCTGAGGCTACAAATTGTGTACGCATTACCTCATGCTTACCAACAAATTCTGAGCTCATTACTGGGATTTGTATTAAACCTTCTTTATCGTATCCTACAGGCCTATCTTTACTAAACTGAATTTGATTCATTACTACAAGAGTTCCAATAATCAATGCTATAGACACTGTAAACTGAGTTACAACTAATATTTTTCGCGGTAATGAAGAATAACGACCAGCTTTAAAAGTTCCTTTTAAAACGGCTACTGGATTAAAAGATGACAGATACAATGCTGGATAGCTTCCTGCCAAAAATGAAGTTATAATTACAAACACTAATGACACTAACCAAAACTGAATGTTTGTCCAAGGAAATTCAATCGTTTTGCTTGCAAGGTTATTAAATCCATTTAAGAATAGTAATACGATTCCTAATGCAAATACAAATGACAGAAGGACAATTAAAAATGATTCGCTTAAAAATTGAAATATAAGTTGACTACGTTGTGAACCAATAGACTTTCTAATACCAACTTCTGTTGCGCGTTTCTCTGAGCGCGCAGTACTTAGATTTACAAAATTGATGCATGCTAACAATAATACAAATAGCCCAATAACACCAAATAGCCATACGTTTTCTATTCTTCCCCCAGTTTGAACTCCGTTTTCGAAATCTCCTCTTAAGTACCAATCTTTCATAGGAAATAAGAACATTTCTGGATTGAACTCAGCTTCACTAGGAGCACCTATTTTCTTAACGTCTCGTATCTTAGACGAAACTACCTCCATTGTTGTATTCTTATTGATTTGAACAAAACATTGAAAAGAGTTATTTCCCCAAGAATCTTTAGCATCTTCTAACCAAGGTTGCGTGGTAATATAATGCTTCCATGGCATGAGATATTCCATGTCTTTAAAGAAATTACTTTCTTTAATATCCTTGTAAACAGCAGTTACAATTAAATCATTTTCATTATTAACTTTTATTAGTTTTCCTAGTGCTTTTTCTGAACCAAATAATGACTTTGCTGAAGATTCTGAAAGCATAATTGAATTCTTTTCTTTGAGACCATCTCTTGCTCCTTCTACAATTTCTAAGTTTAGCATCTCCGGTGCACCTTCTTGCATTGCATTACCAGTTATATAAATATTAGTTTCCCCATATTTTAGATACCTAGGTTGTTCCCAAGATGACATGATGATATGCTTAAAATTATCACCATGGTCTTGTCTTAATGCAAACTCTAAAGGTCTAGGAATCGCAGGACCAGTATCAGTTTCACCATTATTCGTTTCATGCTGAAAAACAATAGCAATGGTATCCTTATCTTCAAAATGACTGTTATAATTCAATTCATCATATATCCACAAGCCAATTAGCATTGTCGCTGCCATTCCGATAGCTAAACCCGATATATTGATAAATGAATACACCTTATTTTTAAGAAGGTTTCTGAACGCTATTTTGAAATAATTTTTGAGCATGATTTCTAAGAATTACTGTTCGTTTTTTGATTGGCCTGCCTACCGGCAGGCAGGTTTGGTTTCAACACTTCAGTATATTTTGGTTGATTATGATTTATACTGAAGTGCTTTCCACCTGATTGGTTGATTGATTTTGATTAATGATTTATTTATGCCAAAATATTCTCTGTTACTTTTTGTCCATCTAACATTCTGATGATGCGGTGACTATATTTAGCATCGTGTTCACTATGCGTTACCATTATAATTGTTGTACCTGCTTCATTTAAGTCTATTAGTAAATCCATCACTTCATTACCATTAGTACTATCTAAGTTTCCTGTTGGCTCATCCGCTAAAATTAATTTTGGCTTATTTACTACTGCTCTTGCTACTGCCACACGTTGTTGTTGACCACCAGATAATTGCTGAGGAAAGTGATTACGACGATGCATTATTCCCATTTTTTCCAAAACTGCTTCGACCTGTTTTTTTCGTTCTGCTGGTTTAACACCTGTGTAGATTAATGGCAATTCTACGTTTTCAAAAACGGTAAGCTCGTCAATAAGGTTAAAGCTCTGAAAAACGAAACCAATATTGTGCTTGCGCAGTTCTGAACGCTTACGCTCATTATAACCAGCAACTTCTGTTCCGTTAAACATAAAGCTTCCTCCATCCGGATCATCCAATAAGCCCAATATGTTTAGTAAAGTAGACTTACCACATCCAGAAGGTCCCATAATTGCTACAAACTCACCTTCTTTAACTCCAAAAGATAATTTGTTAAGCGCGATAGTTTGAACTTCTTCAGTTTTATAAAATTTTTCTAAGTCCGTAATCTGTATCATTGTATTTATTTTTTAATTGATTGTCTTTTCTATTTTAAAATTAATTCTTCAACATCTCCGAAAGAATCATAACTCGATGTTACTACTTTATCGCCAGGATTTAAACCTTCAACAACTTCGTAATATTCTGTATTTTGGCTTCCTAGTCTAATATTTACTTTATAAGCTGTAGATCTATCTTCGCTCACTTTAAAAATCCAATTTCCACCGGTTTTTTGAAAGAATCCACCTTTAGCGACTAATAAAGCCTCTTTTTCTGCACTCAATGCTACTCTAATTTGAAGGTTTTGACCTCTTCTAATACCTTCTGGCACTTCCCCTTCAAACTTCATATCGACTTGAAAACGTCCATTGGTCACTTGTGTAAATACTTTCTTAATAACAAGTGTATAGGTTTTGTTATTGAGTGTAAATGTTCCTGTTTGTCCATTATAAATTCGAGAGATGTAATGCTCATCGATATCTACCCTTACTTTGTAACCACTTGTTACATCGACTTGTCCTAGTCTAGTTCCTTTGGTTATAGACTGACCTATTTCTGCATCTAATGATGTTAACTGACCATCTATTGGTGCACGCACCACTAAATCACCTACTTTTTTTCGCATTAATTCTAAAGCACTTTGTGTTCTGGCATAAGAACTTTTTGCTTGGTTTATTTCAAGTTTTGAAGAGATAGAATCCTCAGACAATACTTGTTCAGACAACTTCATTCGTTCTTTTTGATAATCAAAGTTGTTTTTAGAAGACTCATAATCCATTCTTCCAATCGCACCTTTTTCATATAAACGTTTGTTTAGCGTATACACACGTTCAGCTTCAATCAGACTATTTTCGACATCTGTAAATTGATTTTGTCTATTAATGGTATTCTGACGTGCAGCATTTTGAGAAATTTGCATCTGTGTTAGTAGGTTATAAACCGATGTTTCCTGGTTGACTAGACTTAATTCTAAATCCGTATTCGATAAACGAAGAATTGGCTCGCCTTTTTTCATGATCGCTCCATCTTCTACAAATTTTTCTTCTACACGTCCACCCTCTAAAGCATCCAAGTAAATTGTTGTGATTGGCAACACAATTCCGTTAACAGGAATATTTTCTTGAAATATATCGTTACTCACTGTATGAATTGAAATTCGCTCTTTTTGAACATTCAATTTAGATCCACCTGAAGTTTGCATAATTACATATACAATCAAAGCTATAATTGCTAATGCTCCGATTATGAGGCCTAATTTTTGATTTGAAAATTTCTTCTTCTGAATTGGTACGTCCATTTTTATTTTTTTATGACACTAAATATATAGTGAAGATGATGCCAAAATTATAACTATATGATTATCAAATATTTAATTTTTAATATTGAAATAAAAGTGTTCGATTTTGATACACTTTATGTTCGAAAATGCACACTTTTGCAAACTGAATTATTTTCTTTTTTCTAATCTTTTTAAGCTGAATATAAAATTGTATTATTGTATAGATGGTTTTAAAAAATGCGACAATATTAGTTATAGATGACGATGCAGATGTTCTCACTGCATTGCGACTTCTTCTTAAACCACTGGTTAAGGAAGTCGTTACTGAAAAGAATCCGAGTAATATTACTTCACAAATTGAGCGTGCGCATTATGATATTATCATTTTAGACATGAATTTTAATGGTTTGGTAAATACTGGTAATGAAGGTATTTTTTGGCTAAATAAAATTCAAAAGCAAAAACCAGAAACTTCGGTTATCTTAATGACTGCATATGCCGATATAGATTTAGCAATTAGAGGTTTAAAAGAAGGAGCTTCCGACTTTTTAATGAAGCCATGGAAGAATGAAAAGATTATTGAGACCATAACTACTATTCTTGGTAAGAAAAAATCTCAAGGATCTCAAAAAGAGAATCTCAACTCCAACAGTGTTGAAATTATTGGTGATAGTGAGGTAATGAATGATGTCTTTGTGAAACTAAAAAAAGTGGCACCTACCGATGCCAATGTTTTAGTGCTTGGTGAGAATGGTACAGGTAAAGATTTAATAGCAAGAGCACTACATGATAATTCTAATAGAAAAGATAAACCTTTTGTAAAAGTTGATGTAGGTGCATTAACATCATCACTTTTTGAAAGTGAATTATTCGGTTATAAAAAAGGAGCGTTTACAGATGCCAGAGAGGACAGAAAAGGAAGGTTTGAAGCTGCAAATGGAGGCACGTTATTCTTAGATGAAATTGGTAATATTAGTTTAGGTCAACAAGTAAGATTACTGACTGTGCTTCAAAATAGGCAGGTAACTCCTTTGGGTTCTAATGAATCTATTCCTATTGATATAAGATTAATCTGCGCAACTAATATCGACCCAAAAGTTTTGGCTGACGAAAAGAAATTCCGAAAAGATTTAATCTACAGAATCAATACGGTTGATATCATAGTACCACCGTTAAGAGATCGTGGCACAGATATAACCGAATTATCGCATCATTTTGTATCGCTTTACGCCGAAAAATATAATAAGAACTCTTTTTCTTTTGATTCTGGATTTATTTCAAAATTAAAGAAACACGATTTCCCAGGTAATGTAAGAGAGCTTCAATACGTTCTTGAGCGTGCAGTAATTATGACTGATGGATCCGTTCTAAAACCAGAAGGACCTAGTATTTTCTTCTATTGAACGATCAACTACAACTGCGAGTAATACTTCTACAAGCTTAAACTTAGATGATATTGAAAAAAATGCAATTCTCACCGTACTCGAGAAGAACAAAGGAAATGTATCGAAATCTGCTAAAGAATTAGGAATTACAAGAGCTGCTTTATATAGACGTCTAGAAAAGTATGAAC
Source organism: Winogradskyella sp. R77965 (assembly GCF_044594915.1). Taxonomy (GTDB): domain Bacteria; phylum Bacteroidota; class Bacteroidia; order Flavobacteriales; family Flavobacteriaceae; genus Winogradskyella. The sequence continues at coordinate 3,522,997 of NZ_CP138990.1, read as the reverse complement.
TATAGAGCCTACATCTTTCAACTTTTTTTTAGAATACTGCTCATCGTTGCTGTGATCTTAGTTTTAGCATATACCGTTTATAAAGATCAAACAGCTTATTCAGTAATTGCTTCTATTGGATTACTTTATTTATTATTCAATACTTATAGTTTTGTTAAACGACGGTTTGTCGCGATGGATGATTTTTTCGAAGCTGTAAAATATAGAGATTTTTCAAGATGGTTTCCTGAAGATAGAGGTCCAAAAGATATTCGATTTTTATATACAGGCTTCAACGAAATTAATAGAACCATAAAGGAAATTAATTCTCAAAATCAAGCGCAATATGTCTATTTACAAAAGATTTTGGAAATGGTGGATATTGGAATTATAGCCTATAATCTTGAAAATGGAGATGTTTTATGGACTAATGATTCGTTTGGAGAGATATTAGATATGCCTTCATTTAAAAACATTCGTTTTGTTGAAAACAGAAAGCCAGAATTGTTCAATACTATTTTTGAAACTTACCATAGAGAACCTAATTCTATTTCTATCGCATTACAAAATGAAAGTATAAAAATATTAATTTCTGATACCGTTTTTCAGGTTGATGAAGATGCTTTTAAACTCATTGTAATTCAAGATATTGATAACACACTAAATAAAAATGAATCTGAATCTTGGAAAAAGTTATTAAGTGTAATGACACATGAGATTATGAATTCCATTGCGCCAATTTCATCCTTAGCAGATACACTTCAAACTAATTTACAATTAGCAATTGAACAACCAAAAGAAAACACACTTGAATTAGATGATATCAATGCAGGTATAAAAACCATTAAAAAACGTAGTGAAGGTCTACTAAAATTTGCTAAGACCTATCGTAGTCTAAGTAAAGTGACCAACCTTAATTTACAACGTGTGAAAGTTTCTGAGTTGTTCAATAATATTCAGTTACTTATGGAGCCATCTATAAAAGCAAAAAATATAGATATAGAATTCAATATTTCTAGCTCAAAATTAGAATTAGACATTGATACACACCTCATAGAACAAGTACTGATTAATTTGATTCTTAACGCTGTTGATGCGGTCAAAGAGAAAGATAATGCAGAAATTAAAGTATTAGCATCACAAAACACAAATAGAGATATTGTCATTAAAGTTTATGATAATGGTTCTGGAATTCCACAGGATATCTTAGAAAATATCTTTGTTCCTTTTTTTACTAGTAAAGCCACTGGAAGCGGTATTGGCTTAAGCTTATGTAAACAGATTATGTTATTACATAAAGGACGAATCCTTGTAAAGAGTGTTGAAGGAGAGGGGTCTGTTTTTAGCTTAGTGTTTTAATATATAAATCAATTTATGGAGAAAACAGTTTCAGAAGCCATAGGCTACAGACGCTCAACTAGAGTATATAAAGACGAACCCATTGATTCAGAAAAAGTAAAACAATGTTTGGTCAACGCTTCGTTAGCACCCACAAGCAGCAACCTTCAGCTTTGGGAGTTTTATCATGTAACTGATAAAGGCAAATTAAAGCAATTAGCAGAAGCATGCTTTAACCAAAGTGCTGCAAAAACTTCACAGCAATTAGTAGTAGTTGTTGTCCGTAAAGATTTATGGCGAAAACGTGCTAAAGCCAATATTGCTTTTCTAAACAAAGTTTATGACAAAGATGATTTAAGCGAGCGTGATTTGAAACGTAAAAAGATGGCAACTAATTATTATGGTAAGCTAATACCAACTATCTATACAGATTTCTTGGGGATTTTAGGTTATATAAAGTTTTTTGTGTTTCAAATTGTAGGCTTATTTAAACCCATTTATAGACAAACGCGCCAGAGTGATATGCGCATTGTTGCTCATAAAAGTGCTGGTTTAGCTGCACAAAACTTTATGATTAGTATGGCCGCTATTGGTTATGATACTTGTCCTATGGAAGGTAGCGATACACTTAGAGTTAAGAATATACTTAACTTACCAAGAGGCGCAGAAATTAATATGGTTATTGGTTGTGGTATACGCGAAGACGTTGGTATTTATGGCCCAAGGTTTAGACTTCCTTTTGAAGACGTTTATTATAAAATTTAATTACTTCTTAAAATTCTCTAAGCCGGTTTTTAGCCATTGGTAATATTCATTTTCATTAGGAGTGTTTCCTTTTGGACTATTTAAAAGTCCCATTTGGTGATTTAGTAAAGCATAATATGGCTGAGAATTATTCTGGAAATTAATCGTTTGCAAAGTCCCCCATTTATCACCAATGGTCTCAATATCTTTTACAGTTCCGTTTGTTCTTAAATATTGAAACTGTTCTTCGTTAGGCAACTCTTTTCTATCATCTACATAAAGCGAAATAATAACATAACTTTCTTGTAAGATATCATACACTTCTGAAGTACTCCATACCTGTTCTTCCATCTTCCTACAATTAACACAAGCCCAACCTGTGAAATCTAATAAAATTGGCTTATTTTCTACTTTAGCAGCAGCTACACCTTCTTCTAAGTCTTTATAACAATTAAGGTCTAAAGGACATTCTGAAGCTTTATCATATAAACTATAAAACATTGGAGGTGGAAATCCACTCAACAACTTTAAGTTTGCCCATTTAGTGTTTGTTAATCCTGGGATTAAGTAGATTATAAATGCAATGACTAAAATACCAGTGGTAATTCTTCCTCTACTCAATTTTTGAAGTGGACTATCATGTGGGAATTTAATTTTCCCAAACAGATATAAGGCTAATCCTATAGCAATTATAATCCATATACCAATAAAGACTTCACGTTTTAAAATTCCCCAATGCTCAACTAAATCTGCATTGGACAAGAATTTAAGTGCTAAAGCTAATTCGATAAACCCTAAAACAACTTTTACTGTATTTAACCAGCCACCTGACTTCGGTAATGAGTTTAACCACTTTGGGAACATTGCGAACAAGGTAAATGGCAGTGCCAAGGCTAAACCAAAACCTCCCATGCCCATACTAAGTTGCATAGCACTTGCATCTGAAGCCATAGTACTACCTAATAAACCACCCAAAATTGGACCAGTACAAGAAAAGGATACAATTGCTAAAGTTAATGCCATAAAGAAAATGCCCATAAAGCCTCCAATTTTGTTAGCCTTACTGTCCATTGCTGCGCTCCATGATTGTGGTAAGGTCAATTCGAAATAGCCAAAAAAGGAAAATGAAAAGACAACAAAAATGATAAAAAATACAATGTTTAGTATAACATTTGTAGATATGGTATTAAGAATTCCAGAGTCTAAGGAATCCATAACATGAAAAGGAATACTTAAGATTACGTAGATTAAAAAGATAAAAAGTCCATACAAGATGGAGTTAAATAGTCCTTTTTTGGAATCTCCAGAACTTTTTGTGAAAAACGAGACCGTTAGCGGAATCATTGGAAAAACACAGGGTGTTAACAAGGCAATGAGTCCACCTAAAAATCCGAGAAAAAATATCGCAAAGTAACTCTTACCTTCTACATTTTGCTTCTCATATTTGTCCCAACCTGTAATATTAAGATTAAGCTCCTCAGCTAATTGTTTACTTCTCTCGTTTATAAATACTTCTTTCTGTTTAACAACCGAACCATCTAGTGATAAATTAAACACTTTATCTAGCATAATACATTTTGCATCATCACAGGCTTGGTAATTTATACTAACTTCAAGAGCACTTAAATCTGATTTAATTAACTCTATACGTTGACTAAACTCAGCTTTATCACTAAATTTTTTAAGATCTAATTCAAAGACTTTGTCAAATTTTGACTTCACACTAGGCTCAAGTGTTTTACCAATTAACTTATAATTACCATCCTGATTTTTATACTCAAAATAAGTAGGTAAAGGTCCCAGACCATCAGGTTCTTCTTGCGAATACATATACCAACCATCATCAATAGTAGCCGAGAAAACAAGATTAAATTCGGTTTCTGAAATTTTCTCAACAGAAGATTCCCATTTTACCGGTTCTAATTCCTGAGCGTACAAATTGAATGAAAAACAAATTGCCAAAAGGCAAAGTAGGAGTACTTTTTTTGAGCTCATATACACAATGTTAAAACACAAATGTAAGAGATGTGTTTTTATTAATGGTTAACAGTCGTATAATTTATAAAAACCTTAGGAATTAAGATTATTTTATTTTAGGTATAAAAAAAACCGAACTAGAAGTTCGGTTGATATAACTTAAGATTTTACTTCAATCTTTATTTTATCGGAATGCTTCCATTTAGAAATTCCTCCATCTAAATCGTATATTTTTTCAAAACCGGCATCTTTTAATTTCTTAGCGCATTTGGCACTTCTTCTTCCAGACTTGCAATATAAAATTACTGGTTTATTTTTATCTAGTTTTGTGATGTCTTCATCAAAAGTTGGTGATTGAAAATCTATGTTTTGCGATTCAGCAATACGAACTTCTTCATATTCATTTGGAGTTCTAACATCAATTAATTGTACATCCTCTAACTCCAATATAGATTGCATCTCCTCAGCGGTAACTAACTTTACTTCTGCATTATCAATTTTGCTGTCTATGCAACTTGTAGCAAAACCAATAGCTACTATTAGACATAAGACTATATTTAATTTTTTCATGATTACTGCTAATTTGAGTGAGACACTTCTCCTTCCCACTGATTAAAGCCACCTTCTAAATTAAAGGCACTATCAAAACCTAATTGGTTCATTATTGCACAAGCCTGTCCGCTTCGGTTTCCAGATCTGCAATACACATAATAGTGCTTAGTTTTATCTAATTTTTCAATTTCTTCGATAAAACCTTGACCTCTATAAATATCTATATGAATTGAATTAGGAATAATTCCCTCATCTACTTCATCTTGTGTTCTAACATCTAAAACAACTGAATTATTGTCTTCTTCCAACTGTTTTTTCCAATCATTTTGCGATAAGTCCGCCATAATTATAATTTTTACTCTCGCAAAATTAACATTTCCTTATGATATAGACGTAAAAAAATCCGAAGTGTTACACTCCGGATTAAATTTTAACAGAAATACTGTAAAACAGTAATAACTAAACTATACCTTAATAGAACAACCTATAGCTCTAGTCTCTTTTACCTTTACCTCTTGTTTACCTAATAAGGCATCAACAGCATCTTCAGCATAAGTTTCAGTAACTGCAGCAGCATCTTTGTAGTTATCATCAATTGCCCCTATATACTTTACAACATTTCCTTTTTTTGTTTTTTCAAGAATATATACATGTGGTGTTTTGGTTGCACCATATTGCGGATAGATTTTCTGTCCCTTATCCATTAAGTACGGAAATGTAAAGCCTTTTGCTTTTGCTCTGGTTTTCATCGCCTCCATATTATCACCAGGTTTAACATCAGTATTGTTAGGCATAATTGCAATAACAGGATAGCCTTTACCTTCATATTTTTTATTTAAGGCCTCAATTCTATCTTCATACGCAACTGCATAAGGACAAGTATTACAAGTAAATATTACTATAAAACCTTTTGCATCTTTATAATCTGCTAAAGATACCTTATTCCCATCTATGTTTTCTAAACTAAAGTCGGTAGCAATATCACCTACTTTGTAGCCTTCACCATCAGTATTAATTGTAAAAGCAGATAATGTAAGTGCTAACACTATAACTGCAAGTAATTTTAAGTTTTTCATGATTTTAAATTTTTAGAATTGTTTCGTTTATGTAAATTAACTTTTCGGCACTTTAAAATTGGGAGTTGCCAAATGCCCATTATAGGCTTAAAAATTGTTTCAGTTCAGATTCTAATTCTTCTTTTGTAAACGACTTTTCATAGAATTGACGTTTCTCACCGCTATATATAATAGTTGCTGGTAATGCACCAGACCAATCTTCACTTACCATAGGTAACCATCTATTCATATTTGTATCATCAAGCGCTACAACTTTAGATTGGATATTCTGAGTTTTCATAAATGGTTTCAACTTTTTATCATAGTCCCTAGGAAAATCTAAACTAACTAATAAGACCTCAACATTTTTATCTTTATAATTTTGGTGTATAGCTTCAAAATAAGGTAACTCTTTTACACAAGGTGCACACCATGTTGCCCAAAAATTAACTACATGAATCTTGTCGTCCTTTATATTTATAAGTGGTTCTATACCATCGTAATCATAAATATCTAGATCTATATCAGATATATCGACGACCTCTGCAGTGGTTTCTAACACATCCTTAGACTCATTAAGTTCAGAACCTGATGTATCATTTTTACATGATAAAATTGAAAATAAAAGTATAAATAACATTGGTTTCATGTTATAAAGTTATTAATCAATTTGCACCACTGTAAATAATTAACAAAAAATTAATTTAAACATCTATTTCAAAACTTCATTAAATCACTAATCATAGATTAAGGATGTTCTATCTTACATTAAATAAAAATAAATATTTAAAGATAAATTGTTTGAAAAAGCGAATTATCATCTCTATATTTGACATTCAAATGAAAACAATAACAAATCATACTTGGTGGTGGAATTTCTCAAACGCATGTTCGTGAAATAACCCTTGGTATGTAAAACATATAAAAAAAGGCTTGTCATTCACGACAGGCCTTTTTTTAATTTAAACGAGATACTGAAACAAGTTCAGCATAAAGATGAAAACATATAGTCTATACACACATTACAAAAAGATATTGGCAGATACCATTACTCCTGTTAGCATTTATCTAAAAATTAGAGATAAGTTTCCTAATAGTATTTTATTAGAGAGTAGTGATTATCATGCCAATGACAATAGCTTTTCTTACATCTGCTGTAATCCAATTGCCTCAATAAAAGTTGAAGGTGGAACTATTTCGCAAACGTATCCAGATGGAAGTTCTAAATCTAATTTTATAGATAACGATGGTGTTGTTGATGAAATTCACAAATTCACACAGCGTTTTAAAGTCGATTCGAATGATACATTTAAGTTTATAAACAATGGTATTTTTGGTTATACAGCTTACGATGCAGTAAAATACTTTGAGGATATTGAAATTTCGGAAAAAGAGAATTCTTTAAAAATCCCTGAGATATATTACGCAGTTTATCAAAATATTATTGCCATAAATCATTTTAAAAATGAAGCTTATATTTTTGCACATTGTTTCGATACTGAAAATAATATTGATGAGATTTTACAGTTAATTCAGACCAGACAGTATGCTTCTTACGATTTTAATCCAAAAGGAGAAATTGAGTCTAACCTTACTGATAATGAATACAAACAACATGTTGAGTTGGCAAAAAAACATTGTGCAAGAGGTGATGTATTTCAACTTGTATTATCAAAACAGTTTTCTCAAGAATTTAGTGGTGATGAATTCAATGTATATAGAGCATTGCGAAGTATAAACCCTTCTCCATACCTATTCTACTTTGATTATGGGAATTTTAAAATATTCGGAAGCTCACCAGAAGCGCAACTTATTGTTAGTGATAGCAAAGCTGAAATTCATCCCATTGCTGGCACTTTTAAACGGTCTGGAAACGACTTAAAGGATGCCCAAATAGCAGAGAAATTAATAGCGGATGAAAAAGAAAATAGTGAACATGTGATGCTAGTCGATTTAGCACGAAATGACCTCAGCAGACACGGAAGTAACGTTACGGTAGAAAATTATAGAGAAGTTCAGTTCTTTTCTCATGTTATTCATATAGTCAGTAAGGTTACAGGGACTGTACATAAAGATACAGACACTATGCAAGTGGTTGCAGACACATTTCCTGCAGGAACTTTGAGCGGAGCGCCAAAACATATGGCCATGCAACTTATTGAAAAATATGAAAAAACAAGTCGAGGCTATTATGGAGGAGCCATTGGTTTTATGGATTTTGAAGGTAATTTTAATCATGCCATAATGATTAGAACATTCTTAAGTAAAAATCATAAATTATTCTGGCAAGCTGGTGCAGGATTAGTAGCTAAATCTAATCCAGAAAGTGAATTACAAGAAGTATATAATAAGCTTGGAGCTTTAACAAAAGCTATTGAGCAGGCGAAGGATATATGAGTAAGCAGTAAGCAAATAAAAATATGTTAGGGTTTAAAACAAAAGTAAAAAAATATGAAAGTCCCAAATTTCGACAAAGTCGGAATCATCAAAATTCAGAAATAATTAACGAAAGAACGAAGATGCGAGGCGCAGCCTCAAGCACGAAGTTCTGAAAGTGAATGTTGCTTTAGCAATTTCCTAATTTTGATTGTGATTTTTTGGTTCGTTTATTCGCGGATGTTTATTTTGTGGAGCTCATGATGTGCTTCGCAGTTTGCATCAAGGCAAAATGAACAGAAATAAAAAAAATTTAATTAATTAAGATTCCGGCTAACGCGGAATTAGATACTGAAACAAGTTCAGCATAAAATGAAAAAAGTATTAGTAATAGATAATTACGACAGTTTCACCTATAACCTTGTCCACTATTTAGAGGATTTAGATCGTAATGTAACAGTAAAACGAAATGACAAACTAACTATCGAGGAAGTGGATAGCTTTGATAAGATCGTTTTATCACCTGGTCCAGGAATTCCTGATGAAGCTGGTTTATTAAAAGAAATAATAGCGACCTATGCTCCTACTAAAAGTATTTTAGGTGTGTGTTTAGGACAACAAGCCATTGGAGAAGTCTTTGGAGGTACTCTAGAGAATTTAGATACGGTTTACCATGGTGTAGCCACAAACGTTACACTTTCTGTTGATGATGAAAATCTTTTTAACGGACTTGGTAAAACTTTTGAAGTTGGCCGTTACCACTCTTGGGTGGTAAATACAGACTTACCAGATAGTTTGGAAGCAACATCTTATGACGAAAACGGGCAAATTATGTCGCTAAGACATAGAATTTACGATGTGAAAGGGGTACAATATCATCCTGAATCAGTATTAACACCAAATGGAAAAACGATTTTAGAAAATTGGTTGAATAATTAAAACGTCACTTCGAGTGATTTTTGAAGCATGAAAAAATTGTATCGAGAAGCATTAGGTCTCGATACAAAATTCTAAAAAAGAATTTCACTCGACCTGACGAAGCAATAGAACTATGAAACAACTACTCAACAGGCTCATTAACCAAGAAAGCATCTCAGCAGAAGAAGCCAAAGATGTTTTAGTTAATATATCATTAGGGAAATACAATCAAAGTCAGATTGCATCATTCCTAACCGTTTACATGATGCGTAGCATAACGCTTGAAGAACTTAGAGGTTTTAGGGATGCTTTACTAGAACTATGTATTCCTGTTAATCTAGAAGGTTATAACACCATTGATTTATGTGGCACAGGTGGAGATGGTAAAGACACCTTCAATATTTCAACACTATCTTCTTTTGTTACAGCAGGTGCTGGCGTTAAGGTTACTAAACATGGTAATTATGGAGTGTCATCTGCTTGTGGATCGTCTAATGTGATGGAATATTTAGGCATTAAATTCACCAATGATATCGACTTTCTTAAACGCAGTATAGACGAAACCGGTATTTGTGTTTTACATGCTCCATTATTTCATCCAGCAATGAAAAATGTGGCGCCTATCCGAAAAGAATTAGGAGTAAAAACCTTCTTTAACATGTTAGGACCAATGGTAAATCCAGCATTTCCTAAAAACCAAATGGTTGGTGTGTTTAATCTCGAATTATTGAGACTGTATGGTTATTTATATCAAGAAACAGATAAGAATTATGCGGTTGTACATGCTTTAGATGGTTATGATGAAATTTCATTAACTGGAAAAACGAAAGTGATATCAAACGCAACCGAAACCTTATTCGAACCTCAAGATTTGGGTGTCTCGCAAATAGAACAATCTGCTATTTTTGGTGGACATACAGTAAAAGGAGCTGCAGACCTATTTACCAAAATAATTGACGGAAAAGGAACCGAAGCACAAAATAATGTCGTTTGCGCAAATGCAGGGTTAGCAATAGCAACAGCGAAACAAATTTCACATAAAGAAGGATTTGGAATGGCTAAAGAGTCATTAGAAAGTGGAAACGCGAAAGCGAGTTTAGATAAATTGATTGAGTTGAGTAATAAATAAGTTCGCAGTAAGCAGTCCACAGTAAGCAGTTTGCTCGCTGAAGACTGAAGACTGAAGACTGAAGACTGAAAAAATGAATATCCTAGACAAAATAGTAAAAGACAAACGCAAAGAGGTTGATTTAAGAAAATCACTAATTCCGATACGTCAATTAGAACAATCCGTTTTATTTGAACGTGACACCTACTCTATGGCTCAGAACTTAAGAGCAAGCACCTCAGGCATTATAGCAGAACACAAAAGACGCTCACCTTCAAAATCTGTCATAAACCAAAGCTTAAATGTACAAGACGTTGCTCGTGGTTATGAAAACGCAGGTGTTTGTGGTATGTCCGTTTTAACCGATGGAAAATACTTTGGTGGCTCTTTAGACGATTTACTAGTAGCAAGAGCGAGTTGTAATCTCCCACTTTTAAGAAAAGAATTTATCATTGATGATTATCAAGTTTTAGAAGCTAAAAGTTACGGAGCTGATGTTATTTTATTAATCGCAGCTATTTTGACTAGGAAAGAGATTATACAATTTTCAAAACTGGCAAAAAGTCTTGATTTAGATGTTTTACTCGAAGTCCATAACGAAGAAGAATTGCAAAAGTCTATAATGCCTTCATTGGATATGTTAGGTGTTAATAATAGGAATCTTAAAACCTTTGAAGTGAGTCTAGAAACTTCAAAATTATTAAGTGAGCAAATTCCTAATGACTTTGTAAAAGTTTCAGAAAGTGGCATCAGTTCAGTAGAAGCTATTAAAGAATTACAACCTTATGGTTATAAAGGCTTTTTAATAGGCGAGAATTTTATGAAGACTGATAATCCAGGGGAAAGTGCAAAAACGTTTATAAACAAATTGAATAAATAACTGTCATTCCTGCGAAGGCAGGAATCCACAATAAAGATAAAAGTAAATAGATTCCTGCCTTCGCAGGAATGACAAAAAAAAAGAAGTGTGGTGAGATTCCCGCTTTCGCGAGAATAAAATGAAACTAAAAGTCTGCGGCATGAAATATAATACTGCTGAAGTTGCAAATCTGCAACCAGACTACTTAGGCTTTATATTCTACGAAAAATCAGCACGACATTTTAACACAAGTATTCCTGATCTATCAGATAACATAAAAAAAGTAGGTGTTTTTGTGGATGAAGACTTAGAGGTTGTTATAGAAAAAATTAATGAATTCGATCTAAAAGCCGTTCAGTTGCATGGACATGAATCACCAGAGTATTGCGCTAAACTAAAACGTCATTATGAGAAGCGAAGCGACGACGTAATCTCATCCCAAGAGGCAGATTGCCGCGACTTTCCAAAAAAGTCTCGCAATGACAGTTCAATTGAAATCATAAAAGTTTTCAGTATTAAAGACAAATTTGATTTTTCTATTCTAAAAGACTACGAAGACGTTTGTGACTATTACTTATTCGATACCAAAGGAAAATTACCTGGCGGAAACGGTTATACCTTTAATTGGAATGTCCTCACAGATTATCCATCAACAAAACCCTATTTTTTAAGTGGTGGTATAGGTATCGATGAAGTTGAAAAAATAAAAGCATTTCAAAAAAGTCCCGCTTCCAAATACTGCTATGCTTTGGATGTAAATAGCAAGTTTGAAATAGAAGCTGGTTTAAAAGATGTGGATTTATTAAAACAGTTTATAGATGATATCATCGTAAACGTTAAATCCTAACTAAAGTCTACACCCAAGATTTTATCCTTTCGTATCTTTACATAAAAAGGTAAAATGACGGTTTTAATAACAGGAGCGACAGGATTAATTGGGCAGGAAATTGTAAAACAATGTCATGCTAAAGGCATAAATGTTCACTATTTAACTACTTCAAAATCTAAGCTTAGTAAAGAAGATAACTATAAAGGTTTTTACTGGAACCCAAACAACAACGAGATAGACCACAACTGTTTTAAAGGTGTTTCCGCGATCATTAATATGGTTGGAGCTTCTATTTCTAAACGCTGGACAGATGAGTACAAAAAAGAAGTCTTAGAAAGCCGAACTAAAACAGCAACGCTTTTACAAAACACTATTAAAACCCATAATTATAAAATAGACCACGTCGTTTCGGCAAGTGCTATTGGTATTTACCCAACAAGTTTAGTCAATTACTACGAAGAAGATAATTCTGAAGTTTCAGAATCCTTTTTAGGCAAAGTAGTGAACGAATGGGAAGACGCAGTTGATGGCTTTAAAGCCTTGGGCTGTAAAGTTGCAAAAATTAGAATTGGTTTGGTTTTAGCTCAAGATGGAGGTGCATTACCAGAAATTGTGAAACCTATTAAACTTGGTGCAGGAGCAGCTTTTGGAAGTGGCAAACAATGGCAAAGCTGGATTCATGTTGAAGATCTAGCAGCACTTTTTGTATTTGCCTTGCAAAACAAGTTTGAAGGTATCTATAATGGCGTAGCGCCAAATGCAGTAAGCAATAAAGAATTAACTAAAGCAGCAGCACGTGTTTTAAGCCGTCCGTTAATTTTACCGAATATTCCAAAGTTTGCTATGAAACTGGCTTTGGGTGAAATGCACATGCTTTTATTTGAAAGCCAACGTGTCAGTTCTCAAAAAATTGAAACTGAAGGGTTTAATTTTAAGTTTGCTAATTTGAAACCTGCTTTAGAGGATTTGTTGGGATAAATCAAATCTAATGCTCAATCTAACTTTTCTTTAGAGCTAAGTGAATTTTCCGACCTTCTTTTACAATGATGTCAACGGATTCTTCAATATCTTTTTTTGTCGTTCTAAAGTTAACTATACATGCTCTCATACAATATTGTTCCTCGACTATGGCATTAGATAAAAAGAGTTCACCACCTGCTTGTAATGTATTGACTAATGATTCGTTAAGCGTATTTAAATATTCTGTTCTTTTTTCACCTTTCAGTTCGAGATGTTCAGGGATATACCTAAGTGTAGTAATACTCAAATTTTGAGTTATAGACTCTAGTTCAAGATGGTTTTTTGCTAATTCAGCGAAGTATTTAGATAACTCAATATCTTCTTTTATGAGCTTTACATATCCCTCACTTCCTATTTGTTGTAATGCTAGCCACACTTTTAAAGCTCTAAATCCGCGAGAATTCTGAAGTCCGTATTCGAAGTAATTTAGAGAACCTCCTTCTTCGGTTAAACTGAAATTATAATATTCGGGATGTGAGCTGTAAGTATCAATCAAATGTTTTGGGTTTTTCACCAAAGTACATCCCGCTTCCAATGGACTGTACAACCATTTATGTGGATCTAAAGCAATAGAATCAGCATCTTCAACACCTTTAAACAGCTCCTTTAATTCAGGGATAATTGCAGCAGGAATTCCGTAAGCACCATCTATATGAAACCATAAATCGTGTGTTTTACAAATAGTAGCAATAGCTTCTAGATTATCCACAATACCAGTACTTACATCTCCTGCAGTACCAACAACTATAAATGGTTGATGCCCTTGTTCTAAATCTTCTTTTATAGTTTGCTCTAAACTATTAATATTCATTTTATTTGATGAATCTGTTTCAATCCAACGAATTGAATTACTGCCATGACCAAATAAAATTGCCGCTTTGTCAATCCAAGTATGTGTAGATTTTGAACAGTAACTTATTAGCTGTTTAGAATTATTAGAAAGCCCATTTTCTTTAATATTTTTAGGCGCTTTTGCAGTTCTTGCTGCTAAAAATGCCGTAAAATTTGCCATGTTGCCTCCACTCACTAAAACGCCTCCATAGCTTGGTGAGACACCAATAAATTCTGCTAACCATTTAATGGTTTGCTTTTCTATTTCTGTTGCCATCGGACTTAGTATTTGGCCACCAACATTTGGATTTACCGAAGCCGCTAACAGATCTGCTAACGCTCCAATTGGTGCAGCAGATGATGTTATAAAGCCAAAGAATTTAGAATGACCATTAAACAGTGAATTATCAAATAATAATTTTGAAGTCGATGCTAATAACTGGTCTGCTGGCACTCCTTGTTTTGGTAATGATAAATCACCTAATAGGTTTTGTAATTCTTTTGGAGATTTAGATGTTGTGACTGGTTGTTCAGAAATCGTATCAAGAAAATCTGAAATAGTGTCAATGAGTTCATAGCCCATTTTTCGAAATACAGCCTTGTTAATTTCAATTGAATTTTTACGTTTGCTCATCCTTCTATAATTTCATAATCAATACTGAGTTTGCGTAAGGCTCTTAAAGCAGAACCTGAGTTTTTATCGTTTACCTCAATATCTACTGCGTCGCCTTCTAAAAGTATATCTGTAAGTTCATTAGCCAATGATGTATTTATGGATATTGAAATCTCCACAATACATTTGGCTATGGCTCTTTTATCTGGTCGCTGCGCATCGCAGGATAATAAGTTAAGTTTCATAAAGCTAGTTTATTACTGCAAGATACGAGAGTTGGCGTGCTTGTTTGGAATAAAGTCAGGTTAATTATGCTCTAATAAGCTAACTTATACTAATGTTATTGTATTCTGACAGATTATTTTTTTGTTCCTTCTAACATTTTCTGCAATTCCGAATTTATTTTTAGGTCAACAATATCAGTTAATTGCCCACTTAAAAAATCATATTTCTTTAGTAAAGTCGGTTCATTATACTTTTCATATTGTCCATCATTATTTTTATCTATTCCAAATTCGATAATCAAATCTTTGCTATTATTTACAAATTTATAATCGTGAACATCCATACCTTCAATTCCAACTTTCTCAATTTTATCTTGGCTAAATGAATAGATATAAATTGACTTAAAATCATTTAGGTTTATTACACCATCTTTGTATGTATCCTTTTCAGAAGCCATGATCAGTAATAGAATCTCACTGTCAAAATACTCCGTGTAGATGTCGTTAAAATTTATACGCTTATCAAATAGCTTTTTGTTTGTGCCAGCTTTTGGATTATAAATAATCACATTGTTAAAAGCTCCATAAAATCCTCTAGAATATCTTTTGTCTGGCTTTTCATAAAATTCCTCTGCACCAGAATATGCATTTAGAAGCCCACTAATATCCTCTTTTTCATTTAGGGTTTTATGCGAAACAGGAATAATATAAATTGAATTTAACGTATCTATTAGTTTGGGAGTTTCATAAGAGATGACTTGTTCTCGCTTATTCTCCTTTTGCAGCGCTTCAATTTTTTCTTCTGATAATATGCCCGTTTCAATGTCGTCATGGTTAAATCTATTATAATCTTGTATTGAAAGTATAATAAATGCTATTAAACCAACCATTAAAAACAGTACAGCAACGGTCCCTAAAACCGCTAATAACTTTTGATTGTATTTTTCTATTTTCATCTCTAATAATTAATTTTAAACAGCTTTAGTTTATAATCGTTTCATAACTTCATACTCTGCCTTTAACATAAGAAGATAAATTTTTTGATTTCTTGGGATTTCCATATTCAAAGCAAAATAAGTTTCAAGGAGTTCTAAAGCTTTTCCTGCCTTCTCAACCTCATTATTCATTAAATAGTGTTGTATCTGATAAATCTTTGCAAAATAATAATCAGGACCTTCATCTTCCGCATTTAATATCTCGTCAATTAAGGGTTTGATTTTATCATCGTTCTCCGCATTATCATCAAATAAATAATACTTAATGATATCCGATTTTCGATCCGATTCTAACTTCAGTTTTTCTGTTTCAGCAGAAAACACATCTTTTCTATATACCAAACGATCATCTTTAAGATAATACCAGCGTGCTAACTGATCTTTTGGGTCTGGTTTCTCTTCAAATTGACGTGTTGAATTGCTAAAATTAGTAAACATGATAAAGATATTTCCTGCTTTTGGGCTATCTTGAACATAGTAAAGCAACTTTGCTGCTGCTGGTTTTACGTCTTTATGAGTAACCAGAACATTCTCTTTAAAAGTCACACCTTCATAAACATCCTTAACAATGGTTGCCATTTCATCATAATCTAAATTATGATATAATTCGGTCATAAAAAATGAATCTGGACAAACATGATGCACAAATGAGTACTTGTTTAGACCTAACTCATGCTCAGACGTTTTATTTTCTCTAGTAATTTCGAATTTCTCTTGAGCATTCGATATCATTGAAAGCATTGCTATTAGTATAAGTGTAGTAACTTTTCTTATCATGGGTTCTTGAATTGTAGTTATGAGTTATAGTACTTATTACAGATGAGCGTCAGCGAAGGACGATTAATCTTCAATATAAATTAAAATGTCGTTACTCAGATCGTTGTATTTTTTCTACTTTCTTAATAAAGTATTTGGTATCACCTAACCAGAAAAGGCTTTGATAGCGTTCAATATAGGTAAGTTTCACAAATGTCCCTTGAAGATTTTGAAGTTCATCTATAACCTCTTGGTCACCTTTTTCGACAGAAAAATTAAACTGCAACTCCTCTGATACACCCTGACTCAATTTCCCTTCCCATGTTTTAAAAATCACCCCTTTTTTACTGAATTTAACTAAATCACCAGATCGAACTCCTTCGCTATATGTTACGAAGTAAGCAAAACATAGGTAAGCCACAAAAATAAGTAAGACACCAATAAATATTTTGAATAAGAATTTCATTATCAATTAAATTGAAAGTTGATTCAAATTTAAACTATTTTAAGGATAAAATTGTTATTGTAAATTCAAGGAAGTTCAACTCAGAATTTTACTAGGTTTTTCTAAAACTGCTGGCGCTTGTCTGTTACGAATGCCGTTAAGGATTTAAATTCTAATTGTTTTGCTTACTGTTACGCGCACTCGTTACAAACGAGCGCCAGCGAGGGGCTAACAGATTTTGCGTAAGGTTAGTTGCGTGGTTAAGCAACTAAGTTAACAAACAAATCACAGATAGAAAATTCCAGCGGAATTTTCGTGAGTCGGCAGTGACCTAGCAATTAATTATACACGGTGTTGCCATTAGTACTTTTATTTCCATTTCCAATTCAGTTCGTCAACATATTCAGCTCCTAATTCAGTCACACATTTTTTAAATTCCGTTTGATTTTCAATCGAGTGTTTCGGTACAATCAGAAGATAAATCAGTTGTCAGTTTAATGAAGAAATGATCTTTCGTTTCTATTAGTTCTTTGAGTTCAGTCCCGATTATTTTACTTTCAGATGTAAAGTCTTTGGCATTCACGGAATTTTCATCAAAGTCAATTTCAACAGGTTTGTTAATCCGATTTATATAATTTTCCTCAACGTGTTTTTTGAAATGTCTTTCGTATCTTGATTTAGAATATTTGGGATAGAATAAAAACCATAAAATTGCTAAAATTCCTGAAATGATTATTCCAGCATAATTTTCATCCTTTTTTATTGTGTAGAGTCCATATAATATTATTACAATTGGACCTATAAATCTATTATTCCTGCGTCTCTTTTTATGTGATTCAGATTTTGAAGATGTATATAGCTGATACTCTAAAAAATCCGAGTTAGTAAGTTGATAGTTTAATTTCATTTAGGTATTAATGGCAACGTGTTTGTGTATGGTTAGTTGCGTGGTTAAGCAACTAAGTTAGCAAACAAATCATAGATAGAAAATTCCGAAGGAATTTTCCAAATAAGCACTTGCCAAAGCAATTAATTATACACGGTGTTACCCATAGTTATTTCTGTTCATTTAACCATTCAATTGCTCGACTTACTCCTTTGTCTTTGTTTATTTCTGCTTTTGGCTCAAACTCAATAATTTCATCAACATCAACATATTGGTTGTATAGATTATTCTCACGATCTTTATAATAACTAACAGATATTGACATTGCAGTTAAACTGTCTATTTGTTTCCAATCGGTTGCAGTTATCATTCCCATTGTAATATTCCCGAAAAATTTTGTTTTTACACGCTTTTTTAAAATAACAGCTAAAGCTTCTCCAGAACTAGCGGTATAAACACTTGTTAGAACTGCAACCTTCTGTTTGTCTGTAATTGGACATTTATTTTCTAATGCAACTGTTTGTTCATCATAAAAAAAATCTCCATTTTTAATTTGCCAAACAGAACTTTCTTGTATTGTAACACCTTTTGTACCACCAACAATTCCATCTCCGATAATATTTGATATTCCTTCAACCATTGGAAACATATTTCCACCTCCATTATATCTTAAATCAATAATCCATTTTTTAGCACCTTTTTGAATTAACTCACAAATAGAATTTTGGATTTCGGATGACATTTTTTCATTATCTCCAACTGGGAGTCCAACAATTCTTACATAACCAATATCGTTCTCAATAATTGAAGCCTTGAATTCATAGACTTGACCTGATTGAATTTCATTGTAAATGGCTATATCTATATTTTTCTGATGTTCCTTTATTTCTCCATTATAATACGATAAAACTTGATTATTGTAAAAAACACGCCCGTGAGTATCATTCAACTTTTTCAACATTAAATTAAGAGCAGGTTTTAATTGAGAAACAGAATCAGCGTTTTTAACCAAAGCATACATTTCTTTTTTGAGAGAAGTCCAATCTACATTTTTTCGATAGAGAGAATTATTTTCTGCATGTTCAATTATTTTATCGAGAGTCAATTCGGTTTCTGATTTTTGTGCACAAGAAGTGAATGAATTTGAAATCAGAAAGAATACTAAAATGTATTTCCAAGGTTTTTTCATAATGGTGGGTAACTATGTTTTGTTACAACAAAGATGTATATTTATTAGTGTTAAAACACAATATAGGAGATGTTTAACGTCCAATATACTGTATGTTGGACGTTTTATTTTTTATTGTAATGTTGTTTTTTGTACGTAGAAGGAGTTACGCCAATCATTTTTTTAAAGATAGCATTGAAAGAGGATTTTGAGCTGAAACCCGCATTTTCAGCTAACGTTACAATTTTATATTTTTTGGAATCAGGAGAAATTAATAGCTCTTTTATTTTTTCGATGCGATGAAAATTTAAGAATTCAGAAAAATTCATTTGATGTATCTCATTAATATATTTTGAGAGTTCTCTAGGCGAAATTTCTATTATCAAAGCCAATTGTTCTAATGTTAAACTTGGGTTTTTATAAACTTCGTTCTCATGGATTACTATATTTAATTTCTCAGAAATCTCTTTTTCTTTAATCTCTTTTTTAAATGTATTTTCGATTTTAAAAACATTGAACAATTGTTTTGGTTTTGTAAAACCTATAATGCCAATCCAGTAAATAAATGCAACGTTAATAATTAAGATAGGATATAAGAATTGAAATGTTTCTTGACCATTATGGATTATTAAATCTATTGAAAAAAGTAAAACAGCTATAATATGTATAATTATAAATAGAATAATAAAACCCATTAACCAACCAATAGTTTTTATTGTTTTTGGTTGATTGCTAATGACTCTTTTTTTCTTAACTAAGAACATAAAAGCTAATATTCCAAGAATTATAGTATATAATAAATATGCGACTTCTTGAATTCTAAAATAATTTGAATCAACTATATCTTGTGTTATTCTATAACTATTCTCACTAACGGAGATAATAAACCAATATAATCTTACACATCCATATAATAAGGCTGGAATAAATAAGAACCATTCCTTTTTATAAGATGGATTCTCATTTCTATCAACTAACTGACTTTTAATGTAAAAGTAGAATGCTGGTCCAATTAGCCATTTATAAGGAAAAGGGAATAAGTGCAATGGCCTATAATATTGAAATAAGTTTAAATCTAGAAAAGCATAAATCATGTTTAAAAAAGCTAAACTGAATAAGAACAAAATAAACATAAAAACCGATACTTTATTTATTTCCTTTCTATTGTAAATTGATATGCATAATACATACCCTTGTATCGCTCCAAAAAGTATTATAATGTTTAAAAAATTATAGTTTAAATCCATGTTTTTTACTAGGCTTATAAATAAAATATGATCAATTATTCTATCTCATAAAGTTCTTTGTAAAGATTTACTAGGATAAAACAATATCAATTTTATTTTTAAACATAATTAATGTTTAGTTTAGATTTTGTACAGGATAGGTCAGCATTGTGGGTAACGGTCTAGTCTATGATTTCGTTGCGTGTTTAAGCATTAAAGTTAGCAAATAAATCACAGATAGAAAGTCCGCGAGGACTTTCGTAAATAGACTAGAACTAGCAATGAATTATACACGATGTTACCTGTAGTTTTTATTCTGCTGTTTTTTTTAATATTCCAGCTAAATCTGATTCAATACCACCATTATATTTTATTCCACTGGCATTTTTATCTGTTAAGAGTTGATAAAATTCGCAAGCACTTAGGAAAGAACCGTAAACTGAAGGATGAAATGAATCATCAAATAATTCAATTTCAGGATGCTCTTTGCGAATATTTAAGAATAGATTAGTGTGATTTGACCTTTCAATTTTATTATTATCTGCTAATTCTTGATATACTGAATTAATAATATCATTGTGCTGTTCCAAATTTTCTATGTTTTCAGAACAATATTCTTCTTCTTTCTCTAATGTCAGGTCAATTAACATACCTGGATAACAATATTCTAATGGATATTCACTTTTTGAAGCCCAAGTACTGAATAAAATATATCTGCAATTTGGATTATTTACAAATGCTTTAATTTTTTTTATTGCAGAGTCAACTTTATAATTTCTTAATTCAGGTATCATCACTCTTACAGTTCCCTCTTGTAAAATAATAACATCCCATTTTCTTTCAGACAATTTTATTTCGGTTTCTGTGACCTCTGTATCCTTTTTCTTTCGAACATTAATACTTTCTGCATCTCTTGATATAATTGTTTTTTCAAGGTGGTCGAGAAGAAACATACCGGGAAAAGTACTTTGATGAATTTGGATATTTGGATTTGTTTCATTGAGCATTGTTTGAACCATTTGTGGCATTTCGTGGTAAAAAGTAAAGCTATTTCCAACGAAAAGAACGTTAAGTTTTTCAGTTGACTTTTGATTTTGAGATTTACAACTGATAATTGTAAAGGCTATAATGATTAGAAGGATGTTTTTCATAAATTACAGGTAACGTGTTTGTGTTTGATTTCGTTGCGTGTTTCAGTAACTAATTTAGCAAATACAAACCGAATAGAAAGACCGCGAGGACTTTCGTAGATAGGCTTTAACTAGCAATGAATTATACACGGTGTTCTCTACAGGTTTTTTACCAATAACCTGCGTATACTTTTAAACAGCCTCTATTGTCTCCTAAACCTCGAGCCTGCCAATCGTTAACCATTCCATAAACTCGAATCAAGCCATTAGAAACACCAATCCATATATCATTTAAATTACCAAACTCATCTCTTGTAAATTCATAATAATTTACTTGTCCACTTGAAACAGTTTGAACTGCAACAATCAATGCCATAGCATTTTTATATGGAAATGGATGGCGACCATCTCGATGCTTTATTCCAACTATATCGAATTTTTTATTGTCTGAATACCAATAACCAGCTTGACTTCCGTCCATAAAGAAATTACTTTGATTTCTAAATTCAGTTATTTTTTGCCAACCTTTTACATTTGCGCAAACTTGAAAATATCCTTTTTGTTCAATTTGGATTTCCCCTTTTGTTACTTTAAGAATTGAGTCCAATTCAAAACTAATTTTTTCTGAAACATCAGTAATTTCTTTTGCAGAATCCTTTTCAATATTTGGATTAATATCGGAAGGTTTAATGCTTTTGCAAGAAGCGATTGAAATCGCAATTAATAAATAAAATAATTTTTTCATAATTATAAATTTTGGTTAGTGTTTTGTTAAAACTTGTAGAGAACTTGTTATATAATAACTTTTGTTTGTTTTATCCCAAAATATTTAAGGGATAACACAACTTTTTAGTTTCTTTTATAAGTTATAAAGCTAAACAATAACATCAAGAAATCTATACGTAGAACTACGTATATTTCAAAAAAAAATAAGATTAGAATTTTAGGACTACAAAATAGACTTAGGTAAAATCTTACGTGTCCAGGTTTTTAAACGCTTGTAGTTATCCACCTCAGCATCTGGGTTAAAATCTAAAGTGGTTTCCCAAGAGTTTCCGGGTAGAAACTCTATCTCCATACCTTCTAAAACCCCTTTGGTGACCTGTTCTGAGTTTACAACCACAATACATTCTGTATTTAAATTAGCACTTCTTGGATCGAGGTTAAAGGTACCAATGACTGTTATTTTATCATCTATAACCATAGACTTTGAGTGCAAGCCAAATATGGGTTTATGCTCTAATTGTTCTTGTAATTCACCAGTCATTATTCTAGTACGCTCTTCTGCATCTGGTCTAAACTCAAAGATTCTTACTCCTGTTTCTAATAATGTTTTTCTGTCTTTTTGATAACCGCTAAAGGCTTCTACATTATCTGTGGACGCTAAACTATTGGTAAGTATTCTAATCTTTACTCCACGATCTACAGCGTCTTTAAATAGGTTTTGAGATAACTCGGTGGTAATTAAATAAGGGGTTTGTATCTCAATCGAGGACTTGGCATTTTTAACCAAATCAACTAAGGCAGTCGTTGAGATGCCTCCTCCACCTAAACCATCTTCTCCATCATTTTTACCGGGATCATCTGAGATGAATTCAACATCATCTAACCATACTAATCTACCTGAGGCTTTTATGATTTCAAAAGTTTCTGGTAATGCAGCGATACGTTCTCTTACTTGTGGCCAAAAATTTGCTGGATTACAAGCATATTCATGCAGTTTTTCAAACTTATTTTCGTCATCTGCATGTTTAGGGTCTTCATCAACGACGGTATTTACATCTACACTGAGTTCACTATTCCAAAACTGATTAAAAGACGTGCTTACGGTTTCAGACGTTTTTCCTAATAATAGAATGTCTCTATCTCTAAAATTATACTCGTGGTCGTAGTCAAAATATTCGTCTGCGATATTACGCCCTCCTGTAATGACCACTTTACCATCCACAATAAAAGTCTTGTTGTGCATACGTTGATTAGCAGCTCTAAAATCGGTAGCAAACTTTTGTATTTTGTCTAAGATGTTTTTCCCGAGATTAACACCAGGATTATAAATTTTTACGGTAATATTCTCGTGAGAGGCAAAGGTTAATATGTCTTGTATATCTGCATCGACCATAATATCATCGACTAGAATACGCACTTTTACTCCACGATCTGCTGCTCTTACCAAATAATCACAAGCAATTAGTCCGACGTTGTCTGTAGAGAAAATAAAATATTGAATATCTATGGTCTCTTCAGCATTTTCGGTGAGCCATGCTCTAGCCACCATAGAACCACTACCATCTTCTAAAACGTAAACACCTGTCTTGGTGGTCATTTGTTCTGCAATGTCTTCTAATTCTTTTGATAATGACATACTATCGTCTCTATGTATTTTGGAGCAAAAATCGGTTTCTAAAATGACCTCAGGCTCATCTTTGCAACCTATTAGTACAAACAAAATTATGATAAAAAAACCTGTAAATTTAAAAATTGGTTGAGTCGAATTCATCAGGTACTTTTTTGTGCGTCTTTTAAGAATTTAATAGTCCAACCTAGTTGGCCTAAATGATAAATATCATGATGTACCATACCATTTAAAACAAAGGCATAGTCATAATAGTCTTTAAAATCTGTATCATAATATGTTACCGAAAGGAAATCATCGTCTTTTGCGTTGAGTAAATCAATGAGCATTAATAGGCTATTATCGTATTCAGATTTTAAGGTCTCCCAACCAATCGCTTTAAGCTTATCATTAGGAAGCCAATTCTCCTCACAATCATCTGTTTTACTTCCTTTTCCTGTTTCGATTTTTAAGATACATTCTTTTCGCCATAATGTAAGGTGCGAAATGAGTTCTGCAATACTATGCATATGCTCGTGAGGTCGTGTAAAAACAAGTTCAGGGTCGATATGTTTCAATTTACTATTATAGCTACTTCCAATCCAGAGTTTACCAGATTGAATATCCTGTAATTGACGAATAATATTCTGAATTAAGTCATTCATTTTAATTCACTCTTATGAATCTCCTTTGGTCTTAGAAAAACACCATAAAATTATCTCAGATAGACATTGGTCACTAAACGTTCAACTGTCGGATGATCATTTCCACCAGCAGGTTCTATGGTAATATTAAGCGATTCGGCATCATCGATATAGGCCATGGTCATAATCGTTTTATCTTTAGAGATCACTCCCATATCAATCATAACTCCCTCTACATCTGCCCACATTTGGTAGTCGTGCTCAGCATCTAATTTTGGTAAACGTTCTGTATTAATAATCACCGACTTTGATTGATGATTGACATAGCTCACCACTTTCGCCTCTGGTAAAGACGCATTACCTTTTAAAATGTATTGTTCTGTATCTGGATTTACAATAGCGTTGAACGATGCATTATTCTCTTTTAGCTTTACATTTAAAACTTCGATCGTTGAGTTGAGCTCTGTATTGTTCATTTCAACAATATGCAATTGTTCTTTTACATCATTGAGCTGCGAGTACATCCAAAAACTACCAACCATTAATAGCGCAGCAACACTTGCAGCTATGCCCAAATAAAATTTAGTATTGCTCTTTTTATTTAGCGTCACTACTTTAGGAGCGTTCGTTTTTGAGGTTTTAATGTGTTCTAATAATTCTGACTTTACTGCAGCTGGAGGCATAATGGCATTTTCTAAGCCGATTGTTTCAAAATCTTGTTCTAAGGTATCGAAATGTGCTTTCAGTTCAGCATCAGATGCCAATATTTGCTCAATCTGATCGCATTCGTTTGCGTTGAGTTCTCCGAGCAAATATTGCTCTAATAATCCATCTTCTAACAGCGTCTTCTTATCCATCATCATAGCGCATTTAGTATTAGTAATATGAGACTTAAGGTCTTGGAATAGGTGTCTCTAACCTGCTTTAAGGCTTGGCGCACGTAAGATTTAAACGTACCTAAAGGCACATCCATTTCTAAATGTGCTTCTCTGTGCGTTAATCCTTTAAAGTAAACGAGCTCTATGGCTTCTTTGTGGTGATCTTCTAATTTTTTTACCGCTCCATTGAGTTCTAAATACTCTGAATCTATACTAATAGCATCTTCTTTATTAGTATGTACACTAAAATCATCCGTTTGGATGAGCGGATCTGTTTTTCTGAGCACATTTAACGTTTTGTTTTTTGCAATGCGGTACACCCAAGTGTAAAAACGGCCTTTATCAGCATCGTATTTTTCGGCTTTATCCCAAACCGTCATAAAGGTGTCTTGTAAAAGATTTTGTGCTTTGCCTTCATCGCGAATCATTTTAATAATGACTCCATATATAGCACCAGAATACTTATCGTATAAAACTGACAGCGCACGCTCATCCCTGTTTTTTAATTGTTGAATAAGTGCGTTATCGTTTTGCATTAATGTTAAAGATTTCCTAAAAGTAAAGTGTTGCTCATCCAGAGCAAACGTGTCTGTGTAAATATAGATGAAAGCACTTCAAAAACGAAATAAGTGCCGTAATAGTTTAACCAATAATTTAAAAAATCATGAAAAAATTAGTTTTTATTTTAACCACATTCTTAGCCTTAACATTTAACCAAACAGCAACTGCTCAGGGCACATTAGTAGATGTAGCTGTAGGAAATGAAGATTTTTCAACTTTAGTAGCCGCTTTAAAAGCAGCAGATTTAGTAGAAGCTTTACAAGGAGATGGACCATTTACCGTATTTGCACCAACAAACGATGCTTTTGCTAAAATCGATAAAGATGCTTTAGCAAATTTATTAAAGCCAGAAAACAAATCTACATTAGCAAATATATTAACGTACCACGTTATCCCTTCAAAATTAATGGCTAGCGATGTTGTTGCTGCATTGAAAAAAGGAGACGGAAAAGTAGAGGTGAAAGCTTTAAACGGAGCGGTATTAACTGTAATGTCTAAAGACGGAAAAATCTGGTTGAAAGACGAAGCAGGAAATTACAGTGAAATTACTGCAACAGATGTCACAGCTGACAATGGCGTGATTCATGTTATCGATACTGTAGTAATGCCTAAATAATGAGTTTTTAGTTTATAATAGTGTTAGTTATGAGCATTATTACATAGTTATTAATTATGTTTTGGTTGATTGATGATGATTGATTAATAGCGACGCGATTTTAGAGATAAAATTGCTATGAACGGAAAAGCACTTACATTGCGGTAAGTGCTTTTTTAGTACATATCTTATTTATAACATTCAATAAAAAATAAAACCTTATGAAAACACTGATTTTAATATGTTGTCTTTCATTGTTTACACAATTTAATATGGAAGCCCAAGCAGAACTTGAACTAGAAGCTTCACAAAGCATGTGCATAACAGGAAAGGGTGAAGGTCAAGATGGTGCTATAAACCCATTTTACGGACAGAATTCTTTTGCAATAGTCGAAAATATAGGCGAAAAAGAATTCTCTATTAGAGTTCAACAAAAGGGAAAAATCATTAAAACTATAGCGATTAAAAAAGGGGAGACAAAACGAGTGACCCTCTTAATTGGTTATGAGCTCTATTTCGATACCGAGGCTAAAGCAAAGGCAAAAGTTTTATTTGAAAAGATGACTGATTGATTCAATGCATTGAAAAATCCAAGCTCATCTTAATAATAAAAAAAGCACTTACATCTCTGTAAGTGCTTTTTTTATTTCATATGAATTCTAATCTAGTTCACTACTGGCAGATGGCTATAGTTTTTACTATAAGTCAACATCTGTTGTGGGAAACCTTCTGGTTGTGTTACGTTGATTGCTGTAATTTCACCTTCATCATTCATTTCTGGTACTAAAACCGGATTTACAAAACCGCTATATGGTGCAGATGTAAATTGCTTATTACGTTCTAAAACCTCAGCATGAAGTGCCCGATCTACTTTTACTCCATAACCTTCAACTAAAGCCTCACAAGCTGCGTAATCACCTTCGGATTTAATTCGTTGTGTTTCTCGTAATAGCTGTCCAAAAAGCTCATGTAACTTATCGTAATCATTAATATTATAATAGGTTTTTCCGTCTCTGGTCACCTTCTCAATAACGTTCTCCTTCTTTCCTTGCTCATAAGCCCAAGCTGAAACCCATTGTCTGTTTCGCATGTGTGCTTCTTCCACATCATCTCCAAGATTCAATCGGATCAACTGACCCATCATCCCGTTTCTAATGTAACCATCGTATGCAGCCATACCTACTTTTTTCCAATCCTCTACTAAGCCTAACTCTTGTAGTTTAGAATCGTACAAATAATACAGACCTACTAAATCTGCACGGCCTTCTTCTAAAGTAGATGCATAATTCTTCAACGTTTCTTTAGTCTCACCAACACCAGGATTTAATTGCCCTGATGCATGACCAATAACTTCGTGCAATGCTGTATGTAATTTATCCGCAAGTTGTCCATAGGTTTCTTCTAATTCATATTCTTCATCATCATGAACGAATTCTTTTAAACGCCCTGAGCTTCCTGCATTGTTATAGGCGTTGATGATGTTTCCTAATGATACTGACTTACTTCCTACTTCGGCTCTAATCCAGTTTGCGTTTGGCAAATTCACACCAATTGGTGTACTTGGAGAGGCATCACCAGCTTCGCCAGCAACATTCACCACTTTATACGTTACACCAACAACATTCGCTTTTTTGTGTGCGTCCATTAATGGAGAATTATCTTCAAACCATTGTGCATTCTCAGAAAGTACAGCCATTTTTTTAGACATATCAAAATCATTGATTTGTACAATCGTTTCGTAAGAACCTCTATAACCTAATGGATCGTTATACACTTCGATAAAACTATTAATGTAATCGACATTACCAGCCGTTGCTGCTGTCCATGCCACATTGTAATCATCCCAAGTTTGTAAATCTCCTGTTTTGTAATATTCAATTAACAAACCTATAGCATCACCTTGTTCCTTATTTTCGGCAACACCTTGTGCTTTTTCTAACCACTTAACCACCTCATCAATTGCAGAACCATAAAGTCCTCCAGATTTATAAACACGTTCTTTTAAAACTCCGTTTTCTTTAACCAATTGAGAATTTAATCCATAAGACAAAGGGCGTTTTGGATCTGGTGATGTTTTAGCTTTGTAGAAACTTTCAACATCAGCATTGGTGACATTTGGTCCGTAAAAATTCACTGCAGATAAAGCGACATTATCAACTCCTTTGGCTTGGTTTACTTTTTTAGCATCTTTGTCGTTAAAAATAACATCAAAAGCTTCACCTTCTAGTTTTGTGTTGGTTGCAGCGAGTAATTCATTTAAATAGTCTGCATTAAATTCTGGCTTCAACTTATCATTAGAATAATGGTGGTGAATACCATTACTAAACCATACACGCTTTAAATAGACTTCAAAAGCTTTCCAATTATCCGATGATTTGTCTCCGCTGTAATTCGTATATATGTTTTCTAAAGCTTCTCTAATCTTAAGATTGTGTCTGTAGTTTTGATCCCACATCATATCGCGACCTGCCAAACCAGCTTCAGTAAGATAGTATACTAATTTTTGTTCTTTTAGACTCAGGTTGTCCCAACCTGGAATTTGGTAGCGTAAAATTTTAATATCTGCGAATTGCTCAACATTATAGTCGAACTTAGTTTCGGACATTTTCTTGGTTCCATCAATGGCAATTTCTTTGCTTTCATCTTTACAAGACAAAGCAAATACTGCAATAAGACAGATGGCGAAGATTGATTTTAATTTCATGAGTTAGTACATTTTATTGAGTTATATACAAAGGTAATATTTATATAACATATCATAAAATTACTATCTTTGATAAACAACTAATATATCAATCATGAAAATCCTAAAGTACATTCTATTGCTACTGTTAATCCTCATTATAGGATTATCCATTTATGTTGCTGTACAACCCAATGATTATAAATTTAGCCGAAGCCGAACTATTGAAGCTCCAGTAAGCATGATTTATGACAAGGTTAATGATTTTAAACAATGGCCAGAATTTTCCCCGTGGTTAGAACAAGATAAAGACGCTACACTAACCTATTCAGATAACACCGTCGGAAAAGACGCTGGTTATAGCTGGATTGGTGAGATATTAGGTGAAGGCTCAATGACGACTCTTGAGGCAGATGCAAATACTGCTATTTCTCAAAAAATTGAATTCATTAAACCTTTTGAAGCGAATGCTGATATAGACTGGACTTTTGAACCTTCGGACGAGGGCACTAAAGTGACTTGGCATATGGAAGGAAAGCAAGACTTTATCACTAAATTGTTTACAACATTTACCGGTTCTATTGAGTCTGAAACAGGACCCGATTTTGAACGCGGTTTATTTAAACTAGATAGTGTTGTACAGGCTGAAATGAAAGTGTATAGCATCAACGTTGAAGGTGTGACTCAACACAGTGGAGGGTATTATCTTTATAATACAATGTCTTGCAAATTCAGTGATTTTGAAAAAAATATGAAAGAAATGCTTCCTAAGGTTGGAGCCTACGCGATATCAAATAATGTAACCATGGCTGGACCTCCTTTTATACTATATCATAAGTGGGACGAAGAAAACGATGCGGTTATATTTTCGTGTGCTATACCAACCAACTCCAAAATTGTTTCTAATGAGCCTGAAATATTAACAGGTAAATTAGAATCTTTTAGAGCGGTAAAAACAGTCCTAAAAGGTGATTACGCCAATCTAAAAGAAGCTTGGGAAACCTCTATGAAATATATTGCTGATAACAATCTGGAAATGATTGAAGCTGGTCCAATGCTAGAAACTTATATTTCAGATCCTATGAGCAAACCAAATCCTGCTGAATGGATTACTGAAATTTATGTGGCAGTAAGATAGATATTCCTTTCTATCACATCGAGCGTAGTCGAGATGCTATTATATGAAATCAGTTCTCGACTATGATCGAACTGACAGTTAAACATTCTGTAGTGGAATAAAAATATATGAAACAACTCTTATTAGTCTTTATTGGTGGTGGTTTTGGAAGTGCCTTACGTTTTATCATAGGCAAATGGCTTAATAATTCTGAAACCGGAATTCCTTACGGTACGTTTGCTGCCAACATTGTAGGAAGTTTACTTATCGGAATCATACTTGGTTTAGCGGCAAAAAATGAAACCCTATCTCAAAGTCAAACATTACTTTTAGCAACAGGTTTTTGTGGTGGGTTTACCACGTTTTCAACCTTTGCTTATGAAAACCATGTGTTTTTAAAATCTGGTGACTTTACCAGTTTTGCACTTTATACGATTGCTAGTTTTGTAATTGGGTT